>NZ_CP053842.1:993369-1324492 GCF_013201645.1 Campylobacter corcagiensis | reverse complement strand
CACTGCAAGACTCTTTTATAGAAAACATTAAATGCCATGCATCTTTTGAGTGTTGATTTTTTCCAAAATCTTTTTTCCATTCAGCCATAACTTCATCACTGCTTACTCTCTCCCCTTTTTCATTTATAGCATATCCATCAAGTGAATTTTTTAAAGCATAATCAATGCATCTTTTTATAGAAGTTTGTGGTAAATTTGAAATCATTTTCAAAACAGATTGTTTAGAAAATTTATTTTTTGAAAAATTAATATGAGTTCTAGAAAATCCTCCACCACTTCCAAAAGAAACATTTTTATGTTCAGATTTTGTAAATTTAGTCCGACCAGCTCTTATAGCTTTTAACTCATCAAAATATTTATTCCAATCAATACTACTCAAAAAATTCTCCAAAAAATAAAAATAAAAATTTGAAACAAAAAATTTATTTGTAAAAAATGTTAGCGTAGAAAAAGTTAAAAAAAGATAAAAGCAGAAGTAAGGCAGGATAACCCCCTTTGTATGTCGCTTTTTAGCATAAACGCCTAAAAATAGGCATTTATGACTGATTTTTGAAATTTTAGCAAATTTCAAAAATAAAATAAAAAGTTGTGCTTTTTATTTTTAAGCAATCAAAGTATTTTTAAAAAAAATTAGAAAAAACAAAAATATATTTGTAAAAACTTTAAAAGAGCTATGAAAAATTGAAAAGATATGAAAAAAAATAAAATATGAGAAAAAATTTAAAACTAAGTAAAATAAAAAAAGTAAGAAAAAAATTAAAAAATATGAAAAATTGTATCGGAACATTTTGTAAAAGGAAAATTTTTAAAAAACTTCAAGCAAACATCGATAAGCTAATTAAATCAAAAAAATTAAAAAGTAAATGAAATCTTAAATAAAAATAAAAGCAATCTTTGAAACAACGATTAAATCACACTTTTAAAAATTTAAATTACAAAATGTCCCTTTAATGAATTTGATATAGTGCTAATTAAAATTTAAATTTAAAGGAAAAAAATGTTAAAAATAATTAAAAGGCTGTATTTGTTTTTAATTTGCTCTCCTGTATTTCTTTTTAGTGCTCCAGCAGGTGGTGGCGGTACAAATATTTTAAAGACGCTAACAACTTCCGCAAACGAACAAATCACAGAAGCAGGTAGTAGCCTAGCGAGTATAATCAATACAGTATCAATTGTCTTTGGTGTGCTTTGGATAATTATATTGCTTTTAACTGCATTTTTTAATGTTGAAGCTCTAAAAAATCATGCAAAGCTTATCTTTGGTGCATTAGTAATTATTGGTATTGTTTACGGACTATCTGCAGCTGCAATGTAAAAGAATAAAAAATGATAGTAACTAATTGCTATATGGATCTAACTAAAAAAACAAAAATAGCAGGACTAACAACTACAAGCTTATTTATTTTAATAATATTTGGGTTTATAGCTTGGTTTATTCTTATTTTATATTCATTAGTTGCTGTAGCAATTGCTTATTGCTTCTTTTTTGTTTTAGAATTTTTTGATGAAGATATCTATGAGATAATCGGCTCAAAAATGAAAATACCTCAAAATAAATTTTACGCATAGGTTAAGTCATGGCTCGTGGAATAATTGATGTAATAAAAGACTGGAAAAACAAAAAACAAAAAGAAAAGATATTAAAAGAGATAAACAGCAATGAAACTGATATAAAAGATAATCTCAAAAAATCAGATGAAAATTTATTAAAAATCAATCTTTTAAATAAAAAAGCAGATAAATTAATTATGCTTAAAGAACCTGAAATTTATACACTTGCAAAAGAAAATAATATTGCTTGTAAATATGGTGATGATGTAATAATCACAAAAGATGGAAATGTTTGCATAGCAGTAGAGTTAAAGGGGACAAGTTATGCTGGAATTAGCTTAGATGATGAGACTGATTATCTACTTAATCGTGTAATGTTTTTTACGACACTAAAAAATGATGTAGAAATTAACCTAATAATTAAAAAAGACAAAAAACAGATAGAAAAGATAAAAGATAGAGACATAAATCCATATGCAAAAGAGATAATAGAAAAATGGGAAAGAGATCAAGATATTTATTCTATCAGATATTTTTTGATTATCTCAACAGTCACAAAAAACATAACAGGAGTACTTGAAAGTTTTAAAACAAAGATGACTGTTGAAGAAAATGGTGAAAGTAGTGAGAGTGTAAATTTAAAGCAAAAAATGGAGCTATTAAATGAAACACTTTTAAACATAAATAATTATTTATCAATTTATAGCCCACGCCAAATGAGTGCTGATGAAATTTTAAATTTTTATGCCACGTACTCAAACGCAAAAGATACAAACTTAAGATACACAAACGAATTAATTACAGATTGTTATATAAGCTCATATGTGGAATTTAAAAAAGATTATATAAAATTTTATAGAAATGATGGTTCGGTAAAATACGCAAGGTTTATAAGTGTAAAGGCTTATGAAACAGAACAAATAAAATCACTAATTACAACAAATTTAATCAAGAGCGATAATGAATTTATGGTAATGGTTTATTTAAAAGCTTATGAGAAAAGAAAAGCAATTAAAAAAATAAAAGATACAAAAACATTCTCAGTTGATCTAGTAAAAGCAGAACTTGATGAGCTAATGGAGCTAGTTCAAGCAGATAGAGAAAACCTTGTTCAAACAAGCTTTTCTGTGTACTCCTTAGCCGATGATTTAAAAGAATTAGAAAACAAAACTAATGAATTAAAAAACATACTTGAAAATCAAGGACTAAATGTTGTAAGAGAAACTATCAATCAAAAGGCTTTATATTTTAGCTTTTTCCCTAGCAGGGGAAATTTAAATGCAAGAAAAAAGACTTTAAACATAAGCAATTTATCCACAATAGCAAATTTTGAAAATGAAGTAACAGGTTTTAATAAAAATGATTGGGGAGATGAAGCAGTAACTACATTTAAACATATCAATGGAACGCCATTTTTATTCAATTTTCACTTCCAGCCAGACGGAGACAAACCAGCAGGACATACAATGATAATGGGCGGAACTGGAAAGGGAAAAACAACACTGGCTGAGTTTTTAATGACGAATTTATTTAAATATCCAATAAATATTTTTGCGATGGATAAGCTTCGTGGTATGAATAATTTTACAAATTATATGGATGGAGAATACCATGATAGTGAGAGTAAAAGCTTTAAACTAAATCCATTCACGCTTCAAGACACTAATGAAAACAGAGAATTTTTAAAAACATGGCTTAAATTTATGGCTGAAATTAAACCTGAAGAGCATGATGAAAAAAAAGATATAAATAGCACAGTAGATAGGCTATACGAAATGAAAGAGTCAGATCAAATTATAACTCTTAGTGATTTTATCGACTCACTTCCAGTTGATGGTGATGGAAAATCAAGACTAAAAACAAGATTTGATAACTATAAAGACTCAATATTTGATAACAAAGAAGATGCCCTAAATTTTACCAAACAGCTATCAGTCTTAAACATGGACGGAATACTAACCAATAAAAAAATATCAGCCCTAACAGCGATTTATATATTTCATAAGCTTAAAAATCAAGCCAAAAACAGCGATAAGGGCTTTTTTTGTTTTATAGATGAATTAAAAGATTATTTGCAAGATGAGACAATGAGAGAAAAAATACTTGAAAGCATACTAGAAGTTAGAAAAATAGGCGGAGTAATGTGCATGGGCTTTCAAAGTTTAAGCCTATTTAATCAAATTGATAATGGCTCGTCGTTTTTAGATAACATTGCAAATTTTATTATTTTTCCAACAAATAATGCAGAAGCACAAGCTGAAATGCAAAATATGCTAGGACTAGCACCAACAGAGATTAAATTTTTAAATGAAAGTAGCTCAAATTCAAGAGAAGTTCTTTTAAATATGAAATTAAGAAACGAAAGTGCAAAGCTAAATATAGATTTATCAAGACTTGGTAAGTATATAAAAGCATTCTCATCAAGTAAAAATAATGTAATTTTAATAAGAAAACTTAAAGAAGAAAGTCCAAAACATTGGCGAAAAATATACTTAGAACAATCAAGTTAAAAAGGGGTAAAGAATGAGTAGAATTGTAGTTGTTATGGCGTTTTTAATGCTGCTTATGAGCGGATGTGCCAATAAGCCAAGCAAGATAGAAAAGATAAGCCCTTGTGCTTATTGTGATTTTTCAAAATAGGATTTAAAATGGCATTTGATGATAAAAAAGTAGACCCAAATTTTATTTTTAAAATGGAGCGAAATATAAAAGCATATATGTTTTACATCATAATTGCTCTATCAGTAGTGAGTGTAAGCCTATCAATTGCCATAGCACTATTAACACCACTAAAAGAGACAAAACCTGTGCTTTTAAAATTTAGTGAAGCAGACTCCAGGTTTGTAACAATGAGCGATACAAATCTCAATGTGAGAAGCGATGAACAGCTATTAAAAAGCATTCTTGCTGGATATGTAAAAAATAGGGAGATGATAAATAGAATCGATGATATAGAAAGATACAACGAAATAAGAGTTCAAAGTAGCAGACAGGTATGGGAAGCATTTCAAACACTAGTAGCCGATCCAAGTTCAATTTATACCACAAAAAACTATTATAGGGATATTCAAATTATCAATGTATCGCTTTTAAGCCAAACAGTAGCAACGGTTGACTTTCAAGCAATAATCACAAATCCATCAGAAACTGAAAAGACATATAGGAAGTATAGAAGTGCAATAGAGTATGACTTTGAAAATCAAAGTGGAAATTTTAAGGACAATATACAAAATCCAACAGGTTTTAAAGTTAGTCAATATAGAGTTACGCAAATAATGGAAGAGAGTAAAAAATGAGAATAGTTAAATTATCACTCATGACATTTATAGTTATAGCTTTAAATTTAAATGCTCAAGGGCTAAGTCAAGAACAAATCAATGAAGTTAAAGCTATCATGAAGCAAACTCAAGAGCTTGTAGGTGAGCAACAAAACACACAAGCAGGAATGGGAGAAAACATATTTAATGACAAAACAAAAGATATAAATAAAAATGTTCAAAAAAGTGTAGGTGTTAATCCTTTGGGGCTATTTGGTAAAGAAGAGCATTCTCAAATAACAAATTTAAAAGAAAACTCACAAATCCCAAAAGAAGAGTATATAGACTTTGAAAACTCAGTTGCAACCCCACCTAGAGAGTATGGAAAAGAAGAGTTAGAACTAATGCAAAGTGCAATAAGAACTCAAGACTTAAAAGCACTACAAAAGAAATTTCACTCAAAAAAATATAGTGGATATGAAAATACATCTATAATAAACTATACACCAAATAAAACACATAAAATAAGAACACGCCACGCAATGGCAACAACGATTATATTTGAAAGCCCAATAGAAAACTATATACTTGGAGATAAAACAGGCTTTAAAGCTGAAATTGTGCCAAACAAAGAAGAAGCAATAGCAATAATCCCACAATTAATAGGTATTGATACAAGTCTAACACTTTTTACAAGAGATGGAAAAATTCATACATTTTATCTGTTTTCAACAGATTACAGAAATTCAAATGATCCAAACTTTGTAATATATATAAAAGATGAAGAGACAAGAAGAATAAAACAGGCAAAAATAGAAAAAGAAAGTAATGAGTATAAAATCATAAAAGATGGAATAGCAGAGCTTAAAATCAAAAAAAGCGATATTTATAGCGGATATGTACAAAAAGCCGAAAAAGAGAATGAGTGGCTATTATCAGCTGAAATTTTTGATGATAAAAAATTTACATATTTTAAATACCCAAAAGACGAAATGCCTCAAATTCCTGCAATTTTTGCAGTAATTGATCTGCAAGATAGCCCAGTAGAAACAAGAGTAATAGGAGATTACATAGTAGCTGAAACAGTAAGCCCTAGATTTACAATTAAAAGTGGAAAAAGTTATATATGTGTAGGACGAAAGGAAACAAAAATAGAAAAAGAGCGTAAGGAAATAAGAAAAAACTTAAATAGAGCAAACCAAAATAAAAACGATAATTTTTTAACACCAAACAAAGAAAAACAAAAAGAAGCTATTAAAAAATTAAGGGGATTTTAGATGAAAAAGGGAAAAAATTGGCTGTTTTTTAGCATTTTTATCTTGTTATCTCTTCCCCTTTTTGCAGAAGAGCTAAGTGATGAGCAAATAAGAAATTTACAAAATGAAAAAGACTTAAACCATCTTTTTGAAAATTCAAAATTTCCAGTTGATGATTATATTTATAAAGCTGGAAAGAGAAAACCAAACCAAGAAAGCCAAGATTTAACCAAAATTTTAAAACAAAAAGCAGATGAATTACCACAAGCCGCAAAATCAGTAGAGCAAATAGCAAACGAACAAGAGCAAATGGCACAAAGAGCTAAAGAAAAAGAAGAAGAGCTAATAGAAAAACAAGCAAATTTAAAACAATCTATGCAAATAGATAGTCAAACTGCATACGAAAACAAGATGAGAAGACTACTAAGAGCTCAAATTTTAGCCAATAGAAACAATGAAATCAAAAATGCAGATCAAGCGTCTTCTAAGTATGGAGTAGATGGCTTTTCTAATCAGCAAAGCATAGATATAAGCACAAATGAACATAGACTATACAGAACAATAAGAGCTGGACGAATGATACCTGCAATTTTAACAACAGCTATAAGTAGTGATTTAAGCGGAATAGTAACTGCTCAAATAGAGCAAGACATATATGCAACTATGGGTAGAGCTGTATTGATACCTCGTGGAAGTAAGGCTATAGGCTTTTATGAAAACAATACAGAAATAGGACACGAAAGACTAGAAATTAGATGGAGAGAGATAATTACACCGCAAGGTGTTAACATCTTACTAACAGACGCATTAGTAGCAGATAATATGGGAATGACAGGAGCAATAGGGGCAGTAAACAATAAATACTGGGAGAGATATGGCATACCTTATACAATCTCAACACTTACAAACGCACTGCTTTTGGTAATTGCTTCAAAGGTTGATAAAGGTGGTAGTTCTTATACGCAAGAGATATACTCAGACTCAAGAAGCGATATAGGAACAGTAGTCCAAGACATGATACAACAACAAAGCAAAATAAAACCAACAATTGAAATCCAAAGTGGTAGTAGGGTATTTTTAGTGCCAACAAATCATATGTGGTTTAGCAAACCAAAAAACGGAGAAGTATTGATGAAATACTTTGAAGAGTAATAAAAAACAAAAGGAAATAAAAATGCAATTTGAAGATTTACAAAACAAAATAGAAAAAGAAATAGAAAACAAAAAAGCATACGACAAGGTGTTAAGTAAAATAGCAACCCAGCTAAAAGCTACAAAAAAGGCAGAAACAACATATAATAAAGAAAAAACCAAGCTTGAGAATTTGATTATTGAAAAAGAAAAGCTAACAGAACCAATCCAAGAAAAAGAGCAATCAAATGAGTGAGAGTGTAATCCTTAATAATATACTAGGAGTATTAAAGCCATATCTAAATTTAAAAGCAAATGAGCTTATTTTTAATAAGCCTTGCGAAATAAATATAGACTATGGTGACCACTGGGAAATAGTAAATGATCCAAAACTTAACTTAAAATTTCTAAATAATTTCCTAGTAGAACTTGCAACAAGAAGAAATCAAAGATTTGATGAAACACATTGCCATCTCTCATGCGAACTACCTAATCCATTTTTAAGATATAGAGTTCAAGCCCAACATAAATCAAGTCTATTCAATAGTGAAATAGCAATATGCATAAGAATACCAAGTAAAGAAAATTTTAAATTAGAAAGTTTTATCCTAAGCGAGAAAGTAAAAAATGATGGATGGGATTATGAAAAAATAAAAGAGCTAATTAGACAAAAGAAAAATGTACTTTTAAGTGGTGGAACAGGAAGTGGAAAAACAAGCTTTTTAAACTCGCTTATGTGTGAAATTGATCCAAATGAAAGAGTAGTAACAATTGAAGATAGTCAAGAGTTAAAAGTAGAAAATATAAACAAAACTCAACTTGCAGTTCCAAAAATAGCAAATGAAATTTATAGCTATCAAATAGCAATAGATAATGCTATGAGATTAAGACCTGATAGACTATTCTTAGGAGAAATTGACATCAGAAACACTTTTTCATTTTTAAGAGTGAATAACACAGGACACGCTGGAAATTTAAGCACACTACATGCAAATAGTCCAAGAGATGCAATAAAGGCTATAAAAACAAACATAATACTAGGTGGTGGATTATCAAGCGTAGATGATAAAATGATTGATAGCCTAATAGAAACTGCAATAGATTATATTATACAAATAGCTAGGGTTAAAAATACAAGAGTAGTAACTGATATTTTAAATTTAAAACAAGATTTAAAAAGGATTGGTGCATGATAAGAACAAGACATGCTATATATCTAACCCAAGCTGATGATAGAATCTTAAGAAGATTAGCAAAAGAGCGAAATCAAAGCAGATCCGCAGTTGTTAGAAAATTACTCCAAACTTATAAGTACATAGAGAATTTAAAAGAGATAGAAGCAAATAACAAAATAATAAGTGGATATTTAAAAGAATTTACCCATATTGGAACAAATATAAACCAAATAGCCTATCACTTAAACGCAAACATAATAAGACACGAAGAAGCAAAAACAGATCTAGAAAAAAGCATAATAGAACTAATTAAAAAGATTGAAGAATTAAGCGAGAAAGTAAAAACACTAAAAATTGAAATTAATGTAGAACATACAAAAACCCCAAGTAAAGTAGAAGAAAGGGAAGATGATGGACGAGCAGAAATTTAGCACTAAAAAGTGGATAGTCATTTTTATTACATCAATCATTATGGGCATAGTTGTATATTTAGCTATGGTTAAAATTATTTTTAACCCAGATCTAAAATATGTCCCAATAGTAGCCCTTAAAATTTTAAATAATATTGGAGAGCCAATGCTTAAATTAAAAGCATATGTTGCACTCTCAATGTTGATAGCTCCGTTTTTAATATGCGTGGTATGGTGGATGATGCCATATTTAACAGACAATGAAAACTACGGCTCAGCTAGATTTGCTACACCAAATGACTTCGAAAAAATGAAAATAAACTATGATAAAGGGCTAGTGCTTGGATGTATGGATATAAAAAGTGAAAATCCTAAATTTATAAGAGCAACCCAGCCTCTATCAACACTAGTAGTCGCACCTCCTGGTTCAGGTAAAACTGCAGGTATGATTATTCCGAATTTATTAAGTGTTGAAAATTCATGCTTGGTACTTGATATTAAAGGCGAGTTATATGAAAACACAGCTGGGTATAGACAAAAATACTTTAATAACGAAATTCAGCTTTTCTCCCCTTTTAGTTGGGATAATACACTATTTTTTAATCCATTTGATAACTCAATTGTAAAAGATATGCAATACATCCATATAAAAAAATTAGCAGAGCAAATAGCATCTACAATCTTCGTAGGAGAAAAAGGGAAAGAAAATGATCACTGGGTAGTATCTGCAAAAACCATGTTTGTATTTTTTGCTGAGTATTTTATGCAAAAAAATAAGCATACCACACTAGCCCAACTCGCACAAGCTCCAAAAGCTGATTATTATGATTATCTTGACGAAAAGTTTGGCGAAGAAGCCATGAAAGAAATAGATGAAGATGATCCAACAAAAGATAGAGAGCGAGATTATGATGTAGATACCTTTAAAATTTGGTTAAAGCAAACTAGCTTCGATGAAAGCATAGATGAAACCACAAGAAATCAAGCAAGAGCTTATTCAAAAGCTGCAGAAAATGAGTTTGCTAGTATTAAATCAACATATGACACATTTATGAAAGTTTTTAGTAATCCACAAGTAGCAAGTGCAACAAGTAAGATGAGTTTTGCCTTTGAAGATTTAAGAGAAAAAAGGCTTTCAATGTATGTTGTAGTTCAAACAGAAGATATGGAAATCTTAGCTCCATTAATTAGAATTTTTATAGAAACACTATTTAAAAAATTAATGAGTGGACAAGAAAATAAAGATCCTAATAAATTTATATACTGCTTTTTAGATGAATTTGTAAGATTTGGAAAAATGCCATTTTTACTAGAAGCACCTGCACTATGCAGAAGCTATGGATTACTTCCAGTATTTGTAACTCAAAGCTATGAACAAATCAAAAAATATTACGGCGAAGATGATATGAACATCGTAAGAAACAATAGTGGATATCAAGTTATTTTTAATATGAATAGTGATAAAGATGCAGAAGATACAAGTAAATTAATAGGCGATTATACTAATATAAAAATTAGCAAATCTCAAGGAAATATGGATCTGTTTAAAAGTAGTATTTCAAAAAGCAAAGAAGGTAAAAAGCTGGTTACAGCCCAAGACTTAAAAAATCAAGATAGTAGCGATATTTTAATACTGGTAAAAAGCTTTTTTAAACTCCCAATAAAAGCAAAAGTTCCTTATTGGTTTTTGATAAAACAATGGGATGGAGCTGATGGGATAAAAGTAGTCCAAACAAATCAAGAAACGCCACAAGAAGAAAGCAAAAACGAATCAACCAAAAAAGAAGAGACAGAAAAAGAAACCATAAGCTCACAAAACGAAGAAGTAGCACAAAATAAGCCAACCCAAGTAGATGAAAAAAAGTGCAAAGAGATGAGCTATTAAAAGCTTTAAAAATTAAAGTAGAAAGGGATTAATATGCGAATTTATATAGCCTCACCTTACGAAGCAATGCTAAAAAAAGGTTTTAGCCTAGATGAAGTTATAAATGAAGCCAAAAAAGGGATAAAAAAGGCAAAGAATAGATTTAGTGGTGATGATTATATATTTTTTAGTCCAGTGATTGAATTTGGTAAAGAGCATAAGGATATGCCAAGAGATGAAGTGATGAATTTATGCTTTAAAGAATTAAGTATGTGCAACATCATATATATACCAAATTTAATACAAAGTAAAAATAGCGATGGTATAAAAGCTGAGATGGAGTATGCAAAGAATAATAGCATAAAAATAATAAGTGAAATTTAGAGAAAAGGGGCAAATAATGACAACACAAATTAAAAACATTTTAGATAGTCAAATTGAAAGTTTATTTATTGAAATTTATAAGGAAATAAATGAACTAAGAAATTTAAAATTTAAAAACAAAGATGACTATCAGCTTATGGACATGGCGATTGATAATGTTATTTATGCATTAGAGTGCTTAGAAAATAAAACAAAAGAGTAAAAATACTCTAATCTAAGTTTTAATACAAAATTTAAAATTTAGATTAGAGTCTAAAAACTCTAAAATCTATCCTAAGGAGTAAGAGATGACTTACAAAGAAAAACTAGAGCAAGAAAAAGCATACAAAGAGTATGAAAAACATCTTGCTAAGGAATTTGAAGAAAGTGAAGATGGTGAGTTTGAAATCAGCGATGAAGAGAGCAAAGAGTGGGATTATTTAAATAAAACCAATCAAAGCTTAGAAGATTACGACGAACCCAACACAGACTCATAGCCCAAAAGTTATGAGTAAATAACAGATGTAAAGGAAATAAAATGGCAAATGCAAAAAGAAAAAGCTGGGAAGAAATGACCAATGCTGAAAAAAAAGAGAGTTTTGATAAACATGCAAAATATAAGCTATTTGAAGCACATAAAACTGGAAAAGCTGATTGGCAAAAGAATATGACCAAAGAAGAAGTTGATAACACAATACCTTACAACGCTTCAACAGGCAAAACATATTCAAGAGAGACCAGTATGCTTTTAAGAGCTGAAATGGCAATAAAGGGATATGAAAAAGCTCAGTTTGTGACTATGGAACAAGGTAACATGATGGGTGGAACATTAAAGTACAAAGTTGACGAACAAACTGGGGAAATTCAAAAGACTAAAAATGGTAAAGACGCAAGAGTTGAAGGTGTTAAAATGCTATATATTGCTGATTATGAAATGAGACCAAAACTTGACGAGAATGGTAAAGAAATAAAAGCATTTGTAAAAGATAAGGCTGGAAAC
Source organism: Campylobacter corcagiensis (assembly GCF_013201645.1). Lineage (NCBI taxonomy): Bacteria > Pseudomonadati > Campylobacterota > Epsilonproteobacteria > Campylobacterales > Campylobacteraceae > Campylobacter > Campylobacter corcagiensis. Next base: position 1,312,485 of record NZ_CP053842.1, on the reverse strand, counting down.
GAAGTAATCAGCAAACAAACTGGTAAGCCAATAGAGTATACAGTAAAGGAAAAAATTCCAATAAAGCCAAGATTGGAAACCAAAACTCTTTACCATGTAAGTCAGTTTGATGATTTGGATAAAACAAAAATCAAAGAAAGAGATTTAAATGCAATCCAAAATTATAGAGAACAAGCCAAAACCCAACCGTATGAAATAAAAGTTGATTATGGTAAAAATCTAGGAATAAGTGGAAATTTAGAAAAACAACTAAATCACTTAACCATAGCACAAAATAAAGGCATTGATTACTACAATCCAGCACAACTAGACATGTCAAAAGAAAAGCCAAAAACAAGGGCTAAAAAGCAAGATAAAGGCATGGAAAGATAAGGCAAGTATGAAACTTAGGATAGGTGGGGCGAAAGCCCCAAATTTAAAGGGGATAAAATGCTAAGTGAGTTTTTAAATTTTTTAGGACTTGATGATAAAAAAGTCTATAAAAACAAACTAACAAACAAGAATAATACTGATATATTAGATGATCAGCATACAGAAGAATATGTAGTAGAAATGAAAAGTCCCCATTTTAAAGAAGAGATAACAACAGAAATAGTTATAGAAAATGATAAAAAGATAGAAATTAAAAGAGTAAAAAATATAGAGCCATTGAGTAATGGAAAAACACTGATATCAACAAAAGTGTATAAAAAAGATATAGCAAGGGCATAAAAATGGCAAATGAAGTATCAAAAGATCTACTTACCGACAGCAACTGGATAAATAAAACCCAAGATGTTATGCAAGAAAATGTAATGGGGTTATTTGATAAATTTTATCAAGGGGCTCACGATATAGTATATTCATCTGGTGTTACAACAATAATTATATTAATTATAATATGGTGGCTATTAGATAAACTTAAGCACGGCTACCCAACAAGAGAAGAGACATTTGGTGCAATAAAATACACAATATCGCTTTGTTTTATTTTTGCTGCACTTAGCTCATTTAATGCATATACTGGGATTTTATATCTTTTAACAATTCCTGAAAATATTGTAACTGCAGTAGTTAGTTCAATTTATCAAAGTCAAGACTTTGGAGAGATAGTAACAGAGTCCATGAATAGAGTAGATAAATTAAGAGCTATGATGTGGGATTATGGAACATCAGAATACTTGCAAGATTCTGCTTGGGATTTTGGTATCTTTAAAGTAAATAGCCCAGCAGATTATTTAATGGCAGGTGTAGTAACAGTATTTTTAATGATACCGTTTTGGATATTTTATATAATATTTTTTATTCTTTTAATTGGAATTACAATAGTTATATTTTTTAGTAAATTTACAGCATTTTTAATAATGTCAACACTTCCTTTGGTTATTCCATTTTTAATCTTTACAAGATTTAGACCATATCTATGGAGCTGGTATAAGCTTTATTTATCATATGCTTTTATTGCACCACTTGCATTTATTGCTTTAAATTTAGCAATGAATCCAATCACTAATTTAGAAAAATTTGAAAGCAATATCGCAGAGCTATTTTTAAAGCAATATGAGTATTTAATTACAGGTGGGATTACTTGCATAACTGCAATATTCATACTAAAGCGAATACCAAGTTGGATTAATGCAGTTCTTGGAACACAGATGGAAAGTGGAGCTGGTGGAGTAACTGGTGGAGTAGTAGCTGGAGCTGTAGCTGGAAAAACAGCACTTGGTGGAATAGCCAACAAGGCAGTAGGCGGAAGTTTTATAGGTGGAGCATTAAGTAGCTTTGGTAGAGCAACTGGTGGAAGAACTTTAGGACGAATAGGAAAAACAGGAATTGATGCAGGTGTCAATGCAGGAAAAGATATAGGAAAAATTTATAAAACATTTAGGGGCGGATACGCCACACCATAATTTAATAACAAAGGAGTAAAAATGAAATTTATAATTGTAGTTCAAGAGCATAAAAACAAACCAAAAAAGTATGAAATTACTAGTTTAAATGATATAGTAGATTTATGCAAACAATACAATATCAAGATGAGTGAAAAGCCTTTTAATTTAGAAGAAAATAAAAAAAGTTTCTATGAGTTAGCTAATCCTAAAAATGAGTTTTTTGCAGAACATAAAGGCAGAAAAAGATGGTTAGGAAGCAATAAATTTGATAAAAATTTAATTGTTGGCATTTGTAATACTATCAAAGGTCTTTGTTTAGATGAATATGGTGTTCCAAAATATGAAATAAATTTTAAAGAAATAGTTCAAAAGGATATATGATGCAAAACACAATAATTATAATTGAAAGCCCAAATAAGTGCGATAAAATAGCAAAAATTACAGGTGCAAAAGTTTATGCCACACAAGGGCATTTTAAGACTTTATCAAAAAAGATAGTAAAAGATTATCAAAGTTATGAGCCAATTTTTGAATTTAAAGATGGCAGTGCTAAAAATAGAATGAATATAGTTTTTAATGATTGTAAAGGCAAAGATGTAATTATTGCAACAGATCCTGATAGAGAGGGCTATGGCATAGGTTATATGGTTTATGAAGTTATTAAAAACATAGCAAAAAGCATTAAAAGGGCAGAATTTCATGAGATAACAGAAAGTGGAATTAAAAAAGGACTTGATAAAGCTGTGCCATTTGCAAACTCAAATTTAAAAGAATTTGATAGCTTTAAGGCAAGAGCAGTTGGAGATAAGCTTGTTGGCTTTATAATGAGTCCAAAATACATAAACAAACTAAATGATAAAAATATGAGTGTAGGAAGAGTTCAAACTCCAGCACTTGCATTGGTGGTAAAAAGAGAGTTGGAAATTAAAGATTTTGAAGCAAATCCAGCCTCAAAACAAATAAGCTATAAAATTAAAGCAAAACTAAAAACAAAAGATGGTGTAGAGTTTATAGCAACGAATGATAACATCTTTCCAAACAAAGAAGAAGCAGAGACAAAAATAGAAGAATTAAACACAAGCACCGCAAAAGTATATCAAATAGATACAAAACAGAGCCAAATAAAGCCACCAGCACCGCTAAGGACTAGCCAATTACAAGAATTGGCAAATAAAAAGTTAGGTTTTAGTTCTGATAAAACAATGGGACTAGCTCAAAAATTATTTGAAAAAGGATTAATTACATATCATAGGACAGATAGCAATACAATATCTGATGAATTTATAAATGAAGTAAATGCTAAATTTAAAGATCAAGAGTGGTATGAAAAAAGGGAGTATAAAGCAGGAGCTCAAAGCCAAGCCGAAGCTCACGAAGCTATAAGAATATCACATGTGCATGAGTATGGTGAAATTAATGAGATAACAGCCAAAGAAAATGCGAGTGATGATGAAAAGGTGTTATATGAGTTAATTTATCTAAATTCAATACAAAGTCAAGCAAAAAATGCAATTAATGAAAATACTACCTACGATATAAGCATAAAAACATTAAGTTTTAAAACAAAAACAAGTAAATGCATTTATAAGGGCTTTAAAGGGGCTTTAAAAGAAGAAATAGAAGATGATGAAGACAAAGACAAGGAAACACTAGAAATAGCCTTAAATTTAAAGCAAGGCGATGAATTAGAGATAGTAGGCTTTGAACTTGGAGAAGTTAAAAAACAAGCACCACAACGATACAAAGAAAGCAATTTTATCTCCCTTTTAGAAAAGGCAGGTATCGGAAGACCTAGTACATATGCTACATTTTTACCGATTTTACTAAGAAGAGATTATATAGAAATTCAAAAAAAGGGAAAAAATGCAAATATAGTGGCAACGAATAAGGGTATAAATTTTATTCAAACTATAATGAACGATGATGAGTGGATATCTCAAAGCGAATTCACAAAACAAATGGAAAGTGTGCTAGATGAAATAAGCGATGGAAAAGTTGGATATTTAGATTTTATGAAGCCACTACATGAAAAAATGGGGTTTGAAGAACCAAGCAGTGGAGAAACTAAACCACCAAGCGAAAAACAACTACAATGGGCTAAAAATCTAGCTACAAATTTAAACATAGAACTACCAAAAGATATAGAAAAGAGTTGGAAAATATGTTCTGAATTTATAGACAAAAATAAAGATAAAGATATTCGTCCACCAAGCGAAAAACAACTTGCATTAGCAAAAAAGTTGGCAGAAAATAACAATGTTGAGCTTCCAAAAGATGTAGAAAAAAATGTTAAAGAGTGCTCTAAATTTATAGATAAATATATAAAGAAAAAATAACAAAAAAGAGCAGAAATGAGTCAAATTTTAGATTTTCAAAACAGAAATAGCAAAAGTTGGATGGATGGTAAAGAAAAAAAGCCAAATATCTACTTTATGAGAGCAAAATTTGAAGTAGATGATGAGTTTTATACAAGCTACCACGAAATAAGAAAAGAGATGGAAGACTACGAAGAATACTTCAAAAATAAAATTATAATATGCCCTTGCAACGATGGGTTTAGAAGTAACTTTTATCATTTTTTTAATTTAAATTTTCAAAAACTAGAATTAAAAAAGTTAATAACTACAACTTTTAATCTAAATGACCCAAAAGCAAAAGGAACAAAAATAGAAGTCACTGAAAATGGAATAACAGAGACAGAGTTGCAAGGGCGTGGAGATTTTAGAAGTGATGAAGTAAAAGAATTAATAAAACAAGCAGATATTATAGTTACAAATCCACCGTTTTCACTTTTTAGAGACATCATAGAAATAGCCATAGAAGAAAATAAGCAATTTTTAATTGTAGGCGGAACATACTCAATAACATATAAAAAGATATTTGAGCTATACAAACAAGGTAAAATTTGGCTAGGAAATAATCAAGTACAAATTTTTACACGACCAAATGGTACAAAAAAGAGATTTTCCAATATAAGCTGGTTTACAAATTTAAAGAGTGTAAAACACTTAGAGCCGATAAAACTAACTAAAAAATATAGATACAATGAAGATAAATATCCTGAATACGATAATTATAAAATTATAGAAGTAACAAATTATAAAAATATACCAATTGATTACTATGGAGTAATAGGCGTACCACTTACATTTTTTTTAAGACACAATCCAGCTCAATTCAAAATATTAGGCTGTGATTTTGAAATAAAAGACTTATATCCTGAACTAGTAAAATGGGATTATAAAGAAAATAACACAAGATCAGCTGTTCTAAATGGACAAGAGATGTTTACTAGGATTATAATTCAAAGAAAAAGTGGTTTAAAGCCAAGAGCTATGCTAAAAAATCAAATTTAAGGAAAAATTAAAATATGAAAGACAAAATAAAGAAAATTTTAGACAATGAATGGGTGCAGAGTTTTTTATTTATATTACCTGTAGCAGTAATGATAGTATCATTACTAGGGATTTCTGTAAATATCATTGGAACTTTTATTAATGATGTTCAAAGTGAAAAAGGTTATGAATTTTATTTTGAAAAATACTGCACAATCAAAAATAATGAGCCTAAAATCTGCGTAGAAGCCAAAACTGTTGAAGCGTTTAATTCAACCCTTTTAAGCCAAAAACAAATGCAAGAGATAAAAGAATTTGTAAAAAACTATTTAGAAGAAGAGAGAATAAAAGAAGAAAATAAAATGCAAGAATTAAAAAACAGAATTCAAAACTACAAAATAGATGAATAAAGGGAAATAAATGGATTATTTGCCACTTATTGTACTTACATTGGGTTGTTTTATGGGATATATTTTAGATAAACGTATAGAAAGAATTTTAAAGGAAAAAAATAATGAAAGAAAGTAAAACAGATCTATTTAATAGCCCATTAAAGCAGTTTTTATGGGTATTTTTAATAATACACATAGTAGGAGCGGGACTAAATATCATGCTTTATTTTTTAAAAGCACCAAGTGGAATAGAAAAAATAATAAATGCTAGTCCAATGCATATAGGACTAGCTATATTATGCTATATAGTTTTTAACGCAATGCTATATTTTATAATCAAAATTAGGTATTTAATATCAGAAAAAAACTGATATTAAACTAGATTCTAACTTCAAATAAACTCATAAATAAACTCATTTTAAACTAACAAAAAACTCAAAATTAAAACTAACTATACACTAATAATAAACTTATTTTAATAAAAAATACAAGATTTAGTAGTAAATTTAAGTATATAAAATTCAAAAAAGGGAGAAAGAAACAGAAGATAAGATAATTGTTATATAAAATGATTGGTTTTTTAACTTTAAGATATAATTAAGTTTTAATAAATAGGCTTTTATCCCCTTTTTATCGTGCTTTACAAGTGATTTAATAAATTGAAAAAATTACAAAATGTTCCTAAAAATATAATCTATATGGCAAATAGATAGAAATATATAAAAAATGTAAATAAACTACATATACACTACAAATACACTTAAAATAAACTAAAATCTATACTTATAATTTACTAAATATATACTTAAATATACACTACAAATACACTTAAAATAAACTACATTTAAGCTATAAGTTGCTATAATTTTATATAATTTTAATAGCAAGGAAACTGGAATGATAGTATCAATCTGTAATGAAAAAGGAGGAAGTGGAAAAAGTACTCTTGCTTTAAATATGGCTATAAGTCAGAGCATATCCAAAAATAAATTACCATTACTAATAGATACAGACCCACAAAAATCTATAGCTACATTTTTAAATATAAGAAATGAAGAAAACCACCCAAAAATCTTTGATTTTACATACAAATATGGTGAAAATTTAAAAGAATTCTTACAATGTTGCCCTAAAGATAAGGATGTAATCATTGACACAGGCGGACGAGATAGTAGAGAAATGAGAATAGCTATCGCACTAAGTGATATGGTTATAATTCCAACAATTCCAAGCCAATTTGATGTAAGTGTACTAGATAAAATGGTAAATGTAATAAAGATGGCAAAAGAGCAAAATGAGAAACTAATAGCTTATATTGTAATTAACAGAGCCTCCACAAATCCATTCCTATACAAAAAAATAGAGAGTCTAAAAAGTTTTATAGAAGAAATAGAACAAGATTATATAAAACTAGCCCAGACCATTATATATGAGCGAGAACGATATAAGGTAGCCACACAGCTAGGTCTTGGAGTAGTAGAGATAAAAGACAAAAATAAGGCAGAAAACGAAATTAAAAGCCTATGTAATGAACTATTGCAGTGTAATTTTTAAAAGGACTTTTAAAATGGGTATTAATAAAAATAAAAAAAACGATATTATGGATATTATGATAAATATTGCGGCAGGAACATTTATATGTACTCTTGTATATGCTACATTTGTTAGTCTTTTACCTACTCTTTATGATGCTTATGATGCTTTTACAAAAACTAATAATAAAAAAAAATCATTTGAAACAGACAAACCAAATTTTATACCACAGGAATTTTGCTCGTATTTTGAAGACCATGAAATATGTAAAAATATATGCGAATATGATTATTCTTCCTATGGATTCTTATGTGATTATAGTTTAACAACTCAAAAGCAAAGAGATGACATGGTTATAAAATTAAAAGAAGAATATAGTAGTTTTAAGGCAAAAGAAGAAGAAAAAGAAGAAATTAAAAAAAGAAAAAATATGGAAAGAATAAATAATATACCAAACATTAAAATTTAAAGAAGCAAAAATGAACAATATAAAAATAGAATACACTATAAAAAGGGATAGAAATGAACTTTAAAAGAACTACAAATTCAACTGAAAATTTAGAAGACTTTATAGATGGTGCAGAAACACAAAAAGATACAAAAAAACAAAAAAGGGATGTTTTTATTCAAGTAATATTATCAAGAGAGCTTGCAGATAAAATCAAAAAAAGATATCCAAAAATTTCATTAACAAAATGGGTAGAGCAGGCACTAATGACAGAAATATTGCATATAAAAGATGAATTGCTATCTTTTATTTATCAAAAAGCCGAATGGCACAATATAGGTATTAAAAAATTTATAAAATTTAAAATGGGATTAACAGAAGCACCGCAGTCAAACAAAACAAATGAAGAAGAAAAAAATAGAGCTATTGGAATAAGAACAAATAAAAACAATAGGCAAATAATTCAAAATAATGCTAAAAATTTAGGTATGAGTATAAGGGCTTATTCAGAAATAAAAATAAAAGCATCTTATGAATTGGAAGATATATTTACATTTGAAGAGCTTATGCAATTTAAGGCAGAAGCTATGAATTATGACCTAGAATTAGATGAATACATAGCCATGAGAATAAAAGGATAAAATGGACTAAACTCTATCTGTTTTATGCTTATTTTAGAATAAATTTAAACGAATAACCAGCTATCTTTTTATCATCATTTTTAGAAAATTCTTTTTTAAAAATAAGTTTTTTAAAATAGTTTTCATTTAACTCTTTTAGAGATGGCTCAATAACCCTTGAATCAATATTTGTTGACTTATAATATTCTGGAACAGCCATTAAATTCTCAAATTCTGAACGATTAAATTTAACGCATTTAAAACCATTATCATCAGGTTTTGAATTTTCATACTGAACTAAGAGACGATATAATGTTTTTGCAAATTTACCTCGAATAGACACAAAATCATACATATTTATCTTCATAAATTTTAATGAACTAAAAAGGATATCTAAGCCTAAAGGATTGACTTTAAATTTTAAAATTTGTCTGTTTCTGTATGTCTGAATTTCTGTAAAAAATACACCAACCGTTGTTATCTCATCATCATCTGTTATTTCTACAGATCTATATATTGCAGTACCATCTCGCCCAATGACTTTAGAACGAAAATTTTTAACTTCATCATTAAATCTAGTTTTATTAAGATTTAAATCATAAAATCTTGCAATTTCTGAATATGGCATCTCAATAAAACCTCTATTTTCAGAATATCCCATTTGTTTAGCATACCAACAAATAGTAAAAAATATGTCATAATCTCTAGCTGTAAAATTTATAGGAAACAATATAGAATTCATTTTGTTTTGACAAACAAAAGTACCACTTGATTTTTTAACCTTATGTGTAGCCTCTAGCACAAAATCCCCTTTCTCAAAATAGAAAGAAAAATCACACATCTTATACCTCGCAGTTTTCAATTTTATGTGCTAGTATAAGATACTTTAAATGTATTGAAGCTTAAATTTAATAAGTATAACATCAATATTTTACTAAAATTCACACTTTTTACCCATCTTTTAATCTTTATTTGTTGCATCACTTTAGGTTTGGCATAGTTTATTTAGTAAATATCTTTTTTGAAGCTTAGTGTTTATCCAACTTTTGCATTAAATCACTACAAAACACAACAAATCGCCACATTTTAGTCACAAATTTTAAAATTCATATAATTTTTTACAAAAATGACTCATGATTTATATAATTAAATACAAAAAGGATTTATGTATGAATAATGAGATTTACTTTGAAAAAACGTTACAAAGCCTAGAAAGACAGTTTCCTAAAAGATATTCTTTAAATCGAAAAGAGACAGCTAGCGTGCTTGGTATAGCTGTATCTACGTTAGATATAAGGATCAAAGAAGGAAGGGATGTGCCAACCTATCAAAAAATAGGAAGTGCTAAAAATTCAAGGTTAATTTTTACTCTTGTTTCAATAGCCGAATACTTGACAAATGCAAGGCAAAAAATATGTTAGTAAGAAAAATAAGCCTAAGATTGGACTCTAAGACATTTGAAAAAGTTAAATTTAAAGCAGCTCTAGCTGGAGTAAATATCTCTGAGTATATTAGGCATACTTTGGTCTCGGCCAAGCCACCTGTCCATAAATTTGACAAAATAACTATATATAAGTTATCAAAAGTCGTAAGTATTTTAAATCAAGTTGCACTTACAATAAGTAGCAAAGAGCAATTAAGTAGTGATTATTTATTAAATATCTTAGCAGAAATTTACAAACTTTTAGACGAAATTTTTAAAAAAATAGAAGGAGAAAAAGATGTTAGTTAAATTTTTTCAAAACAAAAGTGGTGGATCGGTAAAGGCAATAGACTATCTTTTAAATCATCGAGTAGATGAAGGTAGTGCTATAGTTTTAAAGGGCTATCCTAGTTTAACGAGAAACATTATTAAATTTATTAAGAAAAAACAAAAGGTATGCATTGGTTGCCTGAGTTTTGAAGAGTCTGATATAGACTTAAATTTAAAAATAGAGATAATGGATCAATTTGAAAAAATGATTTTTGGTGAAAATATGGATGAATACAATATACTTTGGGTCCAGCATCGTGACAAAGGTCGTTTAGAGCTAAATTTTGTAATACCAAAAATCAATTTAAATACACAAAAGTCCTTTAATCCATATTGGCACAAAAAAGATTTTTATAGAGTTGATCGGTGGCAAAACGAGATAAATTTAAAATTTGGTTTTAGCAATCCAAAAGATCCACAAAAAGAACATTTTTTAAAAGGCTCAAGAAAAACAAAATTGGATGAAAAATACATAGAATTAGAAAAAAGTATAAAATCACTACATAATAATGGAAAATTTAAATGTAGAGATGATGTGATAAATTTTATAAAAAATAGCGGTTTTTTAGTCAGTAGAATAGGCAAAGACTATATTTCAGTAAAACATTTAAATTCAAAAAAATCTAGGCGTTTTAAAGGCGAAATTTTTAGTAATAAATTTATGGATTTAAAATCCTTTGATGATTTAAAAAAAGAGAAATATGAAAAAATTAAAAAATACCAAGAAGAGGTGGCAATATATGAATCAGTTAATAGTGGAACAAGCTTTAATGCAGGCCTTAGAGCGAAGGGAGAAGGATTTTTTGAAGGTGTTAGATCAGTTGTCAAAAGCATTGATCAATTTAGAAGACAGCATGCAGAAAATGAACGACACCTTAGACAATATGTCAAATCTACAAATGGAGTTTTATCAGAATTTATGGAAAGAGCATCAAAAATGAAAAATAGCTCTAAGGAAATATATATGAAAACAAAATAGGGCGTTTATCTTTTAAGTTTCAAATTTATAGGATCTGCTACGCAATATAATAGTAAAATGGCTATATTTTTAAATTATATTCAAGTGGTTTTATTAATTATATAGTTCTTTTATCGCATCCTTGCCACTATCTGGTGCAAGTTTTGCATATCTTAAAGTGTGACTTATGTCTGAGTGGTTCATAAGTTTTTTGATAGTTAAAATGGGCGTTCCTTTAATTGCGAGATGAGATGCAAATGTATGCCTTAAAGTGTGTATTACAACTCTATTCGAAAAATCATCATTTTCTAATCCTTGGTTAAAAAGTTTGTTTAATAATGGCTGAATAACATTTTGAACGGTTGCATACGGTTTATTTATAAGAAGATCATTTGGGGACAATGAGTTATAAATTTGATTTATTAAAGACAAGACTTCATCGCTTAAAAATCCAGTGTATCTCTTATTGCTTGTATTTTTTGCTTTAAAATCTATTATATTTACGCTTCTTGCAGATAAGGAGAGATCTTTTTTTCTTATGCTCAATACACTTTCAAGCCTTGCGCCAGTACAAAGAGCAAGTTCTATAAAAAGCTCTAAATCAAAATCATTTTTCTTTTTTATCTCCTCTCTTAGAAGTTCTATTTCAATTTTTTCTAGAAATCTCTCTCTTTTGTTGTCAGGCTTTTTTATCTCAATGCTAAATGGATTTAAATGTTTGATTAACTTGTGTTTTATAGCGTGGTTAAAAATGGTTCTAATTAGTCCCATTATTGAATTTATTCTTGACTGGGAAAGCTTTCTCTTTGTCTTGGGCGATACAATCTCTTTAATGCTTTTGTAGTGCTCTTCGATAAGCTCTGAAGTTATCTCATTGGTTTGTAAATTTCCAAATTTGTTTTTGTGATACATCTCATACATAGCAATTTGTTCATCGATATTTTTTTTAGTACCGAGATTGTTTTCTAATTTGTAATTAAAAAAATGATACGCTATATCGTTAAATTTAGTTACATTTTTGTTTTGATATTTTTTTGCTATACTATCTGGCAGTTCTCCATTTCTAATTTGAATGTCAAATTCCTTCTTTTTGTTAAAAGCATATGTGATATTTACACCTTCGGATTTAGAGCCTATTTTAATATCCTTTCCATCTTGCCTCATATAAAAAACTATGTCATTGTCATCTTTTATATATATTTTAATACCTGGAAATTTAGTTGTATTATAAACTTTATTATATGATTTTAGTGCCATATTTTTCCCCTTCATTTCCCCTTTGTTTTTATAATGATGCATGATATAATGTAATACTTTAAAACAAGCTTAAATCACTTAAATCCGTATTTTAGGGGGTTTGATGGTATTTTGTAGTGTTTTATAATATTTTAAGAAATGTTTATTTTCAAATCCAACATCCGGAGCCATTATTACAAATTTTGCTTTTAATCTCCAGTTTTAGAATATTTTAACGATTTATGTTTTTGTTTTTTAACTTCATTAATTGAAGGCTATATTCATTATCACAAATTATCTTGGTAGTATACCTTGGATAATTATATAATAATATTTAGATAAAATTAATGAAGATTTTTAAAAACTTTAATAAAGCAAGTATACAATTCTATTATATATTTTGCGATATAAAGCTAATATTTGTATTATCAAAATCTCAAATCTCCTTAATCTTTGCTATCTCATCTCTTAAACTAGCTGCTTTTTCAAACTCTAAATTTGATGCTGCTTCAAGCATCTGTTTTCTTAACTCTTTTATGATTTTTGCTCTTTCAGTTGCTGGTATTTTTTCTAAATTTTTACTCGCTCTTAAAATTTCAGCTGCATCTTCTAGCTTTAAACTATCTTCTAAATTTCTACTTGCAGAGTGCGGCACTATGCCATTTGCTTTATTATACTCATCTTGATATTTTCTTCTTTTTTGCGTGATGTCGATTGCTTCTTGCATTGAGTTTGTGATTTTTTTATGAAACATCACAACTTTTCCATTTACATTTCTTGCAGCTCTTCCCATAGTTTGGATTAAGCTTGTGCGTGATCTTAAAAACCCCTCTTTATCAGCGTCCATTATAGCTATTAAGCTAACTTCTGGAAGATCAAGCCCCTCGCGGAGTAAATTTATACCAATTAATATATCAAAACTTCCCTGCCTTAAACCTCTAATTAACTCATTTCTCTCAACAGCGTCAATGTCTGAGTGCATATATTTTACTTTTATGCCAAGTTCAAGGTAGTATTTTGTTAGTTCTTCTGCCATTTTTTTGGTTAAAACTGTTACTAAAACTCTTTCATTTCTTGCGATGACCTCTTTTGCCATATCGTGTAAAATCTCAACTTGATTATCGCTATCTTTTAGGATAATTTCAGGGTCTAATAGACCAGTTGGACGAAGAATTTGATGAAATACTTTTCCTTTGGAAAGTTCTATCTCATACTCATTTGGCGTTGCTGAGACAAATAAAAACTTACCCTTTTTATTTATAAACTCATCAAATTTTAAAGGGCGGTTATCAAGTGCGGAAGGTAGCCTAAATCCATACTCCACAAGCGTTTCTTTTCTGCTTCTATCACCTGCATACATTCCCCTAAATTGCGGCAAACTCACATGACTTTCATCTACAATTACTAAATAATCTTTGTTTTTTATCTCGTAATAATCAAACATCGAATATGGCGTCCCACCAGGCTTCATACCTGTTATATATCTAGAGTAGTTTTCAACTCCTTTTGTAGATCCAGTAGCTCTAAGCATCTCTAAATCAAACTCAACTCTTTGCTTTAGCCTTTGAGCTTCTACCAGCTTTCCAGCGTCGCTAAAAAATTTAAGCCTTTCATCAAGTTCTATCTCAATGCCTTTAATCGCTTCTTTTAAGCGGTTTTCTCCTACGATAAACTGACTTGCTGGATAAAGGATAAATTTATTTATAGTTTTCGTTCTTTTGTTTTCTAAAAAATCAAAATGATAAATTTCATCTATCTCATCGCCAAAAAACTCAATCCTTACTGCTTCATCGTTAAAATAAGCCGGATAGATATCTATCACATCGCCATTTACTCTAAAATTTCCCCTATCAAAAAAGTTATCATTTCTAGTATAGCCCATCTCAATAAGCTTTATAAGCATATTTTTTTGTGAAATTTTATAGCCATTTTCTAAAAACATAACCATGCCTTGATACTCAGCTGGATTTCCTAAACCGTAGTTTGCTGAAACAGAAGCCACCGTTATAACATCATCAAAGCTTAGTAAATTTGCAGTTGTGCTAAGTCTAAGCCTTTCAAGTTCGTCGTTAATCGAGCTATCTTTTTCGATGAAAAGATCTTGCCTTGGTATATAAGCTTCTGGTTGATAATAATCATAATAACTTATAAAATACTCAACTTTATTATTTGGAAAAAAGCCTTTAAATTCGCTATAAAGCTGTGCTGCAAGGCTTTTGTTGTGTGTCATTATCAAAGTTGGAATATTTAAATTTTTTATAACATTTGCCATGGTAAATGTTTTTCCACTTCCAGTAACGCCTAGCAAAGTTTGATATTTATTACCTTTTAAAATAGAATCAACAATGCCATCAATTGCATTTTGTTGGTCTTTGCTTGGACTAAATTTACTAATTAATTCAAAATTTTTCAACTATATCCTTTTGTTTTATAATAAATTTGGTATAATCTTTAACATTATATCAAATTTAGAGGGCGGTTAATGTTTGAAAATAGTTTTGATGGTGACAATATTGTTCCAACTCTTGGTGATAAGGTTAAAGAACTTATCAATAAGTATAAGAGTGTAGTAAGTGAAAATGAGAGCTTAAGAAATGAACTAACAGCTACAAAAGCTCAAAATGAAGCACTTAATTTACAGCTTGATAAGCTTGAAGAGGATATGACGGTTAAAAATTTAAGTGATGATGAGCTGTTTAAAGAGATCGAGGATGTTTTAAATAGTGAAAGAGCTTGAGGTTTACATAACAAGTAGATCGCTATCAAGGTCTTATAAGATAACTGTTGAGGACGATTTTGCCCAGATTTTAAAGGAAGAGCTTCAAGGTATAGTAGATCATAATAATAACCTTGATGCTAAGGATCTTCTTGGTGCTTTTGTAAAGAAAAGCTATGAGAAATATCTGCAGACAAAAGGCATAAATGAAATTTTACTTGAAATAGAGGAGATAAAATGAAAAAAGGTGGCGTTGAAGGGCTTGTAATTATTGCTATTGTATTATTTGTTATTTTTAAGGTTATAGTTCCTAAATTTAAGGATGGCGCTGGTAATCAAATACTAACATTTCAAGCACTGAGTGAGTTAGAAACAGCTATTGAAGATATTAGAAGTTACAATATGAAGTATGGTAACTTAACTCAAATAGGGCTTATGACATCAGCTCAAGGTTTTGAGAATTCAAATGATAGATTAGAAATTGGTAAGTCATACCTTTATGGTATCAAAAAGCCTGATGGCACGGCTTATTGGTGTGCTACATTTGAGATAAAACCTGATGGAAATGAAAACTACATTTTTGTTAATGGAACAAGTGATAATAGCCCTGAGTGTAGAGAATTTACTAGCAATCCCAAATTTAGCCAACTTAGAAAAACTAAGTTAAATTATTAAAAAAGGGTAAAATCTTACCCTTTTTAGGCTAAAATATCAGATGAGAATATCCAAATTTAATCATCGCTCCAAGTACTATTAAAACCCCAAGCCCAGCAAAAAATCCAGCTACAACATCATCTAACATTACGCCATATCCGCCCTTTACATCTCTATCAATTTTGCCTATAATAGATGGTTTTTTGATATCAAAAGCTCTAAAAAATACAAAACTTAAAATACAAGCTAAGATGCTAAGTTTTTCATTGTTTGCTGTAACCGCTAAGCCCATACTTAAAGTTATCCAGATTCCTACAACTTCATCAATTACTATGCTAGAATTATCGTGTTCTCCGCCATTTGCTTCATATTTGTTTGTTTCGCTAATGCCAATAAGCAAAAAAAGTATGGCTAATAAAAAAAGACTTTCTAAGGTTAGAAATTTAACTATAGGAAGTGCTACTATAAGACCAGCTAAACTTCCCCAAGTGCCAGGTGCTGGTCTTAAAAGCCCTGCGCCAAAAAATGTTAGTATTATTTTGTTTGTCTTGCTATTGAATTTCATATTTTTCCTTTAAATAAGTGAAGTTGTTTGGTAGAGTTTGGCTAACTCTTTATAAAAGTCAAACTCAGTGTGCGTTTCTAAAATACCGTTATTTGGAAATAGTTTATCATATACATTTTGTAAATTTTTAAATCTATTTTTATGAATTTCGCTTAAAATAATAGCTGAAATCTCCTTTCTCATCAAAATCATAGGTGGCAAAATTCCAGCCCTTAAAAGCTCTATTATAGCATCACTATTATATTTTACATGGTGATGAGCGCCATGTGGGCAGGTTTTTGAACTAACTATTGTACCACACTCATTACAGTAGACAAACTCAGGCATTACTAAAATTTCTACATCTAAATTTGCTCTAACTTTATCGACTATAGTTTGAGGTTGGTTTTCATCGTAAAACATCCCAATAGAGCCATGATTTTGCCCGATTATGACTTTATTTGCGCCAAAGTTGCAAGCTGCGATGCACTCAAGTTCTGGATTTTTATGATCACAAAAAAGAGTCGTGTTGGAAAATAAAATAATCTTAACTCTATCTTTTGGTAGAAATTTATCTACAAAATACTCAAGCGTTTTACGCCTTAGTTCATACTCTAAAGCGTCTTCTTTTAAGCTTTTAATTAAAAAAAGCAAAACAAAATCAGCCTTATCTATAGTAAGCCTAATAAGCCTTTCATGGACTCTATGAAATGGGTTTGCGCTTAGCATAAGAGCTGTTACTTTTTGTAAATTTAGCTCTTTTTTAATAGCTAAAAAATCCTTTTTTTGTTTTTCTAAAGCGTCATTATAAATTTCTATTTCTCCACTTAAGCACCACTTTTTTTCATTTTTAGGCGTTGTAGCGATAGCATTTGCTTCAAAAATGGAAAAATAGTTCCAGTAATTTTTATGCTTAAAGCTTGAATTTACATATATTTTACCAACAGGTTTTTCATCAAGTAAAAGCTCTATTTCATCACCTAAATTTGCCTTTTTTACTATACTTTGGTTGCTTTCTCCAGCTGGGGCAAATATATAAGCATATGGGATAAGTTCGCCATTTAAACGGCTGGTTGATACTACTTCATCAATTTGAGCTTCATCCATCAAAGTGTTAAACTTAGATAAAATTTGGTTTTTTATAAGTTTTAAAAGACCATAAATTTCAGACGATATTGTTATGTTTTTGGATGCCATATCTTTTTCTTTTCTCCCATAAAGATTTTCTTGAAATTCCAAGTTTTTTAGCTAACTGTGTATCTGAAAAGCTATCTTGATAGTTTTTTATCACAAATTTAAAATACTCATCAACAGTTAAGATGTCATCAATCATGCTAAAATTTTTATCACTTTCTAAATTTAGCGTTTCAAAAGGTAACGAAATATCTACGCCTTTTGCGTTTATTATAAATGGTCTGTTTTTGATAATCTCAAAAAACTGCTCTTTGTTTTTAAGTGAACTAAAATTTAGTAAATATGAGTATGAATTCAGTCTTTTTAAAGAGTCTAAATTCTTATCATCTAAGCTTATAACGTTAAAATCAGACTTTATAAATTTAGAGTATTTATATGCAAATTCATCTGAAATTTTAGAATTTTTAGAGTTTAAAAAGAGTGGAAGTTTTAGGTTTTTAAATTCAAAATTTTTAGAATCCAAAAAATAAAAATCCATATAGTTTTCAAAAGAATTTCTAAGTTTTTTTAAACTATTAAATTCTCTAAAATGCTCTAATTTTCTAAGAAGTTCTTCAACCATAAATGGCTTTTGGATATAATCGCTCGCACCTGATTTTAAAGGTCTTGAAACCGTATCGTTGCTGATATAAGATATGAGCATTATTATGATTGAGTCTTGAAATTTTTTAATAACATCGTAGATATTTTCGCCAAACATATTAGCTGATAATAACAGTGCATCTAATTTTTCATAAGCCATAACATCTTTTAGTTTGACAGAAATTTCGCACTCATGACCAATGCTTGTAAGCTTTGCAGCAATGCTTTGAGCTAAGTAAACTTCGTTTTCTACTATTAGAATTTTCATACTTTCGTCCAGTCAAAATAGTTTAAATTTACCGTTGCTATTGCGGCAATTCCCTCTTTTTTACCAACAAATCCAAGTCCTTCAGTTGTGGTGGCTTTTACATTTACTCTTTTTGTGCCTAAAATTTCAGCTATGTTTTGTTTCATTTTAGCTTTATATGGACTTAGTTTTGGTGTTTGAGCAAGTATTGTAACATCAGCATTTACTACTTCATATCCATATCCTTTTATGATTTGAAGGATTTGTTTTAAAAGCTCGGCTGAGTTTGCGTTTTTAAAAGCTGGATTTGTATCAGGAAAAAACTCACCTATATCGCCAAGTCCAGCTGCCCCAAGCAGAGCATCACTTAATGCGTGAAATGCGACATCTCCATCACTATGAGCCACAAAGCTATACTCGCAAGGAATTTTCTCACCACATATCATAAGTCCATCGCCACTTTCAAATTTATGCACATCATAGCCGTTTCCACTTAAAGACTCACTGCTAGGAGAGGGTAAATTTAGCTTTAAAAGATCATTTTTTGTAGTTAGTTTAAAGGCTTTAATATCGCCTTTTATAAATCCAAGTTTACCGCCTACGCTTTTTACTGCTGAGCTATCATCTGTAAATTTTTCATCACTTTGCAGAGCTTTTTTAAGTAAAGATGTTTTTGAAATTTGTGGAGTTTGGATAAGTTTTAGTTCATTTCTATTTATTAAATTTTCACCCAAATAAGCTGTATCGCTAACGCTTAAATATGGACTTACGCAGTCAAATTTAACGCACTCTTGAATAAGCCTTAAGGTTAGATCTTTTGTAACCCCAACTCTTGCTACATCACTTACCATTATAAACTCAGAATTTACCTCTTTTAGAGCATTTTTTAGTGAAATTTGCCTCTCATATCCGCCTGCTACAAATTCAAAGCTTGAGTCAAATTCACTCATATACTTTATCTCATCAACCCCGCCAACTATGATGATTTTTTTAAATTTATAAAAACTCTTAAAATTCCTAGCTACTACTAGCCAAAAAGGATCTTCTCCGCTTCTTAGCCACTGCTTTTTAGCAGCAATTTTCATCCTAGACCCAGACCCAGCAGCCAAAAGCACTAAAGATATATCCATCATTTTCCCTAATTTTTAAAATGTTACAATTATACACAAGTTGGGCTAAAAATGATTTTAAATTATATAAATTTAAGTGTTGGAATTTATAAAATTTACATTATCAAATTTTAGTTATAATTTCCAAAGTTTAAATTTAGGAGAAAATATGAAAAAAGATGAGATCTTAGAAAAACTAAAAACCGTCATCTATCCTGGCTTTAAAAAGAGCATTGTTGAGTTTGGTTTTGTTAAAGATATCAAAGAAGGTGATACGCCTGTTATCGATGTTGAGATAGTTTCAGCTAGACCAGAAGTCGCTAAGAGTGTAGAAGATGAGATTATTAGAGTTTTAGGAAAAGCTAAAGTTAATATAACTCAGCCAAAACCGCCTGTTGAGAAAAGTAATACGATAAGTGGCAAAAATATCGCCCCACAAATCAAGCACTTTATAATGGTAAGTAGTGGAAAAGGTGGCGTTGGTAAAAGCACAACGACTGTAAATTTAGCTATTTCAATGGCAAAACTAGGCTTTAAAGTTGGGGTATTAGATGCTGATATTTATGGTCCAAATATTCCTAGAATGCTTGGCAGTGAGAATTTAAAGCCAGTTGTTGTTGGACAAAACATTCGCCCGATTCAAACTCATGGTCTAGAGATGATGAGTATGGGGGTTTTGATTCCTGAAGGACAGGGCTTGATTTGGCGTGGAGCTATGATAATGAAAGCTATTAGTCAGCTATTAAGCGATGTATCGTGGAGTGATTTGGATGTTTTATTTATAGATATGCCACCAGGAACAGGTGATGCACAGCTTACTCTTGCTCAAAGTGTGCCAGTAAGTGCTGGAATTTGTGTAACAACACCACAAAAAGTTGCACTTGATGATACAAAAAGAAGCCTTGATATGTTTGAAAAACTTCACATTCCAATCGCTGGAATAGTAGAAAATATGAGTGGGTTTTTATGCCCTGATAATGGTAAAGAGTATGATATATTTGGTAAAGGCACAACTGAAGTTATAGCAAATGAGTATAATACTGAAATTTTAGCTCAGATTCCTATTGAGATAGCACTTAGAGAAGGTGGAGATGAAGGAAAGCCAATAAGCTTTTATTTACCTGAGAGTGTTAGTTCAAAAAGATATGAAAAAGCAGCATCTAGGCTTTGGGAAATAATACAAAATATAGATTCTAACTCTCTTGCTGATAACTCAAAAATCCAACCAACACATAGTTAAATCAAAATCTTGCACGGCTTTATTGATAGTCGTGCAAGATTATATTTATGTTATAAATTTTTAAAAATCAACCCTTTAATAAATATAGCACTATAAGCTAATGTTGAGATATTTTTGCTATACTCACACAAAATTTTAAAATTTACAGGATAAAACATGGTAGAAGTAAAAAACTTAACGATGAGATTTGGTAAGCAAGTTTTATTTGAAGATATAAATTTAAGCCTTGATAAAGGAAATCGCTACGGCCTAATCGGTGCAAATGGTGCTGGAAAATCAACATTTTTAAAAATCCTAAGCGGCGAAATAGAACCAAGTAGTGGTGATGTGTTGATAGATAGTGGATTAAAAGTTGGTGTTTTGGGTCAAGACCAAATGGCGTTTGAGAATTTAACACTAAAAGATGCTGTTTTATATGGCAATAAAAGGCTTTATGATGCAGTCAAAGAAAAAGAAAAACTCTATATGAGCGAAGAATTTACTGATGAGATAAATGAACGCTTAGGCGAGTTAGAGATCATCACGGCTGAAGAAGACCCAACTTATGAGTATGAGACAAGATGTGAGAAAATTTTAAGCTCTCTTGGGTTAAATGATTATGATAAGCTTATGAGCGAGATAGAGATGAGTGAAAAATTTAAGGTCTTACTTGCTCAAGTACTTTTTCCGCGTCCTGATGTGCTTTTTTTAGATGAGCCAACAAATAACCTTGATATTGAAGCAATTTCGTGGCTTGAAAATGAACTAAATCATCATGATGGAACGCTTGTTGTAATAAGCCACGATAGGCACTTTTTAAATAGAGTTTGTACTCATATTTTAGATGTTGATTTTAAGAAAATTAGAGAATTTAGTGGAAACTATGATGAGTGGTTTATAGCTGCAAATTTAGTTGCTAGGCAAATGCAAATGGAAAGAGAAAAAAATCTAAAAGAAAAAGAAGAGTTAGAGAAATTTATCGCTCGTTTCTCGGCAAATGCAAGTAAAGCAAAGCAAGCAACAAGCCGTCAAAAAAGACTTGAAAAACTCGACACTAGCGAACTTATGACAAGTTCAAGAAGAGAGCCTAGTATACTTTTTAGACTTGGTCGTGATATAGGAAATGAAATTTTAGAATTAAATGAAATTTCAAAGAAATTTGACGATGAGGTTGTTTTTGAAAATTTTAACTTTAAGCTTGAAAAAGGTGATAAAGTAGCAGTAGTTGGAAGAAATGGTGTTGGTAAAACTACGCTTTGTAAGATTATAGTTGGTGAGCTAGAGCCTGATAAAGGAAGTGTTCATATCGGAGCTACGATTGAGCCAGGATATTTCCCACAAGATACAAATAACCGAATTAAAGGGGATTTAAAGCTTTATGAATATCTACAAGATAATAAAAACAAAGATCTTGACGAGATAAGAAAGTGCCTTGGTAGAATGCTTTTTAGTGGTGCTGAACAAGAAAAAGCTGTTGGAAATTTAAGTGGCGGTGAAAAACACCGTGTAATGCTAAGTAAGCTTATGCTAACTAAGCCAAATTTATTAGTCCTTGATGAGCCAAATAACCACCTTGATTTAGAAGCTATCATCGCTCTTGGTGAAGCGCTTTATAAATATGAAGGAAGCGTGATTTGTGTAAGTCACGATAGGGAGCTAATCGATGCGTTTGCTAATAGAATTTTACATATTAAAGGAGACGGCAAAATAGTTGACTTTCGTGGCAGTTTTGAGGAGTATAGGGCAAGTTTAGGTGAAGAAAATTAAGTTTATTTTAAAATGCCAAGTTACTTTAAATTTATAATTAAGCATTAAAATATACAAAATTATTTCAAAAGGATAAATATGAAGAAGATATTTTGTTATCTGTTTGCTTTTTTTATGGCTAGTTGTTTGAGTGCAGTTGAATCAAATGCAACAGTTAATAATGATGGTTCGGGTAAACTTATTGTGGCAACAAATGCTGTTTACAAGCCATTTGAGTATAAAGATGGTGGTAAAATTGTTGGTTTTGATATTGATTTGATTTCTGAAATTGCTAAAAGAGTAGGGTTTGAGTATGAGATTAAGAATGTAGATTTTGATAATTTAAGTGCTGAGCTATCAAATGGTAGTGTTGATATGGCAATTGCAGCTATTGATATTACAGATGATAGAAAAACTAGACTTGATTTTAGTAAGCCTTATTTTAAAAATGATAGTTTACTTTTAAAAAGCTCTCAAAACACAGCTATAAATAGTCCTGCTGATTTAGCTGGTAAACTTGTAGGTGTCGAAGAAGGAACTACACTACATGAGATTCTTCCTAGTGTAGCAAGTGGTGTAACTATTCAGGCTTTTGCAAGTAATTATGAAGGCTTTATGTCTTTAAGAGCTGGTTTGGTAGATGCATTTTTTGTTGATGCTGTGGTAGCAAAAGAGTATATAGCCCTTAATCCTAATGCTGTTGTTGAATTTTTTAAAGTAGAAAATCCGGGCGAGGGAATGGGTATAGCTTTTGTTAAAGGTAAACATACTGAACTTATATCAAAAATTAATGAAGCGATATCCACTATCGTAACTGATGGTACTTATGAGAAACTTTTAGAAAAATATGGTCTTTAATTAAATAAGGGGATTTTACGCCCCTTATTTTAGTTATCAAAAGGCAGTATTACCCCACCTTGTGAGTTTAGTAGCTCCTTTTTAATATCTTTATTTTTTATAACTTTATTACTGTATATACTATTATAAATATCATTTGCTATATTATCAAGAGCGTTTTTGTAAATTTCACTACTTTTGTTTAGTTTGCTTTTATATCTCTTAGTAACTCTTTGTGATTTATAAATTTTGGCTGTTTTAGCATCTTTTAGGTTGTAATTAACCAAGATGTCCACCCAAAAATTTCCGTGATTTTTCTCTATGCTAAAGCTATGAATTTCATAATCAAGTAAAATATTTGGCTCTTTTTCACTCTTAAATTTATTATTTAAAATTCTATCTAAATCTCTAGTTATTTTTCTTGATTTTAGAAATTTATCATCTACAATAAATTTATTTTTAATAGCTTTGCTAGTGCCAATAGAGATATTGTTTTTGATTGTTTCTTCGCAAGATTTTTTTGTTTTAGTAAACTCACATGTTAAATCACCACTTAAATCATTAGCCAATACAAAACTACAACCAAGGAGCAAAGCCAAACTAAATTTAACTAAATTTTTTACCATATTACGCTCTTGTTAGAGCCAACTTTAGTGATTTTGCTTTCGTTTTCCCAAAACGCTAGTCCGCTATTTATATCGGTTAAAGTTAGTAAAAAGTAATAATCAACAATTTGGCGTTTCTTATCAAGTCCAGCATTTCTTTGTATAATTTTACCAGATATACTCATATCAGGTGCTAAAAGAGTGCCTTTTTTAGCGATTGTATCTTGATTAAATTCATCATTGTTTCTTTTATCTCTTACGATATAAGTTGTCTCATCTTCAGGACCATTTTCGCTGGTAGCAGTTGTCATTACAGCTTTTCCTGACTGAAGTAGTGCTACACGGATTTTCTT
The DNA here is from genome assembly GCF_013201645.1 of Campylobacter corcagiensis. Classification (NCBI taxonomy): domain Bacteria; kingdom Pseudomonadati; phylum Campylobacterota; class Epsilonproteobacteria; order Campylobacterales; family Campylobacteraceae; genus Campylobacter; species Campylobacter corcagiensis. The sequence continues at coordinate 1,288,533 of NZ_CP053842.1, read as the reverse complement.
TGTTAAAAGGTCTGTATCTATTCTTTGAGTTGTATCATTTATGATATTTCCCATAGATATCACATATCTGCCACCACCTGGGCGATTTAACGCACCACTTCTTAGAAGGCTATTTACTGCTTGCTGGGCTGCGTACTCAAAATCAGCACTATCAATGCCCATACTTGAGTATTTGCTAGCCTTGATACCAACTCCATCATTTACATACTCTGTTTTTGTACTACATCCTGCTAAAGCTAAAATAGCAATAACTGAAATAATTAATCTTTTTTTCATTTTAATTTCCTTGATACTCATAATTAGCTGGATTTACTCTTTTTTTGTCATATTTGGTTGGGTAGTTTATACGAATTTTAAACTCACCTGCATTTATGCTTGGTGAAATTCCGCCAATTATCACATCTTTTTTTGCTTCGACATTTACTGTTTTCCATTTTGATAAAATAGACTCTCTTACAAAGCCATCTTTATCTAGCCAGTCGATTTTATATGATATGAGTTGGTTTTTATTTGTGTCATTTTTAAGGACTGCTTGAGTCTCTTTTAGTCCATCATCTCTATCTTTTGATACCACGCTTACTATTTTAAAATCATCCATAATGCTTTTGTCTTCAACGATAATATTATGCTCTTTAAGCCTCTCGCTAGGACTTATGCCACACCCTAGAAACACTATTCCAGCAACGGCAATTAGTAAGTATTTTTTCATATTTAATTTGTCCTTTTTTAAAATTAAAGCTCTATCTTATCATAGTGTAGGTAACTTTTGGTTAATGATTTTAGGTAGATTATGGTGTTTTTATCTGGATCTGTTTTAATATCAAAGAGTAAATTTCCGCTATCATCGCTTATTTTGGCATATCCTAAATTTGGCATGCTAACGCTTTGAAATTCCTTTGGAAAAACAGGGATATGACGGATATCAGCTTTTGTAGTAAGAGCTGAGTATATAGCAAAAATAGCCCCTAGTGGGTTATCATCTTGGCTAGTGCTATACTGAAGAGTAGCTTTTGAAATAGCTCTAATTGCTTCTTTAGTAATAATAAGTGGGTAAATTTTGGAGTATTCAGCCCTTATGACTGCATCCATATCTGAAATTTTAACGCTTTTTTGTGAGTTTAAATTTAGATATTTATAACTTAAATTTGGTCTAGTTAAAGTAGGCAAGGCAAAGCCAGCGTAGTAAATTCTATCACTTGCTAACCATAATGGCACATCTATACGAGACTCTTTTAGTCCTGAAGCGGTGCCATTTTCATAAATAAGCCAAATTTGTTTATTTTTTAGATTTATATCTTTTTTTACTTGAGAATTTTGGTCTAGCTCTTTTAAAAGCTCTTTGCCTTTTTTATCACCTTGAGTTGTAAAGAAAATTCCAGCCATATAAGTTATAAAAGGATTTATAAAGTTAGAGTAAATTTCATAACTACCTAAGCTTTCATCAAAGGAATTTGAGATTTTTTCTAGTTCGTTTTGATTAGCTTCACTAAGTTTAGAACTAAGTTCGTTTTTAGCTTTTAAAATTTCAGTACTGAAGTAAATCTTTGCTCTATTTTGTCTAGCAAGGGCTCTGTTAAACTCAACTCTAGCGTTTGCCAAATCATTAAGTGCTAAGAAATTTAAAGCTTTATATAAATTTATCATTCCTCTTTCATAAAATTTGCCACTATAACTAAGTGCGTTATCGTTTAAAATAGTAGAACTAATGCTTGAGCTGGCTTTACTAGTAAGGCTTTTTGTATCAACGCTGTATTTATACTCACTCTCAGCTATATCAAAGAATTTATTGCTTAAGGCATACTCTTTACACGACCTGGCTTTAAAGCCTGATTTTAGGGCATTATAAAGTTTATCATTAGAGATAGTTTTTATCTCATCTTTAAATTCACAGTTTTGATGGTAAATACTACTTTTAAATTTACTAATATCATCACTATATCCGCCTATCGTAGCACATCCGCTAAAAAATAGTCCTAAAAATAAAACTATAAATTTAATCACAAGCTATATCCTTAGCAAAAAGTGGCATGGCTAAAATTTTAACCCCATCTATTAAAAACGGCTCATAAAATGAGTAAAATTCTTTAAATTCATCTTGATTTAGCAAAATCTCAGCTATCATTCCAAAAGCATCAAATTCTTTTTGTATTTTTATATTTTCTTTATCAAAATAGTGCTCAAATCTGCCAACTAGCGTAAAAGGAATGCTAAGTTTAACTATATCTTTTATCTCAAAATTTACTAAATTTGCTTCATTTATAGCTAAATTTACGCTGCTACTATAAGCCCTTACAAGCCCACCTGTTCCTAGTTTTATACCACCAAAATAACGAACGATGAAAACTCCTACATTTATAAGACTAGCACCCCTTAAAGAGTTAAGAGCAGGCGGACCACTTGTACCACGAGGCTCTCCATCATCGCTTTGATTTTCAACTATTTGGTGGTATTTGTTTAAATAGCGATATGCCCAAACGATGTGAACTGCTTTTGGGTGATCTAGCTTTAGCTGTTCGTGAATTAAGTCAAATTCATTAAAAGGGACAAGATATGTTAAGAAATTTGATTTTTTAATCTCTTGTTGGCTAAAGGCTGGAGTTAAAACTGTCTGCAAATTTATCCTTATTTTTAGGATAAATTATATCAAAATATATTAAATTTTAAATTTCACATATGCTTAACAAAATTTTTGTATAACTACACCGTGATTTTTTCAAAAGGAGTTAATGATGAAAAAACATCTGGTTTGGTCGGTTTATGTGAGAATTTTTCACTGGTCTTTGGCGGTTTGTTTTTTAATGCCATATTTTTTTAAATCTTACCATAAGGCATTTGGGACTGCTTTTTTAGTTCTTGCTATCTCTAGGATAATTTGGGGCTTTGGTAGCGTAAGATATACTAAATTTAGCGATTTTACATTTAGTGGGCTTTTTGATTATATTAAAAACGCGCTTAAAAGCTTAAAAACTAAAGCTAAATTTGATGAAAAAACAAAAATTTATGGCGGACATAATGCGGCATCAAGTTATGCTATTTTAGTTATGCTAATAGGTGGGGTTTTTACATCTAGCTTTGGGCTTATGATATATTTTATAAAAAAAGGTTTTATAGAAGTTGAAGATAAAAAAATAGTTACAAATTTGCTTGGAGATATTCATGGCGTATTTGCGATTTTTGTTTTTATGGTTGTAGTAGCTCATGTTTTAGGGGTTTTGATTGAGAAATATAGAGGTGGCGATTCGCTTAATTCAATGCTTATAGATGGTAAAAAAGTTAATGCTAAATTTGACGCTAAAGTATCAAATTTTTGGAAAATTTTTGCAGTTATTAGTTATGCTACTGCAATTTATACTTTTATAATCATGTCATAAAAGGGGCAAAAGCCCCTTAAGATTAGTCTTTTCTTATTTTTGCATCAGGAGTAAATAGTGGTTTTCCCATTAATTTAAAATCAGCTATAAACTTTTGTGCATCATCACCAACTATCCAGTTCATGAACTGAAGTGCGTTTTCTATATCTGTATCTTTACAATTATCAGGGTTTGTAGCTATAACTGAGTAGTAGTTTTTAAGGCTATTATCACCTTGACTTACTATAACTAAAGGTGAGTCTCCTTTTAGGTTATCTTCATATTTGATAAATGTACCTCTATCTGTTAGAGTTACACCTTTTTGTTCAGCTGCGATATTTATAGTAGCTATCATGCCTTGACCTGTTTGGTTATACCACATCTCTTTTTCTGGAGCGTTGCCTGTAACGCTTTTCCAAACAGCAACTTCTTTGTTGTGAGTGCCACTTTTATCGCCACGACTAAAGAATTTAATGTTTTCATTTTTGATGATATTAAAAGTTTCAGCTAAAGATTTGCCTTGAAATTTAGGAGCTAGTGATTTATCAGCAACTAATATAAAATCATTATACATAACCGGAGTTCTAGATACGCCATATCCATCTTCTATGAATTTTTTCTCAACTGCTGGCGAGTGAACAAAAAGCACATCAGCATCGCAGTTTTTACCCATTGCTAGAGCTTGACCAGTTCCAACAGCTACCCATTTAAGCTCAACACCAGTTGCTTGTTTATAAACAGGTGCTAAAGCATCAAGTAGGCCTGTATTATCTGTACTTGTTGTAGTAGCCATTAAAAGAGTGTTATCTTTTGCATAAATGTTAAGAGCGGTTAACGCACTTAAAGCTAAAACTAAAAGAGTTTTTTTCATATAAAATCCTTTAAAATAAAATATAATATTATTGTATCATATTAAAAGAAATTTTTTAGTAAATGATATGATATATCAGATTTCAGCATTTTTTGATAAATTTTAAAGTAAAATGCAAAATTAGCACATTAAAAGGTTAAATTTGGATTTTATATTAGATGGCATTATAAAGGCTTTTTATCTTCTTTTTACTTTTGATGATGAGACATATTTTGCTATTAAAACTACACTTTACTCATCAAGCATATCTATTGTTATAGCTCTAATTTTAGGTATGCCGCTTGGTTTTTGTTTGGGGCATTATGAATTTAAAGGTAGAAAATTTTTAAAACTTATAAGCGATACTGGCTTAGCCATACCCACTGTAGCAGTTGGGCTTATACTTTATGCTATTTTGTCTAATCGTGGCCCACTTGGAAATTTAGGACTACTTTTTACTATGAAAGCTGTAATTATTGGTCAAATTTGCCTCTCGCTTCCTATTGTTGTCTCTTTAACAGCAAGTGCGATAGAAAATATGGATAAAAAACATAAACTTTTGATTAGAAGTTATCATTTAAAAGGATTTAGAGAAATTTTAACGGTTTTGTATGAAGCAAGGTTTTCACTTCTTGTTGTTCTTGCTACAGCGTATGGTAGGATAGTGGCTGAAGTAGGCGTTGCTATGATGGTGGGTGGAAATATCAAATGGCACACAAGGACGATAACAACGGCAATCTCACTAGAGACAAATAAAGGTCAGTTTGCTATGGGTATAGCTTTAGCAATGGTACTTATTGGTATAGCTTTTTTAGTAAATTTAGCTATTTATCAGTTAAGAAGATTTGATAGATGAATATAGAAAATTTAGTTCAAATTTATGGCTCAAACAGAGTTTTAGATATAAAAAGCTTAAAGATAGATGAGAGAAAAATAACTGCATTAATGGGTTCTAATGGAAGTGGCAAAAGTACGCTTATTAGAATCATCTCAGGTCTAGAAAAGCCTGTTAGTGGTGCTATTATCTGCTCTTTAAAAAAAGAGGATATGTCACTGCTTTTGCCAGAACCAGCTCTACTTAAAAGAAGTGTTAGGTCAAATTTTAAATTTGTTCTTAAGATAAATGGCTTACTTAATGAGTTTGATAAAAGGGTTTGTGAGATGCTAGAGCTTGTTGGTCTTGATGAGAGCTTTTTAGATAAGCCTTACTACGCCCTTAGCAGTGGTCAAACCCAAAGGATAGCTTTTGCTATAGCTATCATTACAAGAAAGCCACTGATACTACTTGATGAGCCTACAAACAGCCTTGATAGTGCTTCAACTAAACTCTTTTCTAGAGCGATAAAATATATGCACAAAAAGTATGGTTGTGGTTTTATAATAGCAAGCCATGATAAAAAGTGGTTGAGTGAATTTGCTGATGATAAGGTGATTTTATATAATGGTAAAGTTAGCGAGTTTGAACTTATAAATGTTTTTATGCTAAAAAATGGATATATAGATTTAGGTTATGGGTTAAAATTTGGTCATAAATTTAATGATTTTGAAAAAGTAGCTATAAACCCTAATAAAATATCTATAAGTCTTACTCCTAAAGATGGATATTATGAAGGAATTTTGCACTCTTTATCTATTGTGTATGGTAATACTATGCTTGTAAAAATAAAATTTGGTGATTATTTGATAAAAGCATTTAGTAAATTTAGTAGTGATTATAGGGTTGCAGATAAGATTTATTTTTGCATTTGCGATGATGCCTTTGTCGGTATTTAAGATAAAATTTGATATAATTTTTAGATTTTAAAAATTTACAAAAGGTTATATCATGATACAAACTTGTTTATTTCCAGCAGCAGGATACGGAACTCGCTTTTTACCAGCTACAAAATCCCTACCAAAAGAGATGCTTCCTATACTTACAAAGCCACTCATACACTATGGTGTTGATGAAGCAAGAGAAGCTGGAATGAACCATATGGCCTTTGTTACGGGGCGTGGAAAAAGAGCATTGGAAGATTATTTTGATACAAGTTATGAGTTAGAACACCAAATTTCAGGTACTGATAAAGAAAATCTTTTAAAAGATATCCGTGAGCTTATGGATAATTGCCGTTTTTCATTTACAAGACAGCGTTCAATGAATGGGCTAGGGGACGCGATAAATAAAGGTAAAGTATTGGTTGGCGATGATCCATTTGGAGTGGTGCTTGCTGATGATTTATGTATAAATGAAAATGGCGATGGTGTTATGGCTCAGATGCTTAGAGTTTTTGAAAAATATAGATGTTCAATCGTTGCTGTTATGGAAGTGGATAAAAAAGATGTTTCAAAGTATGGTATAGTTGAAGGACGAGAGATTGACGATGGGCTTATGATGGTAAGTGATATGGTTGAAAAACCAAAACCAGAAGAGGCAAAAAGCAATCTTGCCATAATTGGAAGATATATTTTAACGCCAAATATTTTTACCTGCCTAGATAAGACAAAAGCAGGTAAAAATGGCGAAATACAGATAACAGACGCACTTTTAAAGCAGGCAAAAGAGGGCATTGTGATAGCTTATAAATTTAAAGGTAAAAGGTTTGATTGTGGCTCTCTTGATGGTTTTGTTCAGGCAACTAAATATTTCTATGATAGGCTAAAAAATGGTAAAAAATAGTCTAAATTTTAGCACAGTACCATTTGAAAATATTGATGAGTTTGCTAGGAGAATAAATGATGAGTTTGAAAGTGGCAAAGTAGGGTATTTCCACCTACCAAAAGGTAGCAAAAAACTTATAGAAAAAGCATCTGTAATAGCAGGTGAGTATGAGTATGAAAGCGTTGTGGTTATTGGTATGGGAGGCTCATCTCTTGGCACAAAGGCTTTGTATACTTTACTTAAAGACAAGGCAAAACTAAAGGCTTATTTTTTAGATAACTTAGACATTGCAACTTGTAAAAGCGTTTTAGGTTCTATAAATTTTAACAAAACTCTATTTTTTGTAGTATCAAAATCGGGAACTACGATAGAGACTATCACTATATTTAAGTATATTATTGATAAATTCGGTATTAAAAATTTTAAAGAAAATTTTATATTTATAACAGATCCAGACTCAAATTTAGAGCATTTTGCTGAAAAACATAATGCTAGAATTTTTCATATTCCTGCAAATGTTGGTGGAAGATTTAGCGTCTTTAGTGCAGCAGGAATTGTTCCGCTACTATTTTTAGGGATTGATACTAAAGAAATTTTAAAAGGTGCAAAAGCTTGTAAGAAGAGCTTTTTTGATGAAAAAGATGACTCTATACTTCAAAAAGCTTACCATTTTGTAACTCATAAAAGTGCTAAGACAAATGTGCTTTTTAGTTATGGTGATAAATTTACCCACTTTAACGAATGGTATGTTCAGCTTTGGGCTGAGAGTCTTGGAAAAAGATGTGAGTATAAAAGGGTTGGACTTACGCCTATTTCTCTTATTGGAAGTCGCGACCAGCACTCATTTTTACAGCTTATAATGGATGGAACAAAAGATAAAACAGTGACATTTATAAAAGTTTTAGATTGGGCTGATAAAGATAGTGCTTCAAATTTAAGTCTTGAATTCTTAGATAGTTGCGATTTTACAAATGGACTAAATATAAGTGAAGTTTTGAATTTGCAGTGCGACAGCACAATGAGAGCTGTTATAAATGAAGGTATTAGCACTGATCTTATAACTTTAGAAAAAATAGATGAGTGGCATTGCGGGTATTTGATCTATTATTATATGTTATTAACAAGTGCAGCAGGCATTATGCTTAATATAAACACTTACGACCAGCCAGGTGTTGAGGTTGGCAAGAGAATCTTAAAGATGATGTTATCTAAATAAATTTGATTATTTGTAAAATTTATAGTCAAATATTAGATAATAAAATTTATTGTTTACTTTTGCTTGCTATAATACTCATTATCAAATTATTAAGGAGACAAAATGTCAAAAGTTGTAGAAAAATTAAACCAAATTCAAGCTGACGCTTTAGTTTTAAGCGTTCAATTTCACAATTATCATTGGAATGTAAAAGGAAGTCAATTTCATGCTATTCATGAAGCAACAGAGTGTGCATATACTCATCTAGGTGAGCTTTTTGATGAAGTTGCAGAAAGAGCACTTATGATTGGTGGAAAAGCTTTGGTTTGCCCTAAAGAGTTAACTGAAAAAGCAAAATGCCCAAGAGTTAAAGCTGACTCTTTTAGTTGTAAAGAGGTTGTAGAACTAGTTAAAAAAGACTATACTTATCTACTTGAGCAATTCAATGAATTAGCAGAAATCGCAGATGAAGCTGACGATAGAGTTACAGTTGCTTTAGCTGAGGATAATATAGCTAAATATGAAAAAGAACTATGGATGCTTAGACAAACTCTAGCAGAGTAAAAGAAGTAATTTAAGGGGTAGAATTTTACCCCTTATAATCATTAAATAACAAATTCATTATCACCTTTTTGTATAGATACTTTTAAATTTTTATCAGCAGTTTGAAGCATACTGGTTACAGTACTGTTGCTGTTTGATATAGAAATTCCTATATTTATTGATAGTTTATTATATCCTTTGAGCTCTTCTGTAATGCTACTATCTTTTGGAACTCTGTTTAGTAGTAAATTTGCAATACTTATTGCACCGGTTTCATTTATATTAGGTGATAAAAGCATAAGTTCACCTTTTTTAGTTGAAAATAGCATATCATCACTTCTTATAAGATTTTTTATTGAGTTTATAACCTTAATAAGCAGTGTATCTGCACTTTCCAAACCTTTTAGATTTATTAAATCTTTATAGTTTGTCAGTAGTATTATCATCACAGAAACACCCTTTGGAATGAGAGTTTGTAAAATTTCTAAAGCTTTTGAGCGATTTGGCAAATCAGTTACTGGGTCAAGAACCGAAAATGCCTTCTCTTCCATTTTTTTAAGTCTATCTTTTATGTCTTGTAAGTTGTATTTTATGTTTTTATTTACTCCTACAAGTTTTTCATTTTTCTCTAAAATTTTAGATATTAGCAAGCTATAAGCTTTTGTTAAGGTTAAAGGTGTATCTTTAAAATTAATAATATTATAAGCTCTTTTTGGTGAAATTCCTGATTCTATTAAAGAAATTTGTTTTAGCAAAGCATAGTTATGTCTAAAGATATTCTCATCCGCCCAATACACCAAAAAAATAGCTAGTTTTATCACCTCATAAGGTTCATCATTTACGATAGAACACATCTTATCAAGCTCATTTACTAAAAAGTCATAGCCTTTTTTATGAGAAGATATCTGTCTTTCATCTATATCAAAAATCTTAGTTGCTAGTTTGATATTATCTATCTGATTTGCTGCGTAAACAGCGATATTTTTAAAGAAGCTATTAATACCAAACACCGATATACTCTCATCAGCAATACTTCTAATAAGCCCGTTTGTTATTTTAATATACTCTTCATCAAAGTTTTTGATTTTATCTGTAGTATTACTCATAGCTATTCCTTAGAAAATTAAGTTATATTTATTATATCACAAAAATAATAGATTTAGCACCTATTTTTAAGCTGTATGTTTTAAAGCAGACAAAATTAGTAAATTTTACATCCATTCTAAAATTTGGCGTATTTCCTTTGTTACAAAAAATTTCACCCCTTTTGTATTTGAAATTCTGTTTGGAGCGATTATTGTTTTGAAATTTTGTAAATTTGCCTCTTTTACGCGGCTTTCTAAATTTGGTATTTCACGAATTTCACCATTTAAGCTTACCTCGCCTAAAAATAGACTCTCTTTACTAATGGGGCGATTTTTAAAACTACTTACAATTGCTGCTACAACGGCTAAATCTGCCGCTGTTTCACTAATCTTAACTCCACCAATTACGCTTACAAAAACATCATATCCGCCAAGTAAAATTCCCATTTTACGATCAAGTAGAGCAATTATCATATCAAGACGGTTTTTATCATAACCTGTTGCACTTCTTTTTGGGTAAGAGCTTTCACAAACTAAAGCTTGAACTTCTAAGATTAAAGGGCGAGAGCCTTCCATTATAACTGTTATTGCACTTCCACTTGCTGCTTCGCCGCGTGTGAAAAATCTACTGTTTGCATCTTTTGCAGGTATTAAACCACTACTACTCATCTCAAAAATACCAACTTCACTAGTTGAGCCAAAACGGTTTTTAAATCCCCTTAAAATTCTAAGTTCTTTGCTTGCATCGCCTTCAAAATAAAGCACCACATCAACCATATGTTCTAGGACTCTAGGTCCTGCGATTGAGCCTTCTTTTGTAATATGACCGATGATAAATATACAAATTCCACGCTCTTTTGCTATACGCATAAGTTCAAATGTTATCTCTCTAACTTGAGAAACTGACCCAGGTGCAGAGCTTATCGCCTCGCTATAAAGAGTTTGAATGCTATCAATTACTAAAATTTTATAATTGTTTGTAAGCTCATTTTTGATATTTTCAAGTGAAATTTCAGCCAAAAGATAGAGATTTTCAGCTACTGCATCAAGCCTATTTGCACGAAGCTTTATCTGACTTAAGCTCTCTTCGCCACTTACATACAGGGTTTTTAGTCCGTTTTTAGCAAGGTTTGATGAAATTTTAAGAAGCAAAGTTGATTTGCCAATTCCTGGACTTCCACCTATTAAAACAAGCGAGCCTTCAACTATACCGCCACCTAAAACAAGGTCAAGTTCGCTATCATCGGTGCTTATACGCTTAATCTGTTCTACTTTAATCTCTGTGATTTTTTGAGCTTTTGGCGTAACAGCACTTTGTTTTGCTACACTTTTTAAAAACTCTACTTCGCTTTGTTTTAACTCTACAAAACTATCCCAAGCTCCACATTCTGGACATTTACCCATCCATTTTGCTTGTAAATTTCCACAAGCAGAACACTCAAATGTTGTTTTTTTAGATTTTGCCATTTAAAGCCTTTTTATAAATTTTATATCCTATAATGCCAAATCCCACACCAACCATATCAGCAACTATATCTAATAAGCTAAATTCTCTAAAATCTAAAAAGCTTTGAACTATTTCAATTTGAAAAGCAATCACCAAAAGAATGATTATCTTAGTTTTAAATTTTAGATTAAACCCTAAATTTAGTAAAAATGTAAGTGCAAAAAATGCCACAAAGTGGTTAAATTTATCCCAAGAATTTTGAATTATAGCGATATTTTTAGGGGTAAAAGATAGATACTCCACTCCTAAAAGTGCTATAAAAAATAAAACTCTACTCAAATATCGCATCAAGAAGCGTATCTAAAAATTCATCAGGGTTAAATTTGACTAAATCCTCCATTTTTTCTCCTACGCCTATATAAAGTATAGGAATTTCAAGCTCTCTTGCTATGCTAAAAAGTGCACCACCTTTTGGCGTTCCATCAAGCTTTGTGATGATAACACCATCAAGTTTTACTATCTCATTAAAGGCTTTTGCTTGAGCGTAAGAGTTGTTTCCCTGAGTTGCATCTAATATAATTATTTTTCTATGTGGCGCTTTATCCAAAGCTTTATTTGAAATTCTTACGATTTTTTCTAGCTCGTTTGCTAGGTTTTTTTGGTTTTGAAGGCGTCCTGCTGTATCTATTAAGACACTGTCAAATCCCTTTGCTACAGCTGAACTTATAGCATCATAAGCCACGCTTGCTGGGTCGTGACCCTGTTTTGTAGCTATGATAGGAACGTCTATTTTTATGCTCCACTGTCTAAGTTGCTCGATCGCACCAGCTCTAAATGTATCACACGCTCCAAGGATTACCTTTTTTCCACTATTTTTATATAAATTTGCTAATTTTGCGATAGTTGTTGTCTTTCCAGCACCATTTACACCAAGTATTAGTTCAACAAAGGGCTTAGTGTCTATTTTTGTGTTGTGTTCATACATAAAATAACTACTCATTACGCGTTTTAGATCATCTCTTTTTATCTCATCACTTGGCGGCAGGTAATAGATGATTTCATTGACTATCTCATAGTCAACATCTGCTTCAAGCAGCATCTCTTCTAGAATCTCTTTTGAGATTTTAGAGTCATTTGGTTTTGCGGATTTTAAAATTTCAGCTGTTTTAGCTAGACCTTTTTTAAAAAAATTAATCACTTTTTATCTTCCTTTGTAACATTATTATCATTTTCTTCTTCAGTTTCATTGCTATCTTTTTTAACTTCAAGATCTCCTGTTAGCTTTTCTATATCTTTTTGAAGCATCTCTTCTGCTATTATGCCAAAGTAGTGTCTATCGTAGTTTCCATTGCTATCATAAAGCACCATAAAAGGAATTCCTTTTATCCCGCCAATTGATTTAATCAAAGTCTCGCTATCTCTTGTAATGGAGTAGTCTATGTTATGCTTTTTGATAAAATCTTTTATCTCGTCATCGCCTATTGGATCATTTACTAAAACGCTAATTATTTTTAGTTTTTTTCCAAAATTTTTAGATAGATTATTTAGTGGTTTTATTTCAATAATGCAAGGTGGGCACCAAGTTGCCCAGTATACAAAAAGCGTAGTATGACTTCCATCTCCCATATCAAAACCACCATCTTTTCTTATCATGGTAAAAATTTCGCCATCAATCATCTCTAAATTAAAAGGAGCGTTTAAATTTTGTGTTAACTTAGCTTCTGTTGCTGGAATTTGCGTAACTTCTGCATCTTCATTTGTTTTTTCTTCTTCTTTATTATCACAACCTACTATAAAAACTAGCAAACAAGCGATAAATAAATGTCTAAATTTCATTAAATTTCCTTAGTGTTTTAAAAATAAGTGTATTATTATATCTTTACTAACTGAAATTTCTGTAAATGGTTGATATGAAAAAAGATGAGTTTAGAAAATTTGCCAAAAATTCTCTTAAAAAAGAGATAAAATTTAGTGCAAAATGTAAGCATTATTCTGTGATTTTAAATTTATGTAGAATAATTAAATTTTATAATTACAAGAGAATTTTGCTGTTTGTGCCAACAAAATTTGAACCAAATGTCTTGCTTTTAAGAGGCAAGTTGTCTAGTAACTCACAATTACTCGTTCCATTTATGGAAAATATCAGTTTTAAAATGGTAAAATTAAGACTACCTTTTCACAGGTCAAAATTTGGAATAAAAGAGACAAATAATCAAAATGCCTTCGAAAAGAGAGTAGATTTAGCTGTAGTTCCAGTTGTTGGAGTTGATGGAAATTTGGCTAGGATCGGTCATGGCAAGGGTTATTATGATATTTTTTTTAGCAAACTTGGTTACAGACCAAAAATAGTATTTGTAGGTATAAAAGATATGTTTTTAAAGGATATTGTTACACTTGATTATGACATAAAATGTGATATTTATCTAACTCCAAAAAAAAGTTATATTAGAGGCAAAAATGATAGAGATTTTATTAGGCTTAGGAGTCGGTGCAGTGGGAGTTGGAGGTGGATATCTAGTCGCTAAAAGGATAAATGAAGCAAACTATGAGATTTTTGTAGAACAGGCAAAAGCAAAAGCAAAAGCCATAGAATACGAAGCTAAAAGTATCTTAAAAGATGCAAAGCTAACTGTAAAACAGGCTGAATTTGATGCTAAAAAAGCCTACGAAGATAAAGGAAGTAAGCTTCAAAAAGAATTTGATCTTAAATTTAGTGAACTAGAGAAAAAAGAGCGAATTTTAGACGAAGAAAAAGAGAATTTAAGCAAAAGCCAAATAGAGCTTGAAAAAGATAAAAAAGAAGCTATTAATACCTATGATGAAGGTATTAGCTTAAAGAAAAGCTATGAAAGTAAAATTGCTGAAGCACTTAAAATTTTAGAACACGCTGCTGGTTTAACAGAAGATGAGGCAAAAGAGGAAGTTTTAAGAAGGGTTGAAGAAAAAAGTCGTGGAGATATCGCTCACATCGTAAGGAAATATGAAGAAGAGGCAAAAAGAGAGGCCAAAAAAAGAGCTAATTATATCATCGCTCAAGCTACGACTAGATTTGCTGGCGAGTATGCAGCTGAGAGGCTTATAAATGTTGTTGATATAAAAAATGATGAGTTAAAAGGGCGAATAATCGGCAAAGAAGGGCGAAATATCAAAACCCTTGAAATGGTGCTTGGCGTTGATGTAATCATCGATGACACGCCTCATGCTATAGTTCTTAGTAGTTTTAACCTTTACAGAAGAGCAATTGCAACTAAAGTTATTGAACTTTTAGTTGAAGATGGTAGAATTCAGCCTGCTAGAATAGAAGAGCTATACGAAAAAGTTAGTAAAGAATTTGAAGATAGCATCTTAGAAGAGGGTGAAAATATAGCGATGGATTTGGGGCTAAATGGCATACATCCTGAACTTTTAAAGTTAATTGGAAAGCTAAAATTTAGAGCAAGTTATGGACAAAACGCTCTTGCTCACAGTCTTGAAGTTGCTCATCTTGCAGGAATAATAGCAGATGAAACAGGTGGAGATGGAAATTTAGCAAGGCGTGCTGGACTTCTTCATGATATTGGTAAGGCTTTAACTCATGATTATGAAGGAAGTCATGTGGATTTAGGAGCTGAAGTCTGTAGACGCTACAAAGAGCATCCTGTTGTTATAAATGCAATCTATGCTCACCACGGCCATGAAGAAGCTGAGACTATAGAGTGTGCTGCTGTTTGTACAGCAGATACTTTAAGTGCGGCTAGACCTGGAGCAAGAAGAGAAGTGCTTGAAAGCTTTCTGAAAAGAGTTAGCGAGATAGAAGATATCGCTACAAGTAAGGATGGCGTAAAACAGGCTTACGCTATAAATGCAGGTCGTGAAGTAAGGGTCATAGCAAATGCAAATTTAGTAAATGACGATGAAGCGATTTTAGTGGCTAAGGAAATAGCACAAGATATTGAAGCTAGGGTTCAGTATCCTGGTGAGATAAAAGTAAGCGTAATAAGAGAAACAAGAGCGACAAGTTACGCTAAATAAGGGGTTTGAGTGAAGAAAATTTTAGCTATTTTAGTCTTTGTTGTGGTGAGTTTAAACGCAGCAAATGAAGAAATTTTGCTTGATTGCGCAAATGCATATCTTATTACTATGGATAAAGTTTCTCAAAGAAAAGAGCTTGTAGATAAATCAAAAGCTATTGTAGTATTTCCAACTGTTAGAAAAGCTGGCTTTATAGTAGGTGGACTTTATGGCAGGGGTGTTGCTATGATTAAAAGTCCATCTGGGGCTTGGAGTATAGTAAAATCTGAGATAGCAAATGGAAGTATTGGTTTTCAAATAGGCTATGAGAGCAATTATATGGTGCTTTTTGTTATGAATGATAAAACGCTTCAGTCTATGCTTAAGTCAAATTTAAAGCTTGGAGCAGATGCAACGGCTTCTATCTTTCATGCAAGTGCTAGTGTGGGTGCGATAGATGTTTTTGATAAAGATATCTACGCATATACAAGTAAAAGTGGTGCATTTGCTGGGGTAAGTCTTGGTGGCTTTGTGCTAAATATAGAGTCAAATACTGTATATAATAGCTCAGTTTATGGATATGATAATCTTATAAAAGCGGTAAATAAATAATGCAAGAGATGTTAACTTCCTTATCTACTTGGGGATATTTGATTTTGTTTTTCTACACTCTTGGTGGCGGATTTGTCGCTCTTGTAGCAGCTGGGGTTTTAAGTTATGCTGGCCAGATGAATTTAGCTATAGTTATTGTCGTAGCAGCTATATCAAATTTCTTAGGTGATACGCTACTTTTCTATCTTACAAGATATAGTAAAACTGAGATTATGCCATATCTTAAAAAGCAAAAAAGAAGCTTAGCTTTAGCTCAAATTTTATTTAAAAAACATGGTGGAAAGATTATATTTTTTAAGAAATACATTTATGGTATAAAAACGCTTGTTCCACTTGCTATTGGACTTACTAAATATAGTTTTGCTAAATTTAGCATGATAAATGCTATAAGTGCTGTTGTTTGGGCGATAAGCTTAGGACTTCTTAGCTATTACCTTGGCGAACCACTTATGAAACTTTTTGACCACATAAAGTCAAATCCCTGGATAATGCCTATTATAATGGTTTTGATCTTTGGGTTAATAATATTGTATTTTAAAAGAGCAACTAGAAAAAACAGATAAATTTCGGGTTAAAAACTCGAAATTTATAGTTACTATCTATTAATTAGTAAAAATCTAAAATTGCCTTATTTTGCTTTTTTTATTTAAAGACTATATATTTATAGAACCAAGAAGGCATTTATAAGGTAGAAATTTCAATAAATTTGAAATTTCTCCCCAACTTTCAGCTATATTTAAGCTTTACTCTTGTATAATTTCATTTCGCTTTTAAAGGAAGCCTTTTTAAAGAGCTTAAATAATAATTTTATCAAGCTAAGTTAAACAGTCTTTTTATAAAAGTATGTTTTTTAAATTTAATAATGTTAAACTATAAATCAAAGTCAATCTTTGAAATCTAAATAAGTGATCGATTGAGCCATTTATTTATATACTCTTTATAGTCTTTTCTATCGTATATAGATAACTTTAAGATATCTATATAAAATATGGAGAACCTTAGATATAAGCAAGTAATTAACTTACTATATCAATTAAGAGTAAAATTATAAATTAATAAATATTTTAAAATCTTATTTTTACTATAAATTCCATAGTAGATTTAAGCTATTAAAGTTTTAAAGATTAAACTTAAATAAAAACAAACACTCTTTAGTTTTTATATACCATAATAGTAATATAAAAATACTAAAGTTTCATATTTTTATGGAGAGTTTGATCCTGGCTCAGAGTGAACGCTGGCGGTATGCCTAATACATGCAAGTCGAACGATGAAGTCCTAGCTTGCTAGGATGAATTAGTGGCGCACGGGTGAGTAATATATAGTTAATCTGCCTTACACTAGAGAACAACAGTTAGAAATGACTGCTAATACTCTATACTCCAACTTATCATAAGTTAAGTTGGGAAAGTTTTTTCGGTGTAAGATGAGACTATATCGTATCAGCTAGTTGGTAAGGTAATGGCTTACCAAGGCTATGACGCGTAACTGGTCTGAGAGGATGATCAGTCACATTGGAACTGAGACACGGTCCAAACTCCTACGGGAGGCAGCAGTAAGGAATATTGCGCAATGGGGGAAACCCTGACGCAGCAATACCGCGTGGAGGATGACACTTTTCGGAGCGTAAACTCCTTTTGTTAGGAAAGAATAATGACGGTACCTAACGAATAAGCACCGGCTAACTCCGTGCCAGCAGCCGCGGTAATACGGGGGGTGCAAGCGTTACTCGGAATCACTGGGCGTAAAGGACGCGTAGGCGGATTATCAAGTCTTGTGTGAAATCTAATGGCTTAACCATTAAACTGCACAGGAAACTGGTAGTCTAGAGTAGGGGAGAGGTAGATGGAATTCTTAGCGTAGGGGTAAAATCCGTAGAGGTTAAGAGGAATACTTATTGCGAAGGCGATCTACTAGAACCTAACTGACGCTGAGGCGTGAAAGCGTGGGTAGCAAACAGGATTAGATACCCTGGTAGTCCACGCCCTAAACGATGTATACTAGTTGTTGCTTTGCAAGTCAAAGCAGTAATGCAGCTAACGCATTAAGTATACCGCCTGGGGAGTACGGTCGCAAGATTAAAACTCAAAGGAATAGACGGGGACCCGCACAAGCGGTGGAGCATGTGGTTTAATTCGAAGATACGCGAAGAACCTTACCCGGACTTGATATCTAACAAATCATCCAGAGATGGAAGAGTGTCTGCTTGCAGAAATGTTAAGACAGGTGCTGCACGGCTGTCGTCAGCTCGTGTCGTGAGATGTTGGGTTAAGTCCCGCAACGAGCGCAACCCACGTGTTTAGTTGCTAACAGTTCGGCTGAGTTCTCTAAACAGACTGCCTACGCAAGTAGGAGGAAGGTGTGGACGACGTCAAGTCATCATGGCCCTTATGTCCGGGGCGACACACGTGCTACAATGGCATATACAGTAAGACGCAATATCGTAAGATGGAGCAAATCTATAAAATATGTCCCAGTTCGGATTGGGGTCTGCAACTCGACCCCATGAAGCCGGAATCGCTAGTAATCGTAGATCAGCCATGCTACGGTGAATACGTTCCCGGGTCTTGTACTCACCGCCCGTCACACCATGGGAGTTGATTTCACTCGAAGCAGGGATGCTAAATTAGCTACCTTCCACAGTGGAATCAGCGACTGGGGTGAAGTCGTAACAAGGTAACCGTAGGAGAACCTGCGGTTGGATCACCTCCTTTCTAGAGTACAATATAGATACTCTCTCACAAGATATCTATAAGAAAGTTACAATTAAATGATCAATTGAAAGCTTATTTAGATTTTAAAGGTTGACTAAGGTTATAATAGTTTTAAGCAAGGGCCTGTAGCTCAGCTGGTTAGAGTGCACCCCTGATAAGGGTGAGGTCATAAGTTCAAGTCTTATCAGGCCCACCATAGAGATTTAATCTTAAAATTTACCCAAATTTTAAGATTAGGTCTTTACCTAAACGATCTTTAAAGTACAATTGTTAAAAGTCACAAACAAGTTTTATAAAATAAAACAATTTTACAGGAACTTGTTAAAGCTTTAATCTAACTATTATAAAAGCAAACATATAGATTTTAACTGTTATCAAGATCTATTTGTTAAAGATTGAATCACGGATATATAAAGAGTTAAAACTTATCTTTATATCATCATTAATCTCTTTCCGTCTTAAATAGTTAGTTTAAATATTATAAAGCATATTTAAAACTTCAGTAGTTTTAAATTTAAACATAAAGATATAATTTAAAGATACTATGTAATAATAGATACACTATAATATGATCTATAAGAACTATATAGTATAAATCATTAAATTTCAAATCTTTATAAATTTAACTTTATCTTTAACAAGGAAGTAATGCGAATTAGAATATCAACATAATAAAATGATTCTAATACTTCGTAAGCGACATAGTAAATCTACCTTAATTTAGATTTAGGTGGGTCAAGGGAGTGTTTACACTCCTTGTCGCAAAGAGTAGCTTTGCTACTCTGCGAAGTTAAAAAAGGTAAGCTACTAAGAGCCAATGGCGGATGCCTTGGTTGGTAGAGGCGATGAAGGACGTACTAGACTGCGATAAGTCTCAGGGAGCTGTCAAGAAGCTTTGATCTGGGAATTTCCGAATGGGGCAACCCAGTATATAGTGATATATACTACCATTGTTATGGAGCAAACGTGGGGAATTGAAACATCTTAGTACCCACAGGAAAAGAAATCAATAGAGATTACGCTAGTAGCGGCGAGCGAACGCGTAATAGGGCAAACCACTAGTTTACTAGTGGGGTTGTAGGACTGCAATAAAGACTAAAAAGAGTTAATAGAATAATCTGGAAAGTTTAAGCATAGAGGGTGATACTCCCGTATATGAAAACTCTTTTTTACTTAGCAGTATCCTGAGTAGAACGAGGCACGTGAAACCTTGTTTGAAGCTGGGAAGACCACTTTCCAACCCTAAATACTACTACCAAACCGATAGTGTACAAGTACCGTGAGGGAAAGGTGAAAAGAACCGCGGTGAGCGGAGTGAAATAGAACCTGAAACCATTGGCTTACAATCATTCAGAGCACGATTCTTTATGACGTGTGATGGACTGCCTTTTGCATAATGAGCCTGCGAGTTGTGATATCTGGCAAGGTTAAGGAAATCCGGAGCCGTAGCGAAAGCAAGTCTTAATAGGGCGTTTAGTCAGATATTGCAGACCCGAAACGAAGTGATCTATCCATGAGCAGGTTGAAACCGGTGTAAGAGCCGGCGGAGGACCGAACCCGCTGACGTTGAAAAGTCTTGGGATGACTTGTGGATAGGGGTGAAAGGCCAATCAAACTTCGTGATAGCTGGTTCTCTCCGAAATATATTGAGGTATAGCGTTATGTAGTAACTATAGGGGGTAGAGCACTGAATGGGCTAGGGCATACACCAATGTACCAAACCCTATCAAACTCCGAATACCTATAGTGTAATCATAGCAGTCAGGCGGCGAGTGATAAAATCCGTCGTCAAGAGGGGAACAACCCAGACTACCGACTAAGGTCCCAAAATCTTATTTAAGTGGAAAACGATGTGAAGTTACTTAAACAACCAGGAGGTTGGCTTAGAAGCAGCCATCCTTTAAAGATAGCGTAATAGCTCACTGGTCTAGTGATTTTGCGCGGAAAATATAACGGGGCTAAAATAAGTACCGAAGTCGTAGACTTAGTTTTACTAAGTGGTAGGAGAGCGTTGTATTTAGCGTTGAAGATGTACCGGTAAGGAGCGTTGGAGCAAATACAAGTGAGCATGCAGGCATGAGTAGCGTTAAATCAGGTGAGAATCCTGATCGCCGAAAACCCAAGGTTTCCTACGCGATGCTCGTCATCGTAGGGTTAGTCGGGTCCTAAGCAAAGTCCGAAAGGGGTATGCGATGGAAAATTGGTTAATATTCCAATACCAATTATTATGTGCGATGGAAGGACGCTTAGAGTTAGTGGGGCTAACTGATGGAATAGTTAGTCTAAGAGTGTAGGTTGAGTTATAGGCAAATCCGTAACTCTTTATCCGAAACTTTAAAGGCTTTTCAAACTCTTCGGAGAGCGAGAAGAACCCATGATACTGTCGAGCCAAGAAAAGTTTCTAAGTTTAGTAATAATTGCCCGTACCGTAAACCGACACAGGTGGGTGGGATGAGTATTCTAAGGCGCGTGGAAGAACTCTCTTTAAGGAACTCTGCAAAATAGCACCGTATCTTCGGTATAAGGTGTGCCTACCAGGGTGCAAGCCCTAGAGGTTACAACAAAGAGTCCCTCCCGACTGTTTACCAAAAACACAGCACTCTGCTAACACGTAAGTGGATGTATAGGGTGTGACGCCTGCCCGGTGCTCGAAGGTTAATTGATGGGGTTAGCATTAGCGAAGCTCTTGATCGAAGCCCGAGTAAACGGCGGCCGTAACTATAACGGTCCTAAGGTAGCGAAATTCCTTGTCGGTTAAATACCGACCTGCATGAATGGCGTAACGAGATGGGAGCTGTCTCAAAGAGGGATCCAGTGAAATTGTAGTGGAGGTGAAAATTCCTCCTACCCGCGGCAAGACGGAAAGACCCCGTGGACCTTTACTATAGCTTGACACTGCTACTTGGATAAAGATGTGCAGGATAGGTGGGAGGCTTTGATTAATAGACGCCAGTTTATTATGAGCCATTGTTGAGATACCACTCTTCTTTATTCGGGTAGCTAACTAGCATATGTTATCCATATGTAGGACAATGTCTGGTGGGTAGTTTGACTGGGGCGGTCGCCTCCCAAATAATAACGGAGGCTTACAAAGGTTAGTTCAAAACGGTTGGAAATCGTTTGTAGAGTATAAAGGCATAAACTAGCTTAACTGCGAGGCCAACAAGCCAAGCAGAGACGAAAGTCGGTCTTAGTGATCCGGTGGTTCTGTGTGGAAGGGCCATCGCTCAAAGGATAAAAGGTACCCCGGGGATAACAGGCTGATCTCCCCCAAGAGCTCACATCGACGGGGAGGTTTGGCACCTCGATGTCGGCTCATCGCATCCTGGGGCTGGAGCAGGTCCCAAGGGTATGGCTGTTCGCCATTTAAAGCGGTACGCGAGCTGGGTTCAGAACGTCGTGAGACAGTTCGGTCCCTATCTGCCGTGGGCGTAAGAAGATTGAGGAGAGTTGACCCTAGTACGAGAGGACCGGGTTGAACCAACCACTGGTGTATCTGTTGTTCTGCCAAGAGCATCGCAGAGTAGCTAAGTTGGGATGTGATAAGAGCTGAAAGCATCTAAGCTCGAAGCCAACTCCAAGATTAATCTTCTTTTAAGAGCTCTAGTAGACTACTAGTTTGATAGGCTGGGTGTGTAAGTGATGTAAGTCATTTAGCTGACCAGTACTAATAGCTCGTTTGCTTATCTTATTTTTATTTTTTACTCTTTTTGTTTTATGTGTTGTCAGGTTTCGTAAAACACTGTGGTCACTACCTATAAGGTAGCTCCCTTGTATTTTACTCACCTTCCTAGCCTAAAATCAAAAATAGTTAAAAAAATAGCTATTATGAGATTATAAATATCATATAGTTTTAAGCATTACTTCCTTGTTAAGGATAAATCTTTATCCAAAGTAAAATAGTTTTATAAAATAAAACTTTTGACTTTTAACAACTCCAATCGTTAAATTAGAGATTTGACTACAGTTTTATTTTTAGACTGTAGAGTTTATATCTTAGATCTTTAATTTAACGATTGTCCGTGATTATAGAGAGTTGGAAACGCCTTGACCCATCCCGAACCAAGAAGCTAAGCAACTCATCGCTGATGATACTCTCTCTTACTGAGATGTGGGAAAGTAGGTCTTTGCGGACTTCGTTATTATACATTACTAAAATTCATTAAAACCAACACCCCTTAATAAAAATAACATAATAAAATATAATCTTACCTATTTACTAGTTGTAACAAGTCTTATAGAGAATGTTTGTTTGTAGAATTAAGCTATTTTAACTTATATAAGTTTATAAAGCTATACTATTTTTAAATCTTATGATAGTTTAAATTTGCTTTAATATATTAGGATAATTAAGTAAATTTGGTGTATAGCCTAGTAGAATAAATCTTATAGCTTTTACCGCTTTAAATTAATACTTGTAAATCTTTGTTGGTTTAATACTGTTTTTTAAGTTTTTAAATCCTATCTAGGAAGTTAAGAATTTAATTCAATACCAATATGAACTAACTGGTATTATTATTTTAAATCAATACTTATAAATCTTTTAACTCAAAAAACTACTTTAACTTTATTTTAGTGGTTAAATTTGCTTTTGTAGTACTTGGAATTTAACACCACCTTTAAATTTTAGTATCCATATTAAAATAATAATATGCTATAATTTTTTAAATTTTAGGAGCTGTTATGGGTGATAGGGTAGTTTTATTTACAGATACAATCCAAGATTTAAATGGAGTTAGTAGATTTATTCAAGATATGGCTGATTATGGTAAAGATGATGGTTTTTATGCTATATCATCAAGCTCTTTTAGGAATTTTCCTGATAAGGGGAATGTGGTAAATGCCATTATGTATCTTTGAGGGATATTATTTGTGGCTCTAAACTGGCATTATAATACTTATGAAACAAATATATATAGCTAGATAAAAGCTACTTTTTACCTCTCTAAAACTCATAACTTCAAGCAGAAGGAAAAGTATTTTTAAGATAGTAAAGTAAATACTTAAATAGTATCATTCCACGTTAAAAGGTATTATAAGACGCAAAATGATTCTAAAAGTATTATTTATACTTGATGGTTGGAGTGGTTATGATGGACTAGTAGATATAGTATATGATAAACATTTTAGAGTTAATCACGGTAAAAATAAATTTACATGAGATATATAAATAGTGCCCTTAGTTTTTGGAGTTTTACAAAAAAGACTTACTAAATTTAATGGTGTATAAGTAAATTTTGAATTACGTTTACTAGTAGCATAGTAAAAATTAAAAAAGAGTCTGAATTTAAATAGAAAAAGGATTATTGGCATAATATATTTATAAATTTATTCAAAAAGAAAGGATTGTTAGTATAGACTCTTATTTTTATTGGCATACATCATAGAATCTAATATATAAAAAATACTATAAATAGTACAAGTTAGCTGTCAATACTAAAAATCTAAAATTTCATTAATTTACTTTCATCTATTTTTTAGATTTTTGAAACCCCCTTTTATAGCATTGTAAAATTTATCATTTTTAAGCTCTCTAAATTCATCTTTTAATAAATTAAGAATTTCTATAAAAATAATTTAACAATTAAATTAAACTAATTTACAATATATTAAGTATCCTTTAATAGAATAAAATTTATTTAATTTTAAGGAGAATTTATGAAAAAGTTACTACTATTTTTAGTATTTAGTTTTTCAATGTTATTTGGAGCTGTTAATATAAATACAGCATCAAAAGAGGAGCTTATGACTTTAAAAGGTATAGGTGAGGGTAAAGCTAAGGCTATAATTGAATATAGAGAGAAAAATAAATTTGATAAGCCTGAAGACATTAAAAATGTAAAAGGAATAGGCGATAAGGTTTATGAAGGCATAAAGGATGATATTAAAACAAGTGGAAATACAGAGATAAAAAGTAAGTAGTGAGATATGCAAATAGAAGAGCTTTTTACTAAAATAGTGGGGGCTCTTTTTGGGTATATAAAATTTAACAAATAATATAATGACTTAATTTTTATAGTATTTACTTATAAAAATTATTAAATTTATAGAGTTATTTTTATTTTATACCTTATGTTTAGATTTTATTTTTTAATTTAAAATAAAAATTCATTTTATGTTAAGATTTAAAATATAATAATAGTTCGAAATTAATTTAACTATATCTTAAGCTAACTTCAATTAACCTAAATTTTGCAAGGGAAGTGTTAGTGCTAATAATACAAAGCAAAATTCCATCACAAAATCTTCAAATTTATAAAGCTTTATCAAAGCTTATTCAAGGCTTTCTATTCCATTTTGCCTAAAAAAGAGCATTCTGGTTATAAGCATAGTAGTGGTAAAATATTTAAAAAACAAATTTTTGTTTTAGCTTAAATGACGAACTTTTAACTATGAAATTTAGTTCTTTAGAAAAGAATTTGAGGAGATAATAGCTTTACATATCCTAAAAAATGGCTTAAAACTCGGAGAAATTACTCTTTTAGATACTGCTATAAATTTAAGTGATACTCGTACTGATAAAACTGATATAAATTTTAAAGGATACGTGGTTTGCAAGATAAAAAGCCTTTTAAATAGAAATGTTTATCTTGAACCACAAGATTCTAGACATCTTGAAATAATGAGAAATAATCTGCTTCAAAAATATGAAATTTTTATAATAAATGCTACGAAAGTGAGGTAGAAATCACACTTATATCACAAGACTTTGAAAATTTTAAGAAATTTTACTATGGAAATAATCAAAACTATATGAAAACTCACCTTGCAACTTGGAATATAAAAGCAAATAGCGACATAATAGATTTAGCACTCTCAACTGGGCTTGGAGTGGGAGTTATGAGATATGGATGTGGATTTGTGGAAGAAATTTAGCAAGGTTAATGATACATTATAAATTTCAAAATCTATAAGATTCCTTGCTAAAGGATGATTATATTTAAAAAAGATTTTTTTGAGATACAATTCAAAGAAAATCTAAAAAGGCTTTTAAGTGAGTGATATTTTAAAAATATTTCACAGAATCAGAAATATCCACAAAAATGAAGAGCTTAAAATATAAAATGATGCATATAAATATGAGACTATTAAGGTGTATTTGTTTGATATCAAAACTAAAAACATAATCCCAAATTTAAATATTTCAAAAGATGATTTAATTATTACTAGATTTAGCATAGGTTCAAATTCTGGCAATCTCTTTCCAAATCAATTTTTTAAGTCAAAATCAGTAAAATCAGATCCAACTAAATTTATAAATGGAATTCTAAGAGCTTGTAAGAATTTATTATCAAAATTTAACGATGATGAAATAAAAAAAGATGAAATTTTACAAATTATACAAAATATAGATGAGAATTTTTTTAAAGAAGAAATGGATGAAATTTTTGCACTTGAATAGTATAAAATAAAAGGTCAAAAAAAGGCTACATTTTTTTCTTTGTCATATAATGAAAAGCCCTTATCTTCATATTTTAAAGAAATATATAAAAATCATATTTCTCAAAACACTCCATCAAAAATTTATGGATATGACATTTTTACAAATCAAAAAGGTATCGGTGGAGATGTAAATTTAGCGTTTTGTTCGGTAAATGAATTGCCAAAAAATATGCAATACATAAAATCAAGACTTTTACCATTAAATTCTCAAAATGCAAAGCTTGTAAAAATGGGTTATGATGTGGTGGATAGAAATTTATCACATAATTTTATGGAATAAAAATGGCGATTTTGACGACATTTTTAACAGATGATGAAAGTATTATTAAAGATATCTTAGATATTTTACAAAAAACGCATAAGGGTGATATGGATAAAATAAAAAATAGCGAAGAAGTAATTGATTTGGTGCTTGAAAATAGCAGTATTTCTTTGCAAAATTACCCTGTTTTAGCTACGATTTTATTTTATGAAAAAAGAAACGCAGCTGTAAATTTATTTTTAACCATAGACGATGTTTTACCGTCATATATTTCTTATGTGGCTAAAACTCTAGCAAAATACAACATAAAAGCGTTTTTTAGCAAAGGTGCAAAAAACACTATTTTTTTGCAAAATTTATTTAACGACAGGCTTGAAATTATGCAAATCTTACTAACTGATAAAAAGCTAAATTTAGATATTTTGCTTGATAAATGTGCAAATTTAATCAACTTTGGCACAAATGACTTAAAAAATAAAAAACCTGTTTCGTGGGAAAATATTTTTAGAGGTTATTATTATAGTAGAAGCATATATGCGATAAATATTTATATCATTTTTTTCAATGAAATAAATAAAATAAATTTACCTTAAAAAAGGAGGAAAATTTGGAAAATTTAAATAGCTTGGAAGTGAAAGATAAGATAAATTCTTTAATACAAAACTCAGATTTTTTACAAAATGAAAATTTAAAAAGTGCTTATTTGCTTGGAATGCTTTGTGCTGCTATTAATTGGCAATTTGGTGTAAGTGAAAAAAGCTCTTTTGCAAACTGGTTAAATAATTTTGGAGTTATAGACAAATCAAAACTTGATAAAATTTATAAAAAATGCGACGAAACTATACGAAAAGTAACCGCTACTTCAAATTTTACAAATTCTAAAATAAATACTATAAGAGAAATATTGCTTAAAAGTTTATCAAAGACATTGGTAAATACTGAGATTGTTAAAGCTTCTTATGTAACAGTGGCTTTTGCGATGGGTGGGAGTGATTTTAACAAACATATAAAAGATGTAAAAGTTGAGAAAAATCAAGGAGAAAAAGATGCTTAAAAAAGAAATTTTGTTTTTGTGGGATGGTGAAAATTTTAATCCAAACGGCGATATGCTAAGCGATAATGCCCCTAGAATCGATGAAAAAACAGGCTTTGGGGAAGCAACCGATGTGAGAATAAAACGAACCATAAGAGATGAGATTATAAAAGAAAATCCAGATGAAATTTTCATAAAAACATATGAAAACGACGGAAATATCTTAGATGGTAAAACAGCAATTAGAAATCAAATCAATATAAAAGCTACAAAAAGCGAAATAGTGAATGAAATTTTAGGTAAATTTATTGATATTCGTGCTTTTGGTGGTGTTTTGCCAATTTCTGATAAAGAGGAAAAAGTAATTAAAGTAAAAAGTGTAAATTTCACAGGACCTGTGCAGTTTAGGATATCAAAAACACTTCATAAAGTTTCAAAAAAGCAGATAAAAGGAAGTGGAGCTTTTGCAAGCGATAAAGATAAAAGTGCTAAAACTTTAAGAGAAGAAGCGTTTTTGGATTACGCATTTTTTGCAACTTATGGAATTTTTGATAATAATAACGCAAAAATTACTAAATTTAGTGAAAATGATGCGAAAAAAATCATAAAAGCACTTTGGAATGGAACAAAAAATTTAACCACAAGGACAAAATAGGTCAAATTCCTAGATTTTTACTCATTATAACTTATAAAAATAACACTTTTACAAGGGATTTAAGCAATTTAATAATACTAAATTAAAAATAACTTAAGTAGATTTCTCTTAATAGCTTTATGAAACTTTATATCTATTTTAAATTTAAAATTTGCTTAGTATAGTTTGTAGTTCTAATAAGTTCACACTTATGAGCTTTGGTGAAGCAAAAGTAGCTTTTATCTGCTTCTAACTTACCATTAAATTTAACTTTTGAATGAAAAAATTAATAAATATCCATTTTATCTTTGAAATTATGCTTTAATTAAGATGATATTTAAGCATATAAAAAGAGTGCCAAGTGGCACTCTTAATAACTAAAACAATCCCTTTAAAAGCTCTTTAGCACTATCTTTTATTAAATCTTTATCACTTTTTGGCTCTTCTTTTGAGTTGTTTGATGAAGCATCATTTTCTGCACTCTCACCACTAGCTGGAGTTTCTTTGGTAGGTTCTTTTTCTTCAATGCCTAAAAGTTTATTTAACCCCTTATCTATAGCTTTATCAATCTTTTGGCTTGAACTTTCATTTGAGCCACCCTCAACGCCCATAATCTTATCAAGTCCTTTTCCTATAGCCTTATCAAGCTTTTGTTCAAGGTACTTTGAAGAGACATTAACTTTTGGATCTTTTGTAGTGCCTTTAATAGTAGCTGAGATATCTGTTTTTTCTACATTCATATTAACTAAGATATCAACAGCTGAAGTTTTGCTATTTACAGTACCGTTACTAACATTTAGATCCATTTTTGGGGCTTTCATCATCGCATCAAATGTCGTAATTCCTTGATTTATCACGCCTTTTACATATGAGTCATTAAAAATTTGCTTTGTTATATCGCGCTGTGTTACTAAGCTTACAGCATCGGTTAGCTTTGATCTTGTAAGATGACCTTGGTTTATATCTACAT
Organism: Campylobacter corcagiensis; assembly: GCF_013201645.1. NCBI lineage: Bacteria > Pseudomonadati > Campylobacterota > Epsilonproteobacteria > Campylobacterales > Campylobacteraceae > Campylobacter > Campylobacter corcagiensis. The sequence continues at coordinate 1,259,764 of NZ_CP053842.1, read as the reverse complement.
TGAAATCACCTGCTTGTTTTATCGTGTTGTAGTTAAATTTAAGATCGCCCACGCCTTCGTAAAATTTACCATAATCAAGCATATAAGTTAGTTCTGATATTTGAAATTTATCAAAAGTAGCAATTACGTTTTCGTTATTTATAGTTGCTGCTAATTTTCCGCTAAAAAGATCTGAATTTGCAGTAGCTACTAAATTTGCTGGGTCTTTTTTGATGCTTCCATTTAGGCTCATAGTCCCATTTAAATTTCTACCAGCTATAAATTTAAATTTTCTAAGATTATCTATATCAGCGATATAATCAGCATTTAAAGTACCATTGTTGATATTATATGATCCGTCAAATTTCTTTATATTTGCTAAGTCTGTATTTACTAAAGAGCTGAAATTTGCCACTGAGTTTGAAATTTTAGCATTTGCACTCATATCAAATTTTACGCCTTTTGGAAAATCTTTTTTTATCATTTTACTTAGTGCTTTATCGTTAAAAACTCCGCTATTTATAGATAGATCTACGGTTCCATTTAGGTTTTTAGGATCTATGGTGGTTAAATTTATCTTAGCTTGTGCTTTTCCGCTTGCTAAGGCTTCTTGCCCGATTAAAGCAAACATATCACCAACATCAAGGCTTGAAACAGTAGCATCTAAATTTGAACCATTTGAGCTAGCTTTGATATTTCCACCAAGTGTATCTATACTCACATTTAAAGAGCTAAATTTTCCAGCACTCATCTTAGCATCGCCACTGGCTTTTAGATTTCCATTTAAGGTCTTTTTTGTAAATTCTTTTAGTTTGCTTAAATCAATTATCACAGCACTAAATTTAGCATCTAAATTTTTGCCAGCTATGTCATAAGTTGCGTCCACATTTGGGACATTTAAAAGATTTGAGTTAAGGCTAGACAGGCTTTTTACCACTCCATTTTCTATATTTGTATCTGAGTTGATACTAAATTTTGTTCCAGCTGGAAAGTCTATATTTGCTAGTTTTTTAAGCTCTTTAGGAGATACGCTTCCTTCGCTTATTATCAGTTTTGCACCACCTTTTATATCCGAAGTATCGTCTAAATTCTCAACCACAGCAGTTCCATTTATCACGCCATTTAGGGCTTTTGGTTGTCCTATAAGCCCTAAAATTCCTTCAAGCTTTATGTCTTTTATATCAGCATTTAAAGTACTATCTTTAAGACTAGCTATAATCTCTCCGCCAAGTCCACTTAGAGTAAAGTCTAAGAATTTGGGCTTATTTTCTACTACTTTTGTAGCACCATTTACATCTAAAGAACCACTTAATTTTTGCTTTGTAAATGGCTCAAGCTTGCCAAGATCAGCTATATTTACGCTAAAATCAGTAGTTAAAGTTTTGCTTTCTAGGTTGTAGATGCTCTCTTTTGTACTTAAATTTAAAAGATCTGAATTTATAGCTGAAGTTGCCTTGACTGTGTCGTTTTGATAAGTTATATCTGATTTTACTTTTAGCGGTATATCATTTGGTATTGTGATGTTAAAGTCCTTTGCTGCATCCTTACTAACTACTAAATTTGATGAAGTTATGTTTGCTTCGCCAACTCCGTTTTTGATATTAGCCAAAGCATCTATCTCCCCAGTTATATATGGTCTTTGCTTTGCTAGAGCAAGGGCTTTTGTAGTGTTTAGTCCTTTGGCATCAAGGTTTACATTGTAAGGCTTAAAATCCTTAATGTCAGCTAAAAATCTAACATTAGAATCAAGCATATTTCCTACCCCATTTACGCTAAAATCTTTTGTTTTTCCACGAATTTGACCAGCAAGTCCCATTGGTTCTTCAAGGTCTATTTTAAAGCTTTTTAAATCAGTAATATCTACCTTGTATGTAAGATCAAAGCTTTGAGCAAACAGCGAGTAATCACCTGAAATATGAGCCTTTATTTCAGAGTTAACATCAGCAATAACATCAAGTGAACCAAAATTTAGATCAAATTTGCTAAGTTTGATATCTTGACCAGACTTTTGGCTAGCGATTTTTTCAATAGTTGGCTTTAAAAGGTTGTTTCCAAACCCAGTAAAGGCAACTGTATAAACTCCAACTACTATTATAAGTAGAAGAATTCCCATAACTAGTAGAAATTTTTTCATATTTTCTCCTTTAAATTTGGCTAAATTCTAACTAACTTAAGTAAATAGTAAAAAATTCATAGTTGAGTGTAAAAGACTAAAACTTTATAATAAATTCCTGCTTTTATATTGACAAAGTAGCTAATTTTGACTATAATCTCATCACTCAAACAAATTGAGTGCTAAGAATTTAGCCAAAATTTAAAATATGAAAGGATATGCAGTGAATTTCAAACCACTTGGAAAACGTGTTTTGGTAGAAAGAGAAGAGGAGCTTAACAAAACAGCTAGCGGAATCATCATTCCAGATAACGCTTCAAAAGAGAAGCCTTCAACTGGAAAAGTTGTAGCAGTTGGATGTGATGATGAGTGTAAGGCTGTAAAAGTAGGCGATAAAGTAGTTTTTGGTAAATATTCAGGTAGTGAAGTAAATATAGATGATAAAAAATACCTAGTTCTAAATTTAGAAGATGTACTAGGTGTAATAGCTTAAGGAGATAAAATGGCAAAAAATATAACTTTTTCAGATGATGCAAGAAACAGATTATATGTTGGTGTTGAGAAGTTAAATGACGCAGTTAAAGTAACAATGGGGCCAAGAGGTAGAAATGTCCTTATCCAAAAAAGCTTTGGAGCTCCAGCTATCACAAAAGATGGCGTAAGTGTTGCTAAAGAGATTGAACTTGAAGATGTAATCGAAAACATGGGAGCTAGCCTAGTAAAAGAAGTAGCAAACAAAACAAATGACGAGGCTGGAGATGGTACAACAACAGCAACAGTTCTAGCTCACTCTATATTTAAAGAAGGACTTAGAAATATCACAGCTGGAGCAAATCCTATAGAGGTAAAAAGAGGTATGGATAAAGAAGTAGCTGCTATAATTAGTGAGCTTAAAAATTTATCAAAACCAGTAAATGATAAAAAAGAGATAACTCAAGTAGCTTCTATTTCAGCAAATTCAGACTTAACTATTGGTGAACTTATAGCTGATGCTATGGAAAAAGTTGGAAAAGATGGCGTTATAACTGTAGAAGAGGCAAAATCAATAAATGATGAGCTAAATATTGTTGAGGGTATGCAGTTTGATAGAGGTTATTTAAGCCCTTATTTTGTTACAAATTCTGAGAAGATGACAGTTGAGTTAAGCTCAGCTCTTATTTTATTATACGATAAGAAAATAGCAAACTTAAAAGACCTTCTTCCGGTTCTTGAAGCGGTTCAAAAGACAGGAAAACCACTTTTAATAGTTGCTGAAGATATTGAAGGTGAAGCACTTGCAACTTTAGTTGTAAATAAACTTCGTGGCGTTTTAAATATAAGTGCAGTAAAAGCTCCTGGCTTTGGCGATAGAAGAAAAGCAATGCTTGAAGATATTGCTATTTTAACAGGCGGAACAGTTGTAAGCGAAGAGCTTGGCAGAACTTTAGAAAGTGCAAGTTTAGAAGATCTTGGTGAAGCTGAGAGCATTGTTATTGATAAAGATAATACAATTATCGTAAATGGTAAAGGCGATAAAGAATCAATCGATGCAAGAGTAGCTCAGATTAAATCTCAAATTGCCGATACAACTTCAGATTATGATAGAGAAAAACTTGAAGAAAGACTTGCAAAGCTAAGCGGTGGTGTTGCTGTTATTAAAGTAGGTGCTGCAACTGAAACAGAGATGAAAGAGAAAAAAGATAGAGTTGATGATGCACTATCTGCTACAAAAGCAGCTGTTGAAGAAGGTGTTGTAATTGGTGGTGGTTCAGCACTTATTAAAGCTAGTAAAAAAGTAAACCTTGATCTAAAAGGTGATGAAAAAATAGGTGCTGACATAGTAAAAAGAGCTCTTTTTGCTCCACTTCGCCAAATCGCACAAAATGCTGGCTTTGATGGTGGTGTTGTTGCTCACGAGATTGAAACTAACAGCGATGATAAGCTTGGCTTTGATGCAGCAAGTGGTGAGTATGTAAATATGTTTGAAGCTGGTATTATTGACCCAGTTAAAGTAAGTCGTGTAGCACTTCAAAACGCAGTAAGCGTAGCGAGTATGCTTTTAACTACTGAAGCAACAGTTACAGATATTAAAGAAGATAAGCCTGCTATGCCAGATATGAGTGGAATGGGTGGTATGGGCGGAATGATGTAAGCCCGTTTTAACTGTACTCCATTAAATTTTAATGGAGTACTTTGTAAATTTAATTTTTTAGTTATACATAAAAGCTTTATAAATATCATCTAGTAAAAACATATTTTTATCTAGTGTTCCTTTGTAATAAATATTTATTGTTTTATCATAAGCATCTTTAAAAAATCCACCTTTACTAATCTCCAAAATAGCATTTGTCACAGCTGCTTTTAACTCATCATTTCCTTTTGATACGCCAGCAGCTATAAAGCTTGGAATACCAACTGATTTTACTGAAATTTGATATTTATTGTTAAGTACTGGAATTGCTGCGATAGCAAATGTTGTATGAAAGTATCCATCTGCTTCACCATTTTGTAGTTTGCCATAGCAATCCATTAAATTTTCACAATTTTTTATAGTGATATTTCTAAAATTTTGTGCTTTTTGCTTTATATACTCCTCAGAAGTACTTCCAGGTATTACAAGTAAAGATTTGAAATTATTAACACTTTTTGCTTGTAAATCTGCGCTTGATATGATTGACATGGTATCTGCAAAGTAGGGAATAGTAAAATCAACAACTTTTTCTCTTTCAGGAGTGGCAGTAAATTGAGCTATAACGACATCTATTTGACCACTTTGAAGCATTGGGATTCTGTCTTTTGCACTTAGTGGTACTAATGTTATATTTCCGCCTTCGCCAACAATGTGCTTTCCTACCTCTTTTGCAAGTTCAACTTCAAAACCGCTAAGTTCACCATTTTCAAGATTTCCAAATGGAGGAAAATCCTTTCTTACGCCTATTTTAATGGTATTGCTACTTTTTATTTCACTTAGTGTAGCTCCAAAAACTCCAACTGCTAGTATAGATAAAAGTAAAATAACTTTTCTCATAATAACCCCTTGATTATAATAATATTGAAATATTTTTTACCGTAATCTATCACAATAATCTTTAAATTATGCTTAAAATTTTATAAAATATATAAGTAAAATTCTATTTATTTTACGGTATGAAATAAAACACTTTCCAGCTATCTTTATCCTTTACAAGCTCTATTTCATCTTTGTCTTTTAAGCTATTTTTATACTCTATTTCAAATTTAAAATGCAATTTATGATTTGGTAATTTAAAGCTATCACTTAGGGTTATATTTTTTACACCACCTTGTTTTTTGCCCACTCTCTTGCAGTTTCAAAGTGAATTTTTATTGTTTTAAATATAGCTTTATTTGGAATTTTTCCTGAAAATTTTATAAGCTTTAAGCTTTCATCAAATTTGTCATTATAAATATTATTATAATATGAAAACGCCACATTTCTAGCCGAAGAAGTACTATCATTTATAAAACCCAAAGCCGAAAATAACTAAAACTAAAAGTATTAAAATTTTTCTTATTTCATATCCTTTTTATAAAATTACATATTAATATTTAAATTTATTTTACTAAATACCCTTTTGAATAGATGCTTTTTATATTTAATGAGAATTATTTATAAAATTTCCAACTAAATTTCGCATCATATTTTAATCAAACTTAAATTTTTATAATTTTCTACTATTTTTTCTCCTTTAATTTTATTAGATATAAATATATTTAAGTTTAAAGATGAATTTTAGTTGATATTATATACTAAATTTACAAAAAATTGTAAATTTAGTAATGTAGAATATAAAAATTCAAAACTAAATTTATAAAATATAGATAGAAAATGGTGTGATTTTAAATGGTGTTAAAATCAAGGTCTATAAAAGTCATAATAATATAATATAATATAAGATAAAGCTATTTCATCTAAATTTATCCTAAAATTGCCAATCTTGCTATTTTTTAGTTAGTCCTGAAATTTATTAAATTTATGGTATTATTTGAGATTTTAAATTTAGGAGAAAATGGTGAAAAATATGAAAAATGTTTTAAGTATAGCAGGAGTTGATCCAAGTGGCGGAGCAGGGCTTATAGCAGATTTAAAGGTTTTTATAGCTCATCAAACTTATGCTATGGGTGTTGTGACAGCTACGACTGCACAAAATACACAAGGAATTTATGGCATGGATTTAGTTGATACTAAAATAATAGCTGATGGAATAAAAGCAATATTTGATGATATTAAGGTAAATGCAGTTAAAATCGGCGTTGTTCCAAGTGTAGATATTATAAAAACAGTCGCTTCATCTTTACAGAATTTAAAAGATAGTGGCAAACTTCCAGCTGTTGTTTTAGACCCAGTTATGGCGTGTAAAAACGGTGATATATGGCTTGAAGGCGATAGTAAAAAAGCAATTGTTGAATATCTTTTTCCACTTGCTACTATCATTACTCCAAACCGTTTTGAAGCTAGTGAGATAACAGGTATAAAAGTTAACTGCGTTGATAGTGCTAAAAATGCAGCCAAAGAGCTTTTAAAACTTGGCACAAAAGCTGTGTTTTTAAAACTTGGTGATATTGATGGTAAAAGTGTGGATATTTTCTATGATGGTGATGAATTTTTAGAACTTACAACAAAAAGGCTTGATACTAACTCAACTCATGGTTCAGGATGTTCACTCTCAAGTGCAATAGCGGCAAATTTAGCAAATGGTCTTAGTTTAAAAGATGCTGTTAAAAATGCACAAGAGTATGTATTTGAAGCGATTAAAACAGCACCTCTTATAGGCTCAGGTTGTAATCCAGTCAATCATTTTTATAATTTCTATAACTAGCAAATTTGGCTGAAATTTCTGAAATTTCAGCCCTTTATAACTCATAAATTTGTAAAATCACACAAAGGAAATTTATGGTAAAAAGATATAAAACTAAAAAGCTTTTTGTTGGTGATGTAGCTGTTGGTGGGGATTCTAAGATAAGCGTTCAGTCAATGACTTTTTCAAAAACCAAAGATATAAAAGCTACTTTAGAACAAATTAATAGACTATATTTTGCAGGTTGTGATATTGTTAGATGTGCGGTTTTAAATGAAGAAGATGCTTTTTCTTTAGCTAAGATAAAAGAGTCAAGCCCACTTCCAATCATTGCTGATATTCACTTTAATTATAAGCACGCTTTAAGGGTTGCTCCTTTTGTCGATGCTATTCGTATAAATCCAGGAAATATAGGTGGCAAGGAGAGAATTAAAGCTGTAGTTGATGCTTGTAAAGAGAGAAATTTACCCATAAGAATCGGTGTAAATTCAGGAAGCTTAGAAGAACAGTTTGAAGATAAATACGGAAGAAGCGTCGATGGAATGTTAGCTTCAGCTGAGTATAACTTTAAGTTGTTAGAAGACTTTGACTTTACAGATATTGCTATTTCTTTAAAAAGTAGTGATGTACCTAGCACAATGGCAGCTTATAGAGCCCTTCGTCCAAAGTGTGATTATCCATTTCATTTAGGGGTTACTGAAGCAGGGACTACTTTTCATGCGACTATAAAAAGCTCTATAGCTTTAGGTGGACTTCTTTTAGAAGGAATCGGAGATACGATGAGAGTTAGTATCACAGGTGAGTTAGAAGAAGAGATAAAAGTAGCTCGTGCTATACTTCAAGATACAGAAATTCAGCCAAGTGGAGTAAATATCATATCATGTCCAACTTGTGGCAGACTTCAAAGTGATCTTGTAAAAGCAGTAAAAATAGTAGAAGAAAAAACCAAACACATAACAGCTCCGCTTAACATCTCTGTAATGGGATGCGTTGTAAATGCTTTAGGTGAAGCAAAAGGCGCTGATGTGGCTATAGCTTTTGGCAAAGGGCAAGGATTTGTTATGAGACACGGTGAAGTTGTAGCAAAACTTAAAGAAGATGAGCTTGTGGAGCGGTTTTTAGCTGAAGTAGAAGATGAGGTAAAAAGACGTGGATAAGTTGATTCCTTCAAATTTATATGACCTTGATATGGAAAGGTCAATTCTTAGTTCTTTGATGCAAAATGAGGATGCATTTAGTGAAGTTTATGGGCTTATAAAAGAGAGCGATTTTTATTTAAAAGGGCATGCTGATGTGTTTTTAGCCATTGTAGAGTGTGTAAATAGCGATGAGCCAATTGATTATACATTTGTTAAAAAACGCCTTAGAAATCGCTATGATGAGCAAATTTTTAGCGATATAATGGCTACAAATTCTATCATTGATACAGAAAAATACGCCACAGAACTAAAAGAGAAAAGCATAAAACGCTCACTTATTAAAATCGCTCATAAAATTCCAAATAAAGTAAGTGAGACAACACCTTCAAAAGATATGGTTGATGAACTAAGTTCTGAGCTTTACGCGCTTGTAGAAGAAAAGGGTGGTGGTATTATAAAACAAAGCCCTGAAATCATCCATGAAGTTATGCTTGAGATGAAAAAGCAAAAAGAAGCAGCTGATAGGGACCTTGTGGGGCTTGACACTGGATTTAGGTATCTAAATGAGTATACTAAGGGCTTTAAAGATGGCGAACTTATCATAGTCGCAGCCCGTCCTGGTATGGGAAAAACAGCATTTGCTTTAAATTTGATACAAAAAGTTTTAGACCAAGGAAAAGGAGTTGTATTTTTTTCTCTTGAAATGCCAGCTAGCCAGCTAATGCTAAGAATGATAAGTGCAAGAACAACCATTCCTTTATCAAGCATAATGAATGCTAGACTTGATGATGAGCAGTGGAGTAGATTTGGTGATGAGTGTGATTATATGGAGAGTAGGAAATTTTTTGTTTATGATAATAGCTATGTAAATATCCACCAAATTCGCACTCAGCTAAGAAAGCTAAAAAGTCGCCACGAAGAGATAAATCTTTGTATAATAGACTACATAGGACTTATGATGAGTAGTAGTGCTTATAGCGAAAGGCACTTGCAAATCGCTGAAATTTCAAGAGGGCTTAAGCTTTTAGCAAGAGAGCTAAACATGCCAATAATTGCTTTGTCTCAGCTTAATAGAGGATTAGAAAGCAGGGCAAACAAACGCCCGATGCTAAGTGATTTAAGAGAAAGTGGTGCTATAGAACAAGATGCTGATACGATACTTTTTGTTTATCGTGGCGATGTTTATGCTGAACAAGAAGAAAACGAAAGAAGAGAGAATTGGATAAATGAAGGTAAAGATATTGATGATTATGAGCCAAAATTTACACCAAATGCTAATGAAGAAAAGGCTGAAATCATCGTCGGCAAAAACAGAAATGGCCCGCTTGGAACTGTAAATGTAGCATTTCAAAAAGAATTTACTAGATTTGTTGACCCAGTTAGCCAACCTGTAGATTTGGTTGAGTTTAGCGGGTAAGAGTTGAAAAAACTAGCTTTAAATTTAGCTCTTATTTTACTTTGGATGCTTTTTATAATAAATCTAAAAAGCTTAAATTTAGCTAGTTTTGTGCTGTTTTATCTACTTTTTAGCTTAGTTATATTTAGTGAAATTTATGGCATAAATTTAGTTAGAAATTTACTAAAAGTTAGAGCTTTTTATAAAGGCTCTTTAAGGGTGCTTTTAAGTGGGCGAGTAGTTGTTTTTATTCGCTCTATAACTATGTCATTTTTGCTTGGATTTAGCGTAGTTTTCAGTGCTTTAAGCCTTAATAAATTTGAGTTTTTGTTTATATCTTTTGCTTTTTTGCCTATTTTTTTGATAGTTAAATTTATGATTTTTAAATTTAGCTATAAAAATCTAAAATTTGCTAAAATCCTATCAAAAAACATAACTATTTTTATCTCATCTTTTATTCTTTGTTTGATCTGGGCTACTTTAAATTTAACCCCTATTTCAACTAGTCAAACTCTGTTTGATTATCTAGCTTTAAATTCCGTAGATAGAAGCTTTAGTGTGGATTTTATAAATGAGCTGTATGCTTACTCTTTTTATCTAAATAGCACTTCATCGTGGCTTATAAATGAGTATAAAATAACTGGAATTTTCTTAATAATCATAAATAAATTTATATTTTTTAGTGCTATTTTGTATCTTATATCTTTTATTAGCACCCAAAATTCACAAAAGACTGGCTATTTTTTAGGAGCCATTTTAACTCTAGCTTATATAAATCTTGCTTTTATAGTGGCAAATAGCCTAAATTTCACGCCACCAATCAAACAGAGCAAAACAGAAAATTTAGTAAAAATAGTTCTTGCTGGAAATAAGGAGCTTTTACTTAGCAAAGAAAAAGTAGTCAAACTCGAAGAAGAGTTAAATTTGATAAAAGATGAAAATTTAAGGCTAACAAAGAGTGAAATTTCAAGATTTATAGATGAGTATTATGAGAGTGGGGCTAAAATTTTGGCTAAAAAGGTGGGTGATTTTAGGTATAACTTTTTTACTGATTATCTCATACTTTGGCATGGCGTGGTTAATAAAAATAGTAAAGAGTATTTAGAAAATAAATTTAGCGAGTTTATAAGTGATAGTTTTGATCCAAATTTTGGGTCAAATTTAGAAAGTTTAATTACTCGTGGCATAGAAAGATATAGCAAAAATTTAGATACAAATTTAACTCTTAATCTTAGCCATGATTTTAGCACTACAAGGGATTTTAATACAAGTTTAAAACTCACAGCAGCGACTTTAGTCGCATCAAAAGTTCTTGGTAAAGTTGCTTTAAAAAGCGCAGCAAAAGTAGGCTCAAAAGCCGCACTTAGCGGGAGTTTGGCTCTTGGTGGAGTGGTTTGTGGGCCTTTTGCTCCACTTTGTTCTGTTGGTTTTGGAACTGCTACTTGGTTTGGGGTTGATTACGCAGTAGCAAAAGGCGAAGAGAGCTTAAATAGAGATGAATTTGAGGCTAAAATTTATAACGATCTTATGCTTAGTAAAGAGAGATTTAAAGAAGAAATTTTTAATCAAATAGATCAAATTTATACTGAGATTTTAGATGGAGCTTATAAGGTAGATGAAGATTTAACCAACTAGTTATAAATTTAGTATCATATATTTAAATTTAAAATATAAGTAGTATTTTAAATTTATGTTTTATTGCATTGAAAATTTAGTATAATAAGTAAAATCAGGTTCTTAGTAAAGCAGCAGAACAAAACTCCATATTTTAAATATATAAAAACTTAATCTAATTTTAGTTGATTTTAATTAAAGTTATGTTAAATTTCATCTAAATATTAAGGAGAATTTTTATGAGGGCTATAGCCGAGTGGGAGAAGCAAGAGCTTCTTTTCTTATCACTTCCGCATTATAATACAGACTGGAGAGAGTATCTAGTTGATGCTTTAGATAGCTATAAAAATTTAGTAGATACTATAACCAAATTTCAAAATGTTGCCATAATATCACCAAATAAAGAGGACTTTAGGCTATTTTTTGCTGATAATCCAAAAGTTAGTTTTTATGAAATCGATACAAATGATACTTGGATAAGGGATTATGGTGTAATTGATGTTATGAGTGGCGGTCGAATCATAGGTTATGATTTTAAATTTAACGCTTGGGGAGATAAATTTGATAGCAGTAAAGATAATGCTGTAAATCAAGAGCTTATGAAAAGTTTTAAAGGTGAGTTAAAAAAGGTTGATTTGATACTTGAGGGTGGAAGTATTGAATTTAATGGCTTTGGGACAATGATGACAACTACAAAATGTCTTTTAAATGATAATAGAAACAGACTTAGCAAAAACGAACTTGAGAAAAAATTTAGAGAGCTTTTTGGAGTTCATACTATTATTTGGCTTGAAAATGGCTTTATAAAGGGCGATGATACAGACTCTCATGTGGATACTTTAGCTAGATTTATCGGGCGAAATACCATAGCGTATGCTGCCTGTGATGATAAAAACGATATCCACTATGAGCCTTTAAAAGCTATGGAAGATGAGCTAAAAAAGACTGGATTTGAGCTTGTACCGCTATTTATTCCAAAGCCTATTGAGTATCTTGATAGACGCCTTCCTGCGACATATGCAAATTTTGTATTTGTAAATGGTGCTCTTATAGTACCAACATATGGCGATGAGAAATATGACCAAATGGCACTTTCTTCGCTTAGAAAAGCCCTTCCTGATCTAGAAGTAGTCGGAGTAGATGCAAGAGTTTTAATTCGTCAAAATGGCTCCATTCACTGTGCTACTATGAACCGCTTTCTTGGAGTTAGGTAAATTTAACTCTTCTATTTATTTTTAGGTCAAAGAGATAATTAAGGGTTTGATGAAATACTAGTTCTAAATTTATCTTTAATTGCTATAATTATCATTAAATAGTTTAATTGATAAAGGATGGCACTTGACTATAAAAAATAAAGCCCCATTGATTGCAGGCATTACGGCATTTTTACTAGCAAATTTTAAGCTAATAATAGGAGCAGTAAGTGGGTCCATGACAGTTCTTAGTTCAGCAATAGATTCTATCATGGACTGTGTGGTTTCAGCTGCAAATTTCTTTGCTTCTACTAAGGCTGATCAAGAAGCAGATAGTAAATTTAACTTTGGTTATGCGAAGCTAGAAGGTGTTATGAGTCTTCTTGAAGGCTTTTTTATCACTGGTATTGGTGTTTTTTTAATATATACAAGTGCTATTAAAGTCATCAATCCACCTGAATCTATAAAGGTAAATATAGCTTTATATGTTATGATATTTTCACTTATTGTAACAGGGGTTTTGATTTTATATCTAAATAGTGCTTATAAAAAAAGCAGCTCTTTGATAATCAAAGCCGATATACTTCACTATAAAACTGACTTTTTTACAAATGTTGGTATCATATTGGCTTTGGTTATAATTCACTTCACAGGACTTATCATCATAGATGCTATATTTGGTGTTTTAATAGGAGTATATATTTTTATAAGTGCAATTAAACTTATGAAAGAAAGCGCTGCTGTGTTGATTGATAAAGCAGTCAATCCTGAAATTTTAAGCTCCATTGAGAGATTTATAGATGATCACGATGGTATCACAAGTCATCACGCTCTTAAAACAAGGCAGTTTGGTGATAATGCTTACATTACAGCTCACCTTGTTTTTACGCCAAATATCTCACTTAAAAAAGCTCACGATATGGGCGATGAAATAGAAAATTTTATTATAAATACTTATAAAGATATAAACTGGGATATAAACTTACATTTTGATCCAACAGATGACTCAAATAGCGATTAGGTAATAAAATTTTAGATATAATTAAGTTAAAAATTATAAAAAGGAATAAAAATGAGTATATTAAAAGTAGCTTTGGTTAGCCATGAATTTTTAGGCAGCAAGGAAAAAACTATCCAAAAAACAAAAGATCTTATCCAAAAAGCAGCCCAAAAAGGTGCAAATTTGGTGGTTTTACAAGAACTTCATCAAAGTGAGTATTTTTGTCAAGATGAAGATGTTGAGCTTTTTGATTTGGCAAATTCATATGAAGATGATACTGAATTTTGGGGTGAAGTGGCTAAAAAATATGGCGTTGTTTTGGTAACTTCTTTATTTGAAAAACGAACTGCTGGGCTTTATCACAACACCGCAGTTGTTTTTGAAAGTGATGGAAGCGTGGCTGGAAAATACCGCAAAATGCACATTCCTGATGATCCAAATTTTTATGAGAAATTTTACTTTACGCCAGGGGATTTAGGATATGAGCCGATAAATACAAGCGTTGGAAGGCTTGGAGTGTTAGTTTGCTGGGATCAGTGGTATCCAGAAGCTGCAAGATTAATGGCTTTAAAAGGGGCTGAAATTTTGATCTATCCAACGGCGATTGGCTGGTTTGATGATGATGAAGAAGATGAGAAATTTCGCCAACTTGAAGCTTGGGTGGCAGTTCAAAGAGGTCACGCTGTGGCAAACGGACTTCCTGTGGTTGCTGTAAATAGAGTTGGTTTTGAAGCTGATAAAAGTGGTGTTAGCAAAGGCATTAGGTTTTGGGGAAATAGCTTTGTTTTTGGGCCACAAGGCGAGGAGCTTTTTAGAAGTGATGATAAAAGTGAGCTTTGCGAAGTGGTTGAGGTGGATATGAAAAGATGCGAAAATGTGCGTCGCTGGTGGCCATTTTTACGAGATAGAAGGATTGATAGTTATAAGGATTTAACTAAGAGATTTATTGATTAGGATTATTCTTAAAAAATTCACAAATATCACACTCAAATAATTTTGAGAGTTTAAAAAGATGAATTAAATTAAAATGTTTACCATGAGAGTTATTTTCCATATTTGCGTAAAATCCACTTGATTTTTGCCCTATGCTTAGGGCAGTTTCAAGTTGACTTAACCCTTTTTCTTGTCTTTTATTTTTAACATTTTTGGCAACTAGTTCATAAAAATCATTATTTTCTTTTTCTGTTGTTATTTCTGGTAAATTTAACATAATTATTCCTATAGAAAAGTTTTCTATAAGTTTAAATTTTGTATAATACTTTTTCAATTATCTTAGGAAATCATTCCTATAGAAATTATTAAAAGGAAATTTATGCGTTCTTATAAATATATTATTCTTTTAGTTTTTATTATTTTTAGTGGTTGTGCTACTCCTGGATATTATAGAGCTCAGCATAATGGCAAATATTACTATTTTCCAACAAATTGTGAAAGGTATATTTACTCAAAGAATAACCCTGATTTGTTACATTGTTTAACTGATGGTAGGCAAAATGGAACTGTTTTAAGACCTGCCACACAAGAAGAGTTATATGCATATCATCAACAGCAAGTTGCCAATCAAATAGCATATCAAAATTTAATGCTTTCGCTTCAAAATACAAGCAATAACATAAATAGAAGAAATATGCAAATGCAGCAAAGTATAAATTCTTTAAGTGCAACAAATCAAGCTTTAATCAACCAGCAAAGACAAAGAGAATATGAATATAATCAAAGAATGCAACAATTAAACTATAATATGCAGATGAATAGGCTAAATAATAGTTTAGAAGGTATAAATAATACTTTAAGAGGTTATTAAAATATATTTATTATTTAATAATTTTAATTTGAATTTTGAGAGTGATTAGAAAAATGGGAACTTTTTTATTGATTTTGTTGTGTATTGTTTTGGCACCGCTTTTTTTTCGTTTTATAGTTATGAATATTTTTATAGCTTCACAGGAAAGAGCTAGTGGTGAGATTGGTTGTGCTACTTTGATTTTAATTGCAATAATATTGGCTGTTTTAATCACTATATTTTAAGGAAAAATAAATGGGAGAATTTTTATTTGTTTTCGTTGTAATTTTAGTGGCATTTTTCTTAATAACTTGGTTTTGGGATTTAATGAGAGGATTTATGTATACGCAAGATTCTCCAAATGTAAGTGATGAGGATAAAGAACAAGCTACCGGGTGTGTTGGTTACCTAGTACTCGCGATTATAGCAGTTATTATTATAGCGGTAAAGTTAATTTTTTAGTTTTTAATAAATTAAAAATAATTTTGTTTTTTATTTTATTGTAAAAACCATTAGACCCTATTTATGTAGGTTATTGAAAATTTAGTTTGCAAGGCTATTTTAAATATTTTAAAATGGGTTAAGAGATTATACTAAGTATGATCAAAAAATATAAGAAAAGCAAAATAAAATGATTATAAATTTAACTTCAAAAAAGATTATTTTTTTAAAAGGAGATGTTATGAGTGAAAATGTAGAGTTGCCATATGAGTTTAATTTAGAGACAAATCATATGCAAAGTCCAACTAAGATAAATAAAAAATACTATGTTTATGATAGATTTGGCAATATTATAGAAAAGCAAAAACTAGGTGCTGGTGGACAAATTTTACTTTTTATTGCTGTATTTGTATCACCATTTCCTATAATGTGGGCGTTAATTCCTAGTATTTTTACTGGAATTTGTGCTGGATATAGAAGAGGTGATATAGCTCTTAATGTAGGTATTTTTTATACACTATCTGTTTTTTTAGGCTCTATTATGATAGTTCAAGGTGGTAGAGGCGGGGATGTTTCATCTGCGTTTTTTGGGTTAGTTTTATTTGTAATTACACTGTTTTCTATGCATAAAGTCTTTGATACTCTACCAAGGGAAAGGGTTGATTTTAGCTGGATTAAATTTATTATTTGGTTTATGATTGTTTTTATAGTTTTAGTGATAATCTTTTTTATGATGATTATGTCAAATGTTTTACAAAGTTGATATTATGAAAATATTTTTTAAATTTATTATTATAGGAGTATTTTGTGTAGGTTTGAATGCGTATTTTTATACTACAAAAGATACGCAGTTTGTTGATTATTCTTTTAGTGCAAATCTAAAAAGAGGAATTTATGAGAGTTTTAGTGATTTTTTTGCTATTATCGGCTCTAAAAGGTTAAGTGCTCAATTTTTAGAAAATGCTAAAGAAACATATGCAGAAATTGCACTTAGTGGATGCGGCTTAGAAGAAGTTTTAGTAGCAGATGATTTGTCTTTTATGTTTAAAATAAAAGCTACTCTTAGCTACTTTTATCATTGTATATCAGAAAATCTTGCTAGATATAGTTTTGGGATGTTAAATAGCAATATTTATCAAAAAAATTTTAATTGTAATTATTGGTAGCTTATTTTATAAAAATATAGTTTTTATTTAATTTCTAAGCCTTTTATCTCTATCTTTATAATCAGGCATTATGTTTTTGATATAGTCATAAAAGCTTTTTTGATGGTGTGGAAAAAGTAGGTGAGTTAGTTCGTGAAGGATGACATATTCTATGAGTTCTGGGCTTTTTTCTACTAAATTTAGAGCTAAATTTATATAGCCCTTTTTTGAATTGCAGCTTCCCCACCTTGTTTTCATATCGCGAATTACAAGGCGATTTACATTTTTTCCAATAAGTGGCTGATAAATTTCTATAATTTTACTAAATTTAGCCTTCGCGAGTTCTTTTTTAAATTTCAAAAACTCTTTTTCATTTTTTGCCATGATGATATCATCTAAAATTTGAGTAGATTTCACATTTTCATCAAATTTAAGCTCATAAATTTTACCAAGTAGCTTTGTTTTGCCTTTTGGAAGCATAAATTTAAGATTTTCTTTAGATTTTTTTCTTAGCCATTCTAAATTCTCATTTATAAAAATTTCAGCCATAAATTTAGGGTAGATTAAAGGTGCAACAAGGCTGATTTGGTTATCTTTTGTTATTTTAAGTTTAGCGTTTTTAACTCTTTTTTTACGGATGAAATTTACCTTAAATTCGCCAACATTTAAAACATCACTCACTTATTATAACTCTCGTTTTGGCTAGGAAAATTACCGCTTTTTACTTCACTTACATACTCATCTAAAGCCTTTAAGATAAGCTCTTTTCCATTAAAAAAACGCCTTACAAATTTAGGCTTAAACTCATCAAAAAATCCAAACGCATCACTCCAAACTAGTACTTGCCCATCAGTACTAGCACCCGCTCCAATGCCTATAACTGGGATATTTACACTATTTGTGATAAGCTTTGCTACTTCAGATATCACGCCTTCTACGACTATACAAAAAGCCCCTGAATTTTCAGCTTTTTTAGCTATGCTTAAAAGCTCTATCTTTTCAGCTTCACTTCTACCTTTTATAAGGTATCCACCTTCGCTTCTGCTTGATTGTGGAGTTAGTCCTATGTGTGCAACTACGGCTATTTGGTTATCTACTAGGTATTTTATAATGTCTATATTTGCACTGTTACACTCCACCTTAACAGCGTCAGCTTTTGTCTCTTTATAAACTCTTAGTGAGTTTTTAAGGGCTTCATCTTTATTTATCACACTTCCAAATGGCATATCTGCTATGATTAAAGCTTTTTTTGCGCCGTTACAAACAGCATTTGTGTGATATATCATACCATCCATACTAGCTTTAAGTGTATCATCTCTGCCGTTAAAACTCATCTCCAAGCTATCACCAACTAAAATCATATCAACTTTTTCATCAAATATATTAGCAAAAAGTGCATCATATGCTGTTATCATGACTAGTTTATTTACGCCTTTTTGTTCTTTTATAAATTTTGTAGTTATTTTTTTCAAATTTCACTCCTTTATACTAACTGCTTGCCTTGCCATTTTTTACTTTTCCACCTTAAAAGATGTGCTAATCCTCTTAAAAACTCATCAGCTACAAATCCTATCCAGACTCCTAAAATTCCCCACTCAAGGTGAATTCCTAAGTACCAACCAACAGGCAAACTAACCCCAAGCATAAATATCACACCCATATAAAATGGAAATTTAGCATCCCCTGTAGCGCGGATTGCATTTACCATGATTACATTTAGAGTTCTTGAAAGCTCTAGAAATATAGAAAGGGTAAATAGTGGAAGCATAAGTTTAACAATATCAGGAGTTAAATTTAAAGCCCTCATAATATTGTGTTTTAGACTAAATATCACTACTAAAAATAGTGCCGTAGTTACTAAACCTATAAATAAATTTCTAAATGTCGTATGATATGCTTTTTCGTTTTCGCCAGAGCCAATCAGTCTAGCAACGATTATTTCATTAGCAAGTCCTATGGCTGCACTTGCGAAAAATATAAAAGCTGAAATTTGAAAATATATGGTTTGTGTTGCAAGTGAACTTTCGCCCATACTTGCTACAAAGGCAAAAGCTGTAAGGTACTGAATAGTCCAAACAGCTTCTTCGCCAGCTGCTGGAAGACCTATTTTTATGATTTTGCTTAGGACATAAAGTGGTATTTTAAAGAAAAATCTCATGTAAATTTTAAATTTAACAACCTTTATGAGTAAAACAAAAAGTATAATCACACCTATAAATCTACCAAAAATAGTTGAGTATCCAACTCCTTCAAGCCCGTAGTAAGGAATTCCAAATGGCTCAAAAAGTGCGATATAATTTCCTAATATTGTCAAAACAGATATACAAATAGCTGCTATCATTGTATAAGTTGCGTATCCATAAGCTCTAATTACGGCTATTAAAACAATAGCAAGAGCGTCAAATATAAGAGCGATACTTATAACTCTTAAGTAGTGATAACTCTCATCAAAAACTCCATCTGGAACTTGAAGCATATGAAGCATAAAAAAAGCCCCAAAAAAGACAAAAATTCCACTAATAAATCCAACAACAAAGTTAAAAGATATACTAACATGAACAGCTTTTATGCTAAGGCGGCGGTTTTTAGCACCTATTGCTTGAGCTACGACGATAGAACATCCTACAGCTAGGAGATTAAATACCGTTTGAAAAAGCACCATTACTTGATTTCCAGCGCCCATAGCACCAACTAAACGTGGATCTATCATGCTCATCATAAAAGTGTTTGCCATCACAGTTGATAGCGATAGAAGCATATTAATATATATCGGGAAAAATAGATTTTTGAGTGAAATTTCCTTTTCCATATCTATGCCTTTTTGATTATATAAAGTTGCTCTTTAACATGAGTAGGGCGAGAGTGAAGGTTTCTGCTAGCGCGAAATGCGTTATATTTTTGCTCTAAAACTTTAACCTTGCCAAATTTTTCTAAGTCATTTAAAAATTCATCTTTTTTAATAAACCCTTCGCAGTTGTATGAAATAAGAATAAATTTAGAATTTAACTTATCTATAATGTCTATTAAAGCATCTTTAGCGTGTTTTTTTTGATTAAAAACGCTTCTATTCCAGCCCTGTTCTATGCCTGAAATTTTAGAAATTTTAGTTGGGCGTTTATATTTTGCTATTAAATTTAGCATAAAGTAGTTTGAGCCATATGGATGTTGATTATAAGGTGGATCTATATAGCAAATATCAGTATCAACGCTACTTGCAAGATCATTTGCATCGGCTTGAGATACTTCAAATTTAGAGTTAAATTTACTAAAGACTGGCTTTTGAAGTGAAATTTCACCCATTATGCGTTTAAGAGCATTTTTGCCTTTTCCGCCATACTCGCCAACCCCATTTTCGTTTTTATAAAAGCCTTTAAAAACCCCACTTGTATTTGCATGAACACTAGCTTCATAAAGTAGCGGTGCTAAGAAATAAGGCTTTAAATTTGCTGGGCAAAATTCATCTATATTTTGCCTTATAGTGTCGATAATTTTAGCATTTTTTATAGTATAAAAGGCTCTATCAAATTTGGTTATATTTTTTTCATTTTTTGGAGCGTAAAATTCTCTTATAAAGCCACTTTTTAGATTGGTTGTATCTGAAATTTTATCCCAAATTTCATCTATTTTAGCCATTAAAATTTCACTATCATTACTTAAATAGCACTTATTTATCACTTTTGAGTATAACTCTAAATCATTTGCTAATATAAAATTTGAGTGAGCTTTAGCATATCTTGAGACGATCCCGGAGCCACTAAAAAGATCACAAAAGCTAACTTTATCTTTTTTAAGCTCACTTTTTGCTATCTCAAAGCCTTTTCCTACGAAATCAAGAAGTGAGCGTTTATTTCCAAGATAAGTAATGATTTGTTCTTTTAAGAATTTAGGATTTTCTCTCAAACATCGCTCCTAAATCTAAAGCCAAATGTCGAACCAACGCCTAACTGGCTATCTATAATCATCTCAAAACCATGAAGTTTTAAGATATTTTTAACTATATAAAGTCCAAGCCCAAAGGAGTTGTTCCAGCTATTTTCATCAGCTCTATAGAATTTTTTAGTAATTAGCTTTATATCTTTTTGATTAACGCCAACACCACTATCTTTTACAACTAAATCTGAGTTCGTGATTATAATTTCAACGCTATCATCTGAGTATTTTAAGGCATTTTCACATAAATTTTGTATAACTTGCCTTATCATGTCAGCATCAGCTTTGATTATTACATTACCCCCTTTTACTAAGATATTTCTACCTTTAAATTTATCCATTAGCTCTTTTGAAATCTCTAAACTCAGTGCTTTTAAATTTACATCTTCAGTTTTTAAAGAGAAGTTATCAATAAATGCAATTTTTAGTTTATCTATTAAATTTACAAGTTTTTCTGAGTTTTTGACTATTTTAGTGATAAATTTATCCTTACTTGTTTCATCCATATTTTCATCATTTTTAAGAGTTTGAGCTGAGGCGGTTATGATAGATATAGGGTTTTTAAATTCATGAGATATTGAACTTAGAATTCCTTCAAGTTGAGTGTTTTTAAGGCGAATTTTAGCTGAGCGTTTATTTAGTTTATCATCCAAACTCTCCATACTGTTTTTCATATCGTTTAGCTGAAGGCATATCATATCAAATTCGTTAATTAATGATCTTTTTATGGTAATGTTGTAATTTTTTCTTGCGACATTTTCTAAGAAATGCTGAATTTCACTTAGTTCTTTATCCATAAGTTTGCTAAAAATTTTAGCTATCATGTATGTAAAAACTAGCCCAGCAAGAAAAATAGCTAAAAGCCTAATAAACATCGGAGTTAAAGTAAGATAAATGCTATCTATGTTTATGGCTGTGATAATAGTATAAATTTTACCATCAAGATCTTTTTGAATGGCTTTATAAACTACTAAATTTCCATCTATAACATCTTTTTGCATATTTTGACTAAAATCTTGAAGTCCTAAAAATATATCCATAGATATGATGCTTTTATCGCTTATGGCAAATTTACCAAGTTTGTTATCTAAAATTCCAATGTGAGAGTTTGTTTTTGTAGCTAAATCAGAAATTCTACCATCTGACATACCATCAGCTTTCATGCTAATGTAGGCTAATTCTATAATTGTATCTAGGTTTTTATCAGCTCTTTTAAAGGCACTATTTTTTTCATGCTGATATAGGTAGAACGATAGTGAACCAAAAAGAGTGGTTGTAGTTACAAAGAAAAATATTAAAAATAGCTGATGTATTTTTAGCAAAGTATATATCCTTCTCCTCTAATTGACTTTATGTACTCTTTACTCTTAAGTGGGTCAATCTTTTCTCTAAGACGCTTTATAGCGATATTTACAGTTTTTGGGTTTGAGTTTTCGTCCCCCCAAACTCTTTCAAGCAGATAATCTCTTGAGAGTAAAATATTTTTATTTTTTATAAATTCCAAAAGTAGATCTGTTTCTAGCTTAGTTAGTTCTATATGTTTACCGCCGACCTTAACTTTGGCTGAGTCTTTATTTATCACGATATCTCGGAATTTATAAATTTTAGCCTCTTTTTTGGTTCGTTTTATGATGGCATTTACCCTTGCTATGAGATTGTCTATATCAAATGGTTTTGTTATATAGTCATCCCCACCAGCCTCAAAACCCTGCAATTGCTCATCTTTTGTAGTTTTAGCAGATAGAAAAATAACTGGAGTGTTGTATCCTTTTTCTCTTAATTTTTTTATAAATTCACTACCTTCAGTTCCTGGTAAATTTCTATCAACTATCAAAAGATCAACGCTTTCTTCATTTAGAAGTTGCTTGATTTTAGAGGTACTTAAAAACCCCAAAACTTCAAAACCATCTCGCTTTAAGTTGTACTCTAAAAGATCGACAATATCCTCTTCGTCATCAATGATTACAACAAAACCTTTCACGAGCGTTCCTTTTTAAAATTTAGGCTAATTATAGCATAAAAAGCTTATAACAAAAATCGATAGAGCTTATATGTTTTTATCTTTTGTTTTTAAGTTGTTTGAAATTTTATTACAATTTTCATCTTTACACCTAAAAAATAGTATAACTATAGCTGTAGATACAACAGCGGAAATTGCACATATTATAAACCCAATTTTGGGGGTAAACGCACTTACTGCCCAGCCACTAAATAGCGCTCCAAAAGGAACTGAACCTGAAAAACAAAGAGCATATATGCTCATCACTCGCCCCCTATACTCGCTTTTTGTGTTTAGCTGAAGGATTGAGTTTATACTAGCATTTGTTATTACAAATGATGCTCCAGTAAGGGCTAAAAAAACTCCTGAAAGATAGAAATTTCCACTTATTCCAACTAGTGATAGTCCTAAAGATGCAATAAATGGTATAAATACTAAGGTTTTTATACTTACTTTTCCATAACTTGCTATAAACAAAGCTCCAAGAAAAGCTCCAACTCCAAGAAAACTCATTAAATATCCAAAGGTTTTTTCATTTCCCATTAGTCCATATTTGGCATATGCTGAAACTGTAATGCTATAGTGAGGCAAGAAAAGACATGAACAAAGAAGGATTAAAAGACAAAAGCGAAGTACGGGGCTATTTTTTACATATTTTAACCCATTAATAACTGAATATAGAAATTTTTGATCTATTTTTGGTTTTACTCTATCTTTTTTAATACTAATAAAAAATAAGCTTATAATTATGGCAAAAAATGATATAGCGTTTCCTAAAAAACACCAAATAAGACCAAATTTAGCTATCACAACTCCAGCTATTGCTGGCCCAATAACTCTAGCGACATTAAAACTCATAGAATTTAGCGCTACAGCGTTTGAGATGAGTTCATCTTTTTCTACTAATTCATATACAAAAGATTGTCTAGCAGGTGCATCAAGCGAGCTAGAAACACCATTTAAAAATGATAAAAAAAGTATGAGATAGAAATTTTCAATATTAAAAAACATCATCAAAGAAAACATAAGAGCAACTATCATCATTAAAGTTTGAGTTAAAATAAGTATCTTTTTTATCTCAAATTTATCAACTAACGCTCCAGCAAATACGCTTAAAAATAGTGGTGGTAGAAACTGAAAAGCAGCCACTAGGCTAACCAAAAATGGATTATTTGTTATATTAAGAGTTAGCCAAGGAACAGCAATTGCTTGCATCCAAGAACCAATTAGTGATAAATTCATGCCAATAAAATAGATCCTAAAATTTATAAATTTCAAGGACTCAAATGGATTGTGTAATTTTTTATTCATAGCAGCATTATAACTAAATTTATAAGCTTTTATTGCTGGGTATGAGTGTTTTTTAAATTTAAATCTTTTATGAAAATATATAATTTAAAATATATAATTTGGATTTAAAGTAAAATAAGATAAAATTACGCAAATAAGTGGCGATATTTTAGATAATTTGCTTTATAAAATGTTTCCAACTTGTTTCTTTGGGTTGTTACAATTTCTTAAATTAATTTTGAAAGGATTACAATGTTAAAAAAATTAGCATGTACAGTAGTTGCAGCAGGCGTTGCAGTTAGTACTCTGTCAGCAGCAGATAAAATTCTAGGTCAAGGTGCAACATTCCCAATGCCAGTATATAAAGAGTGGGCAGCACTATACTATAAAGATACAAAAAATCAAGTTACATATAGTGGTGGCGGAAGCGGTAAAGGTGTTTCAGCTATCACAGATAGAAATGGAAATTTTGGTGGAACAGACTCAGCTCTTAAAAAAGATGAGTTAAAAGAGAAAAAGCTACTTCAGTTCCCAGCTGTAACAGGAAGTGTTGTTTTAGCTTATAATATTAACGGTGTTGATGATCATGCTTTAAAGCTTGATGGTAAAGCAGTAGCTGGAATTTTCAGTGGTAAAATTACAAAATGGAATGACCCTTATTTAGCGGAGTTAAACCCAGATTTAAAACTTCCAGCAGCTGATATCGTTCCAGTTGTAAGAAGTGAGTCAAGTGGTACAACATTTAACTTTACAAGTTATATAGCAAGAGCTGATGCTGACTGGGCTAAAGAGTATGGTGCACACAAATCAATAAATTGGGGTGCAAAAGTTACTCCAGCACAAGGTAATCCGCTAGTTGCAAAAACAATAAAACAAACTCCAAATTCAATTGGTTATATAGAGTTTGCATATAAAGTACAAGAAAAACTAAAGGCTGCTACACTTAAGAGTAAAGCAGGTGATTGGGTTGCTCCAACAAAAGAGGGCTTTGATAAAGCAGCATTAAATTCTAACTTCAGCATTGATGAGCACTTCTATGATGTTCTTGCTTATACAGATGGAGAGGGTTCATACCCAATCGTTGCAGCTACATTTATAGTTTTACCAAGTGATAATGTAAAAGATGGTAAAAAAGTAACATCATTCTTTAACTGGGCATTTACAAATGAAAAAGCAAAAGCTGCTGCTGAGAAACTAGGTTATCTTCCACTTCCAGCAGATACAGTTAAAATGGTTCAAGAGTACTGGTCAAAATATGACATTGCTCCAGAGAAATAAACTGTTTGATTAAATAGTTCTTATCCCTAAGGCTAGAAAGCTTTAGGGATTTTTAAATTTAAAGGTAGACTTATGACACAGCAAGATCAAAAAAAAGCCAAAACTAAAGAGCTGATATTTTCAAATTTAGCAAGAATATCTTCTATACTAATCCTTATAATACTTTTTGCAATTTTTTTAGCACTTTTTTGGTATTCACTTCCAGCTATAAAAGAATTTGGACTTAAATTTATCGTTGATCCTACTTGGGATGTTAATGGTAGAAAGCTTGGCGGCTTCACAGCTATTTTTGGAACGATAGTTTCAACATTTATAGCTATGGTTTTAGCAACTCCTGTGGCTATTGGTATAGCTATATTTTTAACAGAGATAGCCCCATATAAAGTAAGAACTTTTTTTAGTGTAAATATTGAGCTTTTAGCAGCCATTCCATCTATAGTATATGGAATGTGGGGATTTTTATACTTTGTGCCTTTTGTTCAAAAAGTATTTGGTGGTACTGGACTTGGACTTTTAACAGGTGGTATTGTTTTAGCAATTATGATACTTCCATTTATCGCTTCTGTTACAAGAGATAGCATGGAGACAACTCCTGCTATTTTAAAAGAGAGTGCTTATGCTTTAGGTGCTACAAAATTTAATGTAATAAGTAATGTTATCTTTCCATACGCAAAAGCTGGAATTTTGGGTTCAATTATACTTGCACTTGGTAGGGCTTTTGGAGAGACAATGGCTGTTGCATTTTTATTAGGTGGAGCGATGGTTATACCAGAAAGTATTGTTGATCCAGCTACTAGTATACCTGTTACCTTAGCACTTCAATTTGGTGAAGCTATGGGCAATCCTATATACGAAAGTGCGATGTTTTATTTAGCACTTATACTATTTGTGTTAAGTTTTGTTACGATTTTAGCAGCGAAACACTTTTTGTTAAAAGAAAAAAGGATAGTTAAATGAGTAAGATGAATGAAGAGTATAAAGATTTAATAGCAAAAACAGCTGCAAAAAGAGTAAGAACTGATAAAATAGTAAGATATTTTTCTATAGCATTTGCTATTCTTGGACTACTGTTTTTGTTTTGGATAATGCTTACTTTGGTCGTTAAAGGCTTAGAGGGCTTTAGTTTTTCTATTTTCATAAATGATACTGTTTTTGATGGTTTAAGAAATGCTTTTGTTGGTCATACTATATTAGTTGCTGTGGCATCGATTATAGGCATTCCTTTAGGGCTTTTGGCTGGAACATATCTAAGTGAGTATGGCGGACCAAATGATAAAAAATCAAATTTTGTAAGAAATATGAGTGATGTTATGATGTCTACACCATCAATTGTAATTGGTGCTTTTGTTTATGCTGTTATGGTTAAGACAATGGGTGGATATAGTGGTATAGCAGGAGCTGTTGCTTTGGCTATAATGATGGTGCCAGTTGTTTTAAAAACTACTGATGATATGTTAACTCTTGTTCCACAAACTCTTAGAGAAGCTGCTTTTGCGTTAGGAGCTCCAAAATATAAAGTTATATTTAGCATAGTTTTTAGAGCTGCTAAAAATGGTCTTTTAACTGGCGTTATTTTAGCTATTGCTAGGGTAGCTGGTGAGACAGCACCGCTGCTTTTTACATCGTTTCATAATGAGTTTTTAACATTTGATTTATTAAATAGTATGCCTTCACTAACAAATACCATATATGAGTTTACTCAAGCACCAAGCGAGGAGAAAAATGCAATAGCTTGGACCGGTGCGTTAATGTTAGCAGTAGTTGTTCTAGGTATAAATATTATAGCTAGATATATGATAAAATCTAAAAAAGCAAAAAATTAAAAGGAAAATTTATGGCAACTATAACTAAGATAGAAGATAGACAAGCTTTAGAGATAAAAGACTTTTCATTTTGGTATAATGGAAGTTCTAAGGCAAATTTAAATAAAGTAAATTTACCAATTGCTGAGAACAAAGTCACAGCACTTATTGGACCATCAGGTTGTGGTAAATCAACTCTTCTTAGATCGATAAATAGAATTCACGACCTTTATCCTGGAAATAGATATGAGGGTGAGATTTTATTTAATGGGCAAAACATTCTCGATCCAAAGGTTGATTTAATTGATTTAAGAATAAAAATAGGTATGATTTTTCAACAACCTACGGCTTTTCCAATGAGCATTAAAGATAATGTCGAGTATGGCTTAAAGCTTCAGGGTATTAAAGATAAAGCAAAGCTTAATGAAATAGTTGAGAGATCTTTAAGGGGTGCAAATATTTGGGAAGAGGTCAAAGATAGACTAAATGATGATGCTGGTGGTTTATCAGGCGGACAAAGACAAAGACTTTGTATCGCTAGGGCTATTGCAGTTCAGCCTGATATTTTGCTATTTGATGAGCCAACTTCAGCACTTGATCCAATATCAACAGTAGCTATTGAAGAGCTTATTAATACTTTAAAAAAGGATTATACTATCGTAATAGTTACTCACAATATGCAACAAGCTACAAGAATAAGTGATTATACAGCTTTTATGTATCTAGGTGATTTGGTTGAATTTGGTGAGACAAAGCAGATTTTTGAAGCACCAAGAGAGAAGCTTTTACAAGAGTATGTTGGTGGTAAATTTGGGTGATTAGTAGTTTATTTTTTTATGCTAAAATTAGCTGATGAGAAGTAAGTTACCAAAAGATATTGAAGATGAACTAATAGCTACCCTGATGAATATAAAGCCAATGGAAATTTGGATATTTGGTAGCTATGTTTTTGGAAGTCCAACAAAAAGTAGCGATGTTGATGTATTTGTTGTCAAAAAGAAATTTAAAAAAAATACGCATAAAAAGATAGTTGATCTTAGAAATGATCTTAATGAATTTGCGCGCAAGTACGATATAGAAGTCGATCTTTTTGTTGACACTAGGGAAAATATAAATCAAAAACTTTTGATGAAAGATGTTTTTTATACTTCTGCTTTTTCAAATGCAATTAGAGTCTATACTAAAGAAGAAAAAGAAGATGCAAAGCCTGAGATAAGTAAATTTGAGGCTTTTAAAAGACTTATGATGGATCTATTTAGGGGATAGGGTTTGATTAGAGTTTTACTAATATCACTATGTTTTTCACTATGTTTTAGTAGGAGTATTGTTGGCTATGGTGGAACATTTTCAGATATGCTTATAAATGAAGCTACAAAATCTTTTGAAAGTAGCACAGGAAATAGAGTTGAGTATAAGTCTATAGGCTCTCTTGGTGCTATCAAACAGCTTATGCTTAAAAAATCTGATTTTGCAGTCAGTGACATAAACTCAACTTATGAAAATTGCATAACAAAACCACTTCTTAGTGGAAATATAGCTATATCTTATAACTTAGATGGAGTTAGTAAGTTAAATTTAACTCCTGAGATTATATCTATGATTTATCAAGGAGAGATAAAATTTTGGGATGATGATTTAATAAAAAAAGCAAACCCAGATTTAGAACTTGTTCATGAAAAAATTAATATATTTCATAGATATGATGGTTCTGGAACCACTCTAAATTTTACTAAATTCTTACAGCAAAACTCTAATTCTTGGATGCTAGGCTTTGGTGAATATATGGATTTTAAAGTTGGCGTTGGTAAAAAAGGCGGACCAGAACTTGCTAAATTTATAGATAAAACACCAAATTCTATAGGGTATGTGGGCTATCTTGATGCAAATGCTACTGGTTTAAAAAATGCAAATATAGTTATAAATGGTAAAATTTATAGCCCTGAAGATGAGAGTTATCCTCTTAAAAACTATACATATTTTATATATCCAGAAGGTAATAAAAATAGCGAAAAATTTTTAAAATTTATATATGATAATGTAGATACTTTCACAAGTAGCAAGTTTTTTAACTTTTAGAAGATGGATTAAAATTTTGTTATAACTTCAATAACAATACTAAGCTTTTTCTTATAAAAAAACGCTATAATTACGCGAAAAGATAAAGGTAGAAATTTGACAAAATTCAAAATAGGTGCTAAGTTTGGCTCTAATTGATTTGGTTGATGTTACAAAAAAATTTGGCATTAATACTATTTTAGATTCTATAAATTTTAGTATAAATGAAAAGGAGCGTATCGCTATCATTGGTAAAAATGGTGGTGGAAAGTCTACGCTTATGAAAACAGTAAATGGCGTAATAAAGCCTGATGATGGAAGGGTTATTGTCCAAAATGGTATAAATGTCCAAATGCTTGATCAAAATCCTAGCTTTGATCCTAAATTTAGCGTTTTAGATGCTATCAAATTTCAGCTTAGTGAGATTTATGAAGCTTTAAGTGATTATGAAAAAACATTAGATCTCTTAGCTAATGACCCAGAAAATCCCGAGCTTATCAAAAAACAAAATGACCTTATAAAGTATATAGAAAGCAAAGATGGTTGGAATATAGATAATAAAATTAAGCAAGTTGTTGAGCATTTTGGATTAGATGAATTTAAAGATAGATCGGTTGCTAGTTTAAGTGGTGGAGAGATAAGACGCGTAGCACTTGGCGGACTAATCTTAAAAAAACCAGATGTGCTTTTGCTTGATGAGCCAACTAACCACCTTGATGTTTATATGGTTAAATTTCTTGAAGAGCTTATTTTATCAAGCTCACAAACTGTTGTTTTTATAAGCCATGATAGATATTTTATAGAAAAAATTGCGACTAGAAGCGTTGAAATAGATGATGGTAAACTTACAAATTTTGCTGGTGGCTACTCATATTATTTAGAAAAAAAGCAAGAGATGCTTGCTAGCATGGTAAAAACTCATGAGACTTTAGTTAAAAATTTAAAGCGTGAAGAGGAGTGGTTAAGGCGTGGCGTTAAAGCTAGACTTAAGCGAAATGAAGGTAGAAAACAGCGTGTTTTTGCTATGAGAGAAGAGGCAAAAACAAATCCTGGAATAATCAGAAAAGTAAAGCTTGAATTAGAACGTGCAAACACTAGCTTTTCAAATTCTTCATTTGCTGGTAATCGCCAAAAGATGCTTTTTGAGGCTATAAATTTAGGTAAATCAATGGGGCAAAAGGTCTTATTTAAGGGCTTTAATGCTAGAGTTTTGCAAGGTGAGCGAATCGGAATAGTTGGTAAAAATGGTAGCGGAAAAAGCACACTTCTTAAAATTTTACTTGGCAAATTAACTCCTGATGAGGGGATAATTAAAAAAGGAGATGTTAGTATAGGATATTTTGATCAGATGCGCGAAGGAATTAGCGACGATAAAAGTTTGATTGAGATATTTTGTCCAAATGGAGGTGATCATATTACGGTTAGAGGTCACTATATGCATGTTTATGGATACCTTAAAAATTTTCTTTTTCCTAAGGAGTTTTTAGGTAAACCAGTAGCAACTTTAAGTGGTGGTGAGAAAAACCGTTTAGCTTTAGCAAAGCTTTTTACTAAGGAGTATGATTGTTTGATTTTAGATGAGCCAACAAACGATCTTGATATAGCTACTATAAATATCCTTGAAGAGTACCTACTAAGCTTTAATGGTGCAGTTATTATTGTAAGTCATGATAGATATTTTGTTGATAAGATAACAAATAAGCTTTGGATATTTGAAGAAGGTGGTCATATAAATCAAACTTATATGCCATATAGTGAGTATTTAGAGTATGAAGATGAGATAGAAGAGCTTGATTTGATACAAAAAGAAATTTCTAGCTCTTTAGAAAATTCTAAAACCAAAGATAAAACTGTAACTAAAAAGCTAAGCTATAAACAAAGTAAAATTTTAGAAGAGTATCCAGCTTTAATACAAGCTCTAGAAGATCGCATAAAGTGGTTAAATAGTGCTTTATCAGATCCTGAAATTTATCAGACTATGAGTATACAAGATCTTTTTGAAGAGCTTGAAGAAAAAAAAGGTGACCTTTTACATATGGAAAATGAATACTTTGAAGTCTTAGCTATAAGTGAGAGTTTAGAGAACTAAGTAAATAGCTGTTTAGCTATTTACTCAACCTTTTTCCCTACTATCTTTAGTATTGCAAACATTCCTACACAACCAACTAGAAGTGCTATCCAAACATTTAGCCCTAAAGCCACTGGAATATATCCTAGTACTATTGTCGCTACTCCAACTGCAAAAGAGTATGGCATTTGGGTTGATACATGGTCTAAATGCTCACAACCTGCACCCATTGATGAAAGGATTGTGGTATCACTTATCGGTGAGCAGTGATCTCCAAATATTGCCCCTGTTAAGACAGATCCAATTGACATTATCATATAGTTGTGAAGACCAGAACCTTCTAAGCCATTTACTCCACCAACAGCATAAGCTAAAGGCACAACTAAAGGCATTAAAATTCCCATTGTTCCATAGCTTGTCCCAGTTGAAAACGATATAAAACCACCAAGAACAAATATAATAGCAGGTAGAGCAATAAGTGGAACTTGATTTGATAGAAGATGCACAAGGTAAGTTGATGTTCCAAGTTCTTTTATAACACTGCTTAAACTCCACGCTAAAAGTAGAATAACTATAGTTATAAGCATAGTTCTCCACCCCTCAAGCCAAACTTGAATAGCATCTTTTGTGCTAAAAATTTTGCGTTTTACTCCCATAAAAATTGCTACTACTGTGGCAAAAAGAGCAGCTTGAAATATAACAACAGATGCATCTGCTTGACCAAATGTCTCCCTTAAAGCAAAAAATGATAGTGGATTTTGTTTTACCTTAGTAAGTGTGTCGCCTTCTAATGCCCCAAGTCCGTTTAGATAAAAGCCTACAATTGAAGCTATTATAAGTGTAAGAATAGGCACAACAGCGTTTGAAGCTTGTAGTTTTACGCTCTCATCAGGAAGCAATAGAGCATTTTCCCTGCTTATGCTGATATCATTTTTTGATTTAACAATTCCCTCTTTTCTAGCACGAATTTCAGCTTGATACATCGGTCCAAATTCACGGTTCATTAAAGCTGTAGCGATAACAAAAACAAGCATAAAGATATTGTAAAACCTATATGGTATTGTTTCTACAAATATAGCAAAAGGATTTATATCAGTTTGTCCAATTATCTCATAAGCTGATTTTATAACTGAAAGTTCATATCCTATCCATGTTGATATTATAGCAATTCCAGCAATCGGCGCAGCAGTTGCGTCTATAATAAAAGCAAGTTTTTCTCTTGAAATTTTATATTTATCTGTTACTGGACGCATAACTGGTCCAACGATTAAAGAATTTGCATAATCATCAAAAAATATAAATAGCCCCATAATCCAAGTTGCAACTTGAGTGGAAGCTGCACTTTTTGCCTTTTTTGATAGCCAAATAGCAAGAGCTCTTGTACCACCCATTTTCGTAATAAGAGCAACAACACCACCGATACATAAAACCTGAAGCATAATTCCAGCATTCCAAGGATCTGCCATTGAGTTTATAACTTTAGATGTTAAATCTACAAAGCCTGTAGCAAAGGATTTTAGTATTCCATTATTTACCATGCTTAGCATATAAGAGCCACTAAAAACCCCTATAAAAAGTGATAAAATAACATCTTTTGTTATAAAAGCTAAAATAATAGCAACAAATGGTGGAATAAGGGTAAAAAAGCCGTAAATTTCAGCATTTTTGGCTGAATCATTAGCAAAAAGCAATCCGCTAAATGCTAAAATAATAAAAATTTTTTTCATAACAGTCTCTATAGAATTGATCTAAACCTATAAGTATGCCAAAATATCTTTTAAATTTAGCTTATATTAAGATTTATCTTATACAATTTTGAGTTAAAATTTATAAGGATTATATATGTTATGTGTATTAATAACGGCTTTTTTACTCTACTCTTTGGTTCAAATTTATTTAGAAATTTTAGAGTTAAATTTTATTAAGACTGAAGCTAAAAATAAAGCTGTTGTTTTAGATGAAAGTGAGTATAAAAAAGCTGCAGCCATTGGGATAGAAAATCATAAATTCAAGGCTTTTAGCGTGGTTTATGACTTTTTTGTAGTTGTTTTTTGGTTAGGTTTTGGGCTTAAATTTCTATATCAAAATATAGTTGTAAATGGCACTGTTTTAGAAAATTTAGCTTTTGTGATGAGCTTTATTTTGATAAATTCACTTCTTAGTTTACCACTTGAAATTTACTCTAAATTTGTAAAAGATAAGAAATTTGGCTTTTCAAATATGACTGTAAAAATATTTATAATTGATACTTTAAAAACCCTTGTTATAACGCTTATTGCTGGATCAATTATGGTTTGGCTACTTATTTTATGTGTCAATTTTTTAGGCAGTTCTTGGTGGATTTGGGCTGGAATTTTAAGTTTTATCATAGTTTTAGCTATAAATTTTTTATATCCAACTCTTATAGCTCCTATGTTTAACAAAATGAGCCCTTTGGAAGATGATGATTTAAGGGGTGATATTGAGAGACTTTTAAATGAGTGTGGGTTTAAAAGTAGTGGAATTTTTACAATAGATGCTAGTAAAAGAGATAACCGTTTAAATGCTTATTTTGGTGGGCTTGGAAGCTCAAAAAGAGTAGTACTTTTTGACACACTTATTAAAAAGCTTAGTCGTGGTGAAATTTTAGCTGTTCTTGGGCATGAACTAGGGCATTTTAAACACGGCGATATAAAGCGAAATTTACTATATTCAGCTGTTATGATATTTATGATGTTTTTTATATTTGGAAATCTACCAACTTCAGTTTTTCAAGCAGTTGGAGTGGCAAAAAGTAGTGGCTCAATTATTGTGATGCTTATGATTTTATCAACTCTTTTAGGATTTATCGCTACTCCAGTTTTATCAACTTTAAGTAGGAAAAAAGAATTTGCAGCTGACAAGCATGGTGCAGATATTCAAAATAGCGAAGATATGGTATCAGCACTTAAAAAACTTGGAAGCGAAAACAAAGCTTTTCCTAAATCACATAAGCTCTACTCAGCTATTTATCACTCTCATCCAACACTTTTTGAAAGGATAGAAGAACTTGAAGGTCGCTGAGGCTATAGCTCTTGCATCTAAGGAGTGCGAGAGTAAATTCGTAGCTAGAGAGCTTATGAAATTTCATCTTAAAGTTACTACAAATGAGCTTTTACTTGCATTAAATGATGAACTTAAAAAAGATAGTGCATATTTTACAAATGTAAAACTTTACAAAGCAGGAGTTGCACTTGAGTATATAACAGGTAGTGCGACTTTTATGGATAAGGAATTTAAGGTAGATCAAAATGTCTTAATTCCACGCTTTGAGACTGAAATTTTAGTTAGTAAAGTTATAGATATAGCAAAAAGATTTGAAAATCCTAAAATTTGTGAGATTGGCGTTGGTAGTGGGATAATTAGCATAATGCTAAAGCTAAATTTGCCAAAAGCAAAAATAGTTGCAACTGATATAAGTGAAAAAGCACTAAAAATAGCGAAATTTAACGCTAGTAAATATAATCTTGATATTAAATTTTATCATACATCTTTGATTGATGGACTTAGCGAGAATTTCGATATAATCGTCTCAAATCCACCATATATAAAAAATAGCTACAAACTTGATAAATGGGTAAGAAATGAGCCAAGTTTAGCTCTTTTTGGTGGTGAAAAAGGAGATGAAATTTTAAAACAAATTATTGCTTTAGCAAAAGATAAAACAAAAATTTTAGCTTGCGAAATGGGATATGATCAAAAAAATTCTCTAGAAAAAGAGCTTAAAAAAAATGGCTTTAGTTATACTTTTTATAAGGACTTAGCTGGCTTTGATAGGGGTTTTGTAGCACAGAGGCTTTTTCTTTGAGTAGTCTTAAAAATCTTTATTTTCATAAAGCAATGGGGTATAAATTTATAGATGAAATTTCTCTTAAGAATTCTAGTTTTTTTATGGATTTAGACTCTTTAAATAGATGTGTTAAAAGTTGTGAGTTATGCTCTTTATCTAAAAGTAGAAAAACACCGCTTATTTTAAGCTCAAAAAGTGCTGATATTATGGTTATTTTTAAAAGCCCAAATGAGACTCAAAATTTAAAAGCAGATATAAAAGCCTGTAAAAACACACTAAAATTTTGTAATACTTTATATGAAATTTTTAAAAATTATAAAATTTCATATAGTTTTTTGCTTAAATGTTATGGAAATTATGATGAAATTTCAGTTTCTATGTGCAAGGATTACCTTTTTGAAGAGATAGAAAAGCTATCTCCAAAACTTATTTTAACAATGGGTGAGCTAGTAAGTAGAGTGGTTTTAAAAAGTAGTGTGAGTTTTGACTCTTTAAAAGGCTCACTTTTTAAGTATAAATACTCTTTAATTATGCCACTTGACAGTTTGGATTATATCTTAAAAAATCCAAGCAAAAAAGATGAATTTATAGAAAGCATAAAAAGAGCTAAAGAGTTTATCAAAACTCCTTAAATTTCTCCATAAATTCTAAAACTTTATCGCTCATCTTAGTTGGTTTTTTATCCACTACAAAAGCAACTTTTATCTTAGCTTCAAATATTTTTTTATCATCTTTAAAGATCTCTTGAAGCATAACGGCACTTGCTTTTTTAAGTTCTAAAACCCGCCCTTTGATTTCTAAAACATCACCTAAAGATGCAGTCGCTAAGAAATTTGCCTCTATTTTTGTAACTACAAAGTGAGAATTTGGGCTAAATTTTACTACACCGTTACTAAAAAATAGCTCACTTCTAGCTCTTTCGCAATATTTGATATAGTTAGCGTGATATACAATGCCAGCAGCATCAGTATCTTCGTAGTAAACTCGTATTTTCATTTAGATTAATACTCAACTTTTCTTGGAAATCTAATGAAAAAAAGTATAGTTTGAGCAAAAAGCATAATCTTCATAACCCACTCACTTGCACCATGCATCTTAGCAAAGCTTTCACTTTCTATAGTTGCTTCTGGACCTAATTTTTGAGCTTCTAATATGTAGTCTGTGAAGTAAAAAACAAACGAAGCTGCAAGCAAAGCATTTATAAAAGCTAGCATAAATGTTGAAAATCTTAGATTAAAGCTTTCATTTTTACTTTTAGCTAAATTTACTGCTTCATATATAAAAGCAACGGCTGAGACAAAAAGCAAAACATTGTTAAATCTTACAAAGATTTCACTCATTAAAATTCCGCTTTGAAAATGAGTTAGTACTCCTTTGCCAATAAGCTCATCAGGATAGAATATCACAGGTGCTACAAATGCTCCAGCTGAGATCTCTAATCCAACTAAAAGTGCTAATAAAAATAGATATATGTTTAGAATTTTTCTCATATTTATCCTTTAAATTTCAAATTTTACTAGTTAAAGATAAACAATTAGTTTTAAATTTAACTCTTAAAGCTTATCTTTTTTTAAGTATGCTTTAGATATAATTAGCGTTTTAAAATTTCAAAAAAGGATTAGCATGAAAAGAACATATCAACCACATAACACGCCTCATAAAAGGACTCACGGCTTTAGAGCTAGAATGAAGACTAAAAATGGTAGAAGAGTTATTAGAGCTAGAAGAGCTAAAGGTAGAAAAAGATTGGCGGCTTAGTGGAGTTTTCTCCTGTTAAGTCACAGGAGTTTAGTATAGTTTATGAAAAGGCTAAAAAGTGGCACTGCGATCCAGCAGTTGTCTATTATTTAGCTTCAAGTGATAATAAATTTGGCGTTATTGCAAGTAAAAAAATAGGTAACGCAGTCAAAAGAAATAGAGCTAAAAGAGTAGTAAGAGCTGCTTTTTTAGAGCTAAAAGATAGACTAAAGCCCGGAATTTATGTCATTATAACAAGGGCAAATATAAATGATATGGAATTTAGTAGCGTTGTAAAGAGTCTTAAATGGTCTTTTAAAAGGCTAGAAGCAGAAAAATGAGAAATTTGATAAGATTTTACCAGAAATTTATCTCGCCTTTAAAGCCCAACTCTTGCCGTTACTATCCTAGTTGCTCAGAGTATGCCTTATGGCAGTTTGAAAACAACTCATTTTTAAAAGCATTTAATGCGAGTTTTTTAAGAATTTTAAGGTGCAACCAGTTTTTTAAAGGCGGCTTTGATTATCCTTTGATAAAAAGAGATTTTAATTTTGTAAAATTTGATCCTTCAAAAAGGAACTTAAAGCTTAAACTTTGGTTTGTGCCATATAAAGATAGTAAATATTATATAGTAAAAAGAGTAAACAAGGATGATTAAGTGATAGATGATAATTCAATGCAAAAAAGAGCCATTTTGGCTATTGTTTTAACCCTGCTATTTTTTTTAGGTTATGACTACTTTTATCTCTCAAAATTTAAAGATACAAATCAAACAGTTACTTCTTCACAGTACGATGCACCAGTAGCAAAATCAAATGTTTCCAAAAAAGCCCCTGTAGAAGAGCAAAAAAGCGTTATTACTACAATAAATTCACGCTATTTTAAAGCTACGATTGATGAGCTGGGACGCTTTAACTCATTTGTTTTAAACGATAGAATTTATGTAGATAAAGAAGGAAAGCAGCTTGATTTAATAGGCGTAAATGCTTCGCCACTTCCGCTTGAAATTCGCTTTAGCGATCAAGAGATTAATAAAAAGGCTTTTGAAGTGCCATATGTAGCAAATAGTGCAAATTTAGATTTAACTAGTGGCGATCAAACAGTAGTCTTAACTCAAGATTTGGGCGAAGTTATAGTAAAAAAAACAATAACCATTTCACAAAAAGGCAACTATAAACTTGATGTTAGTTTAAATAAAGATTTAGAATATTTCATCTCTTCTGGAATGAGACCAGATATTTTAGCTGATAGAATGGCGATAAATGGAACGCTTTTAAGAGAGGCAGAAGATAAAAGTTTAGAAGTTATTAAAGATGGAAAAGTTGATAAAGGTGGCGAAGTTTATAATGATATAGATATTATTTCATCTTTTGATAGATACTATGCGACAGTTTTTTATAGTTTCAACTCACCTTTAAATGTTATATTAAATGAGAATTCTAATGCAAATCAAGTATTTGTTAGCGCAAGTGGAGATTTTAGTGTCAATGGCTTTATAGGACCAAAAAATAAAGAGCTTTTAAAAAGTATTGATCCTGAGTTAATAGACATTATAGAGTATGGATTTTTCACATTTTTAGCTAAGCCGATGTTTAGCTTTTTAAGTTATTTATATAACCTAACAGGAAACTGGGGTTGGGCGATAGTTTTAATGACTATAATTATAAGACTTTTCTTAGCACCACTTACCATTAGGGGAATGGTCTCAATGAATAAACTAAAAGATGTAGCTCCTAAGATAAAAGAGATTCAAGAAAAATATAAAGATAATCCACAAAAAATGCAGCAAAAAGTTATGGAGCTTTATAGACAAAGTGGAGCAAACCCAATGGGTGGCTGTTTGCCGATACTTCTACAAATTCCAGTATTTTTTGCAGTTTATAGAGTTTTAGTAAACGCTATTGAACTTCAAGGTGCACCTTGGATACTTTGGATAGATAATCTTGCAGATAAAGATCCATATTTTATCTTGCCTATTATTATGATTTTTTCTATGTGGCTACAACAAAAAATGACAAATGCCACTTTCCAAGATCCTATGCAAGAAAAGATTATGAAAGCAATGCCTTTTATATTTGGTATATTTATGGCATTTTTTGCAGCAGGTCTTACTCTATACTGGGCGACAAACAACCTTTTATCAGTTCTTCAACAAGCAGTTATCAACCGTATAATCAAAAAGAAAAAAGAAGCAGAAGAGATAAAAAAAGCTGATAAAGAGGTCTTAAAATGAGAGTAGAAGCACAAACTCTTGAAGAGGCAATAATAAAAGCTGCTAAAGAGCTTAACTGCTCCACTCTTGATCTTGACATGAAAGTCTTGCAGCACCCTAGTAAGGGAATTTTAGGATTTTTTAAAAAAAATGCTATTATTGAGGCTTCAAATTTAAAAGTTAGTACAGAAAACATAAAAGCTGAGCCTAGGGTTGAGAAAAAACCTCAAAATAAAAGCGAGAAAAGATTTGACAGTAAAAATAAAAAAAGTATACATAAAGTCATAAATGAGATAAAAAGTGGATTAGATACTCTTTTTGGTACTGGGTGCTTTGATATTAGCGTTGTAGATGTTAGTAGTTTTGATAATACAACTATAGATATAAAGCTTGACGGAAAAGACGCAGCCCTTCTTATAGGTAGAGAAGGGCACCGTTATAAAGCTCTTTCTTATCTTCTTTATAACTGGATAAATTTTAAATATGGCTACCATATCCGCTTAGAAATTTCTGAATTTCTAAAAAATCAAGAAGAGATGATAGATGCTTATCTTGTAGATATCATAGAAAAAGTAGAGTCTGGTGGCAAAGCTCAAACTAAACCACTTGATGGCGTTCTTGTAAAAATTGCTCTAAGTAAGTTAAGAGAGCGTTTTCCTGATAAATATGTCGGAGCTAGAAACTCAAAAAATGGCAGGTTTATCGTGATAAATGAAAGGCGTGACGCTAAGAAATAGCGTTGCTTATAGCTATGTTTGATACAATTGTCGCTACTGCTACAGCAAATGGAGTTGGTGCGATATCTATCGTAAGAGTTAGTGGAAAAGATGCTCTAAAGCTATCGCTAAAGCTTTTAAAAGTTAATAATCTACGCCCAAGAGAGGCTAAATTTGCTAAAATTTATAGTGTAAATGGTGAGCTTATAGATGAAGGCATAATTTTGTATTTTAAAGCACCAAATAGCTTCACGGGCGAAGATATAGTTGAATTTCAAACTCATGGTGGTTTTAGCGTCTCAAATTTAGTTATAGAAAATTTACTAAATTTAGGAGCTAGAATAGCTCAGCCTGGCGAGTTTAGCAAAAGAGCTTTTTTAAATTCAAAGATGAGTTTAAGTAAAGCTGAAACTATTCAAGCCCTTATAAATTCACGCTCAACTGATAGTCATAAAATTCTATCTCGCCAACTTGAAGGTGAACTTGGAAAATTCATTGATGAGTTAAGGGGTGAGTTAGTTAAAACACTAGCTTATGTTGAGACTTGTATAGATTATGCTGATGAAGATTTACCTAGTGATATTTTATCTAGTATAAACAGTATGCTTGATAAAAATATCCAAAAATTAAGTGACATTGTAGAAGTTAGTAGTCAAAGAAAAGGCTTAGTTGAAGGCTTTAAAGTAGCCATTATTGGTAAGCCAAATGTTGGAAAAAGCTCCATTTTAAACGCACTTTTAAAAAAAGATAGAGCTATTATCAGTGATGAAGCAGGAACAACTAGAGATACGATAGAAGAAAGCCTGTTAATTGGCACTCATTTAGTTCGTATAATAGACACAGCAGGCATTAGAGATGGTAAGTCAAATGTAGAAAATCTAGGCATAAAACACTCTTTAAGAGTGGCAAATGAAGCTGATATAATAATAGCTGTTTTTGATAGTTCTAGAGTAGAGGATAAAGAGGATGAAAAAATCCTTGAAATTCTAAAAAATCTAGATAAAAAAGTGATAAAAGTTATAAATAAAAGTGACTTAGATAGAAAGCTAAGTTCTAATATAACAGGAATAGAAATTTCAACTAAAAGCTCACTCAAACCACTACTTGATGAGCTTAAAAAATACCTAGATAGCCAAAACTACGATGGGATTATGCTCATAACTACAAGACAGATAAATGCTACTAAAAATGCCCTAGAGTCTTTAAAAAGAGCTAAATTTCAGCTTGAGGAGAGCGTTTTAGAGCTTTTTGCTTATGAGATAAATTTAGCTATAGCTGAAATTTCAAGCATATCAAGGCCATTTGAGAGAAGTGAAATTTTAGATGAGATGTTTTCAAATTTCTGTTTAGGTAAATAAATTTATGATAAAAGCACTATTTTTAGATAGAGATGGCGTTATAAATGAGGATTTTGGCTATGTCTATAAAGAAGAAAATTTTAAATTTATGGATGATGTTTTTGAGGTTTTAAGATACTATCAAAACTTAGGCTATGAGCTTTTTATCATAACAAATCAATCCGGCATAGCACGTGGATATTATACAAAAGATGAGTTTTTAAATTTAACAAAATTTATGCTTAATGAGCTAGAAAAAGAGCAAATTTATATCAAAAAAGTATACTTTTGTCCGCATTCTCCAGATGATAACTGTAGCTGTAGAAAGCCAAAGCCAGGTATGATTTTAAAAGCTAAGGATGAGTTTGATATTGATCTTAAAAAAAGCATTTTCTTTGGCGATAAAATAAGCGATATGGGGGCTGGAAAAGCTGCTGGAGTTGGGGATTTGTACTTAATAAATAGCAAATTAAATCCGCAACATAATACCTACTTTAAAACTTTTAAAAATATCTTACAAACCATACCAAATTCCTGAAATTTTCTTTTTTTAGCTATAATTTTACATTTTAAATTTAAGGAAATTTATGAGAATTGTTGTAACAGGTGGGGCTGGATTTATCGGTTCAAATCTTGCTAAACACTTTGATAAAAAAGGTGATGAAGTTTTAGTTATTGATATTTTTAGAAATAGCGATAGATTTTCAAATGGTAACCTTAAAAGCTTTGGACATTATAAAAATTTACTAGGTTTTGAAGGCGAAATTTTAGAAGGCGATATTAATGATAAAGCCACCTTAAAAAAGATAAAAAAATTTCGCCCAGACACTATTTTTCACCAAGCAGCCATTAGCGATACTACAGTTAGTGAGCAAGACTTGCTAATTAGGACGAATTTAAACTCGTTTAGTCATCTAATAGAAATCGCAAAAGATCTAAACTCTAAGCTAATTTATGCAAGCTCAGCTGCTACTTATGGCAATGCAAAAAGTCCACAAACAGTAGGCGAGTGTGAAAGTCCTAGGAATGTTTATGGTTTTTCAAAACTCATGATGGATAAACTCGCTTTTAAATTTTTTAAAAAGCTTCATATTATAGGTTTTAGATACTTTAATGTTTATGGCAGTGGTGAGTATTTTAAAGACAAAACAGCCTCTATGGTTCTTCAATTTGGACTTCAAATTTTAAGTGGTAAAGCTCCAAAACTTTTTGAAGGAAGTGATAAGATAAAGCGAGATTTTGTTTACATAAAAGATATTGTTTTAGGAAATGAACTAGCTTTAAATGCGAAAAAAAGCGGTATTTATAACCTTGCAACTGGTAAGGCTAGGAGTTTTCAAAATATTGCTGATATTTTACAGCGTGAACTTGGCACAAATTTAGGCAGTGAGTATATAAAAAACCCTTTTGTAAAACAGTATCAGTTTCATACTCAAGCTAATATATTAGATACTAAAACAGATTTAGGATATGAGCCAAAATTTAGCCTTGAAGATGGCATAAAAGACTATATTTCTGAGATAAATAGAATTTATGAAAGCGAAGTAAATGGTTAGTATTTTAGTTGTTGGGGACTTGATGATAGATCACTATCTTTGGGGGGATTGTGATAGAATTTCTCCTGAAGCACCCGTGCAAGTTGTAGATATAAAGCAAGAAGATAAACGCCTTGGCGGTGCTGGAAATGTCATAGCAAACCTTAAATCTTTAGGTGCTAGAGTTGGTGTTTTAAGCGTTGTTGGAGATGATAATAGGGCTGATCAAATTTTAGATCTACTTAGCGAAGTGGATTATAAATTCTTAGTTAAAGAAAATGGCAGAAAAACAAGCCAAAAATCTAGGCTCATGGCAGTATCTCAGCAAATAGTTCGCTTTGATAAAGAGAGTAAAGAAAATATCACTCAAGATAGCGAAGATAAACTTCTATCAAAATTTAGTGAAATTTTGCCACAATTTGATGGTGTGCTTTTAAGTGATTATGCAAAAGGCGTTTTAACGCCTAGAATTTGTAAAGAGATAATAAAACAATCAAAAGATAAATTTGTCCTAGTTGATCCAAAAGGTAAGGATTATTCAAAATATAGCGGTGCAACGCTTCTTACGCCAAACCGCAAAGAAGCAGCGATTGCAACTAGTATTGATATAAAAGATGATGTTAGTTTAAAAGATGCTATAGTTAAGCTTAAAAATGATCTAAATTTAAAGTACTCTCTTATAACGCTTTCAGAAAAAGGCATAGCTTTTTATGATAAAAGCTTAGAGATTATACCTGCTATTGCTAGAGAAGTTTATGATGTAACAGGTGCTGGAGATACGGTTTTAGCCACTTTAGGATATGCTTTAGCAAGTAAAATGAGCATTAAAAACGCTACTATTTTAGCAAATAAAGCTGCTGCTGTGGTTGTTAGTAAAGTAGGAAGTGCAACTGTTACACTTAGTGAAATAGCTGAGTATGATAAATTTACAAGTTGCTGGGATCCGCTTAAAAAGATAAAAACAGTTGATGAAATTTTAGAAATTTTAAGTGCTAATAATAAACAAGTAATCTTTACAAATGGTTGTTTTGATATACTTCACGCAGGTCATGTAAGCTATCTTGCTAAAGCAAAAGCTATTGGTGGTGTGCTTGTGCTTGGGTTAAATTCTGATGCTTCTGTTAAAAGACTAAAAGGTAACACTCGCCCTATAAACTCACAAATTT
This sequence comes from Campylobacter corcagiensis, assembly GCF_013201645.1. Lineage (NCBI taxonomy): Bacteria > Pseudomonadati > Campylobacterota > Epsilonproteobacteria > Campylobacterales > Campylobacteraceae > Campylobacter > Campylobacter corcagiensis. Next base: position 1,216,232 of record NZ_CP053842.1, on the reverse strand, counting down.
CTAGAGCTACGGTTTTAGCAGGTCTTCAAAGCGTTGATTATGTTGTGATATTTGATGAAGACACCCCTTATGAACTTATCAAAAAAATTAAACCAGATGTGCTTGTAAAGGGTGCAGATTACGCAAATAAAGAGGTTGTTGGAAGTGATATAGCTAAAAGAGTTGAGCTTATAGAATTTAAAGATGGCTTTAGTACAACAAATATAATAAAAAGGATAAAAGAGTGAAAGATATGATAAAAGGTGAGCTAGATGCTCACTATGAGACGATTAAAAACACTTATAAAATAGCTGATGATATAGAAAAAGCGTGCGAAATGGTAGTTCAAACGCTTAAAAACGGTGGTAAGATTTTACTATTTGGAAATGGCGGAAGCGCGGCTGATGCACAGCATGTAGCAGCTGAGTTAACTGGAAGATACAAAAGCGAAAGAACTCCTTTAGCAGGTATAGCGCTAACGACTGATACTTCAGCACTAACAGCTATTGGAAATGATTATGGATATGAGTTTGTTTTTTTAAGGCAAGCTAAAGCATTAGCTAGAAAGGGTGACCTGTTTTTTGGAATCTCAACAAGCGGAAACTCAAAAAATGTGATAAACACACTAGAATTTGCTAAAAGTATAGGTTGTAAAACCTTAGGGCTTAGTGGCAAAGGCGGTGGTGCGATGAATGAGTATTGTGATTTAAATTTAGTAGTTCCTAGTAGCGACACAGCTAGAATTCAAGAGATGCACCTACTTATAGAACATACGATTTGCCAAGCAATAGATGATGCCTTTAAGGATTTATAGAGGTTAAATTTAACTCTTTGTAGGCTTTTAAAACCATATCAGGAGTTAAATTTTTCATGCACTTGTGCGTTTTTATAGGGCAAGTTCTTTTCATACAAGGCATACAGGCTAAATCAAGGCGAACTATCTTAGATTTTGAGTTTTTATAAGGGCTTGTCTCAAACCACCTTGTAGGACCAAATAGTGCTATAGTTGGTGTTTTATAAGACGCTGCGATATGCATAGGACCACTATCGTTTGTTATAAAAAGTGATAATCCTGCGATATTTTGGCAAAGCTCTTGGATGCTAGTTTTACCACATAAGTTTATAAAATTTATATTTTTCTCTTTTAAGATATCAGCTATTTCGTTACAGATTTTAGCTTCATTTTTTGTGCCAAATATTAAGATATCATACTCTTTTGATAAAGCAGTAGCAACTTCTGCGAAGTAACTAGGATACCATCTTTTCGCACTTCCATAGCTTGCACCTGGATTTAGACCGAGTGTTTTTTTGCTAAATATTTTTGGCTTAAAATATAACTTTAGTTCACTTTGTTTTTGGTCTAAATTTAGACTTTTTGTTACAAAATCTAAATATTTTTCTGCTTGATGACCTTGATATGAGTTTTTATCAAAGATATACTTTTTTTTAGCTTTTAGAAAAAACATACTAAATTTAGTAGCAAAATGGCTTCGAAAACTTATAGCTATATCAAATTTATCAAAGCTTTTTATAGTTTGATAAAGCTTTATATATCTAAATTTGGTTTTTTTACTCTCATCTATGACTATTTTTTCTAAATTTGGATGATTTTGATATAAAGAAGTTGAAGCAAATGAGCCAAAAAATGTAATCTTTGCTTTAGGAAAATTTAACGCTATGTTTTCAACAGCCATACTTGCCATAACCCCGTCCCCAAGCCAAGTAGGAAGTTCAATAAAGATTTTCATTTATAATCTCCATAGTGAGTTTTACATTGTTTTCAATGCTAAATTTTTTTGAAATTTCTATATTTTTTTGACTTTGAGTTTGAAGTAAGCTAGCATTATTTAAAAATTTATCTATAGTTTTTGAGATTTTCAAATCATTTGGAGAGTTCATTATAAACTCATTATCTAAAATCTCACTAGCCCCGTTTTGCTTAGTCGTAAAGCACACACATCCATAACTAAGTGCTTCTAGGATAACATTTGAAAATGGTTCATAATAAGTTGGAAACACAAAAATATCACTTGCTTCGTAAAATTTATTAACATCATCTCTAACCCCTAAAAAAAGCGTATCAAGACCTAAATTTTTAGTTAAATTTATATATTTTTTTATATTTTTATCTTTGCCTATTATGATGGAACTATAGTTGGAATTTAAATTTTTTAGGATAGTTAAAAATTCTTTTACGCCTTTTCTTTTAAAGCCACTTCCAACAAAAAGAATGAGTGGTTTTTTAAGATCAAGATTAAATTTAGCACAAATTTCAGTTTTAGTTTTTACTTTGTCTACTTTGTTTGGCAAATTTACTCCGTTATAAATAGTTTGTATTTTTTGCGGGTTAATGTTATATGTTTTTATGATTTGATCTTTTATGAAGTTTGAATTTGTTATGATTTTTTTAGAATTTTCAAAACATTTTCTTTCTAAGTATGGATATACGAAATTTAAAGGGTTTAAAAACCATAGTTTTTTTTGATTTCTATAAACTTTATGAACTCCATCACCAGCTCTGTAAATATCAGCACACCCAACTCTTTCAAGGCTAAAATAAATTTCATCTTTACTTTTTTGTTTACAAACTTGATGATTAAATTTCAAAGCTTTTAGCCATGAAGGAATTTTTTGGTTGCCATTAAAGGAGCGAATTTCATGCTTTATACCGTTTTGTTTTAAAACATAAACAACTCTTTGAAGATACTTTTCAGCGCCTCCGACAGCCTTTGGGTTAATTCTTAGAAATACTATTTTTTTCATAAGAGTAATTTTACAATAAATTTTATGAAAACTTGGTTATAATGAGAGTTTCATTTTATTTTTAAGGCTTATTTTGAAAATTTTACTTATTAGGAATGATAATATCGGGGATTTGGTTTGTACTACACCAGCTATCGAGGCTTTAAGAAAAAAATATCAAGACGCTAAAATAGATATAGTTGTAAATAGCTTAAATTCTTTTGTAGTTGAAAACAATCCTTTTTTGGATAAAATTTATATCTACACAAAAACAAAGCACAAAAAGAGATTGAATGATAAAATTGCAGCTCTTATAGAAAAAACTAAAATTTTATACAAAATAAAAAAAGAAAAGTATGATATTTGTGTTATTTTTAGGAGTTCTTATTCAAAAAACGCTGGGCTTTTTGCAAAAGTTTCAAACGCAAAAGAGATTATCGGTATTGATGAGAAAAATCAGGCTAGTTTTGTAACTATAAAAGTACCACAAAAACAGATAAATGAAATAAAACTTTGCTATGAAATTCTAAAGCCATTAGACGTTAAAGAGTGTGATGAAAAGACATTTTTCTTACCAAATCATAAAAATAGCTTATATTCTAATTTTATATTTTTTCATATATCTTCAAGAATAGAACAAAATCAACTAAGCAAAGATAAAATATGTCAAATTTTATCTTACATAAAAACTAAAACAATAAATATCATAATAACAGCTGAAGATAGTGATTTTGCAAAACAAATATCACAAATCACAAAAGTAAAATATTTACAAACCAAAAATCTACAAGAACTCGCTTCTTATATATATGAGGCAAAGTTTTTGATAACTCTTGATGGTGGGATAGCTCATTTAGCCCCAGCTATGGGAGTTGATACGCTTATACTTTTTGGCAAAACAGATATAAATCGCTGGAAACCAATATCTTGTAGTGCAAAATGTGTTGTTTTGCAAGATGAAACAAAAATTGCTGAGAATATCAACTTAGAAGAAATTTATAGCAATATTGAAAATTTTTTATAAAATTCTTTTATAAATTTCATAAATTTTATTAGCCATAATATCTTTTGTAAAGTTATTTTTAACAAATTCTCTAGCGTTGTTTTGATAAAAATTTACCTTTTCTTTATCGCTTAATAGCCCTTTTAGTTCGCTATATAATTTTTCTTCATCAAAATCAGTCATTATAAAATTTGACCCATTATATAAATCAGGAATGCTTCCAATATTTGTCGATATACAAGCATTTTTCATTAACAAAGCTTGCATTAAAGATTGTGGCACACCTTCTTTTGAATCAGATGTAAGCATAAAAATATGGATTGCTTTTAAAAAAATTTCTGGATTTTTACAATGCCCTAAAAGTTTTACATAATCTGACATGTTATTTTGCTTTATAAAAGCAATCAAGTCTTGTTTTTTAGGTCCATCTCCAGCTATTAAAAAGATAATATTTGGGAAATCTTTGTGTATTTTTAAAGCTATTTTTAAAAACACATCATGTCGTTTAAAGGCTCTAAGAACAGCTAAATTTCCTACATAAATTTTATCATTTTCAAGATTTAAAGTCTTTAAACACTCATCTTTATCATAAATTTCAGGATTAAAAATATTGTCATTAATTCCAGTTGGTATTGATATAATTTTATCTTTATCAATTCTATTTTCTTTTATCATAGCCTCTTTTACACTTTCGCCAGTTGTGATGATAAAATCAGCCAAAGAATTTATAAAATTTAGCCTTGAAGGATTAATTTTATTTGATAAATGTCTTGTTCTTATAAATTTTATACCAGCTAGTTTTGCTGCAATTCCTCCAACCCAAGTATCTTTTCCGCTGTGAGTATTTATTATATCTATTTTATTTTTTTTAATAATCTTGATTAATCCGAAAATAGTTTTTATGTCAAAATTTGATCTAAATGGCAAAATAAATGTTTTTATATTAGCCTCATTTGCTTTTTGTAGTATCTTGGAATTTTCTCTACAAGCGATAAATATCTCAACTTCATATTTTTCTCTAATGGCAATTGCTTCGTTTATTATTCTTATTTCTTGACCGCCCCAGCCATCGCTCCACTCGGTATGTAAAACTTTTATTTTTTTCATATTTTCAACTTTTTTGTGTATAATTAAGCTTTGATTTTACTAATAATTTTATAAAACTATGGTTAAAATTGCAATCTTTGGAGATGATATGAAAAAAATTTTTAGAAAAATAGCTTATTTTTTGATTAAAAATAAAAAAATAACTAAATCAGATCTAGTCCAAGAAGAGTTTAAAACAGTGTGCTTTTTTAGCAATACTGCAATTGGCGATACTTTGTTTAATACCCCTGTATTTCGAGCTTTTAAACAAAATCTTCCAAATGTAAAAACAATAGCTTTATTAAATCCAAAAAACTATAAACTTTTTGAAAATAACCCATATATAGATGAAGTAGTTTTATATGCTGGAAGATGGAAAAAGTTTTTTAATGTTGCAAATATCTTAAAAAAGAAAAATATTGATATTGTTTTTATACTTCATTCAAATGAGCCACAAGCAACTCCTTTGGCTGTTCTTTCTAATGCAAAGTATATTTATAAACTGCATAATGATAAAAATGAATTTAGAAATTTTCACTCTAATACTCCAAAACCTTTAGAAGTGGAGGATTATGTAGTAAAATATAGACTTAAATATTTGGAATTTGTAGGCATAAAAAGCAGCGATACAAGAATGGAGCTTTTTTTAGATAAAAAAGATTATGATGAGGTTGATAGAGTTTTTAAAAAGAAAAGCAACTTAAAATATATTGGTTTTCAAATGGGGGCTAGTACTCTATCAAGGCAGTGGTTTTTAGAAAAGTGGGTAGAACTAGCAAAACTGTTTTTAAATGATGAAAATATAAGAATAGTTTTAACAGGAAGCTTAAGTGATAAAAAACTAACAACTCAGTTGGTAAATTCATTAAATAGTGAGAGAATTTTAGATTTTGCTGGGGTTTTTAGTATAAGAGGCGCGGCTGCTTTAATAGACAGGCTTGATTTATTAATCACGCCAGATACCGGACCACTTCACATAGCAGCTGCTTTAAAAACACCTACAGTTACGCTTTTTGTGGTTGCTCAGCCCTATGCTTCAAATCCTAATTTTGATAAAGAAATACATAAAATTATTAAAAAAGAAAAAACCTGTGTGCCATGCGTTGGCAGAAGATGTAAATATCAAAAATGTATGCTTCAGATTTCAGCACGTGAAGTTTATGAACTATCTAAAGAGTTAATATGAAAAGTATTTTGTTTATAGATACTGGAATTGAGTATGGTGGCGGAACTAAGAGTCTTTTATATCTTTTAGATGAGTTAAATAAAAAAAATGAGTATAAAATTACAGTTTTTTTTGAGAATAACTATGATACAAAAGAGGGAAAAATATTAGATGTTATAAAAAACAGAAATATAGATATTTTATACTGCGAAAAAAATAAATTTAAAATGTCAAAATTTAAAAGAGAAATTTGTAGAATTTTTTGTAAAAGATTGATAAAGCAAGAAAAATATAAAAATGATTTAAAATTTGCTAATGATTTGCTTTCAAAAAATAAGTTTGATTTTATACATTTAAATAATCATTTTTCTACAAATCTTGCATATATACAAGCAGCTAATAATTTAAATATAAAAGTCATACAACACTTAAGGAAAAATGCCCCACTTGATAAAACTGAGATAAATATTTTAAAAAATCTTAAATTTAAAGCCATATCTGTTTCTAACTCAACTTATAAATTTTATAGTAAGTATCTGAAATTTGAAAATAAAGTTATATATGATCCAGTATGCATAAAAGAGGGTATTGAAAGTAGGAAAAACGATAATGAAATTTCTATCATAATGCCAGCTAATTTTTTAGAGTTAAAAGGCCATGATCTAGTTTTTGATGCTATGTTAAATTTAAAAAGAGATGATTTAAAATTATATATCGCTGGATCTGGAGAATTTAAAAAACAGACAAAAGAAAAACTTGAAAAGCTTATAGAAAAGAATTTAGTAATAAACCTCGGCTTTGTAAAAAATATGGATGAAATTTATCCAAAATTTGATTATTTGCTTGGTTTTTCAGAAAACGAGGGTCTTCCTAGGGTTGTGATTGAAGCTTTAGGTTATGGTCTTGGTGTTATATTTTCTAATATTGATGTTATGGGTGAACTTTATGAAATTTCATCAAAAAAAGAGGATTTTCACATTATAAATAGAACGGCAAAAGATCTATTTGTTTTTCTTTCAAAACTTAAAAAATCAAAAAGCCACAAAAGAGATATTGCTATAATAAACACTTTTAAGTTAGAAAATTACATAGAGTCTATTTTGAGTTTTTATAAAGATTGTGAATAAATTTATATATTTTTTTTTCATCTTCTTGGCTTAAGATAAAATATCTACTTGCGTCTATGTTTCGTACTGTGTTAAATACAGAACTTATTGGTGGTAGTGATGAGTTGATTATAAGAGAGTTAGAAACTCCTCTTTGCTCGCTTGAAAAACAAGGCCCCATAAGACAGATTGTAGGTATTTTCATAGTATCGGCTATATAGTAGTTTCCAGTGTCTGATGATATGTATAGATTTAGTAGTGATATATGATATGGGAGTTCTTTTAACGGAATTTGATTTACCAAATTTCTTATATCTAGGTTTTTTGTATTTAGTTTAGAAAGCATTTTATCTTCATCTTTTACTCCAAATATATAAATTGTGCAGTCGAAATTTGACAAGATTTTTAATATTTTGTTCCATGTTTGTGGTGGTGGAGTTTTGATTTTATTTCCTGCACTTAGACTTATGCCGATTTTAAATTTATCGTTATTTTCTATCTTAGAAACTTCTGGTATAAAAAGTGGCGATTGGATTTTTTTTTCATATTTTAACTCTTTGATTCCAATCATTTTAAGATAGCTATGAAGAGTTAAGTCATTTGTAGTGTGTTGTATTTGCACCATTTTGTGAGCAAAAAATTTTGGTTTTTGTGGTTTTATGGTTACGATTTTTTTTGCAAATGAAAATTTAGCTAAAAAAAGATTAAGAGAATTTGGTGTTAAAACATAAACTTCACTATAATTTTCTAAAAATATTAAAAATGCTAATTTGTATCTACCAAAAAGTTCTTTTTTAAATTTATCTATAGGATATGTTTTATTTATCCTGTTATCGTAGTTAGCAAAAGCTAAATTCGTACTTGCTAGTACTATATCAAATGGCTTTAAAGGTTCAAATAAAATACTGGAATTTGCATAATCCCCAATAACTGCGTTTTGTATGATGAGTTTTTTGTCTGTTTTTTTTCTAAAGATAGATACGACTTTTAAAAATGGATAGAAAAATAGATATATAACTATATAAAACATCAATTCTCCAAGGTATAAATTGTTATTTAATGATAAATTTAGTATACTACTAGATTGCAAATGAAAGGAAAAAATGGGTAGTCAAAGTTTAAGATATATAGATTGTGCTATATGTGTGTTGCTGTTTATATTTATTATTTGCGAACATCATGTAGAATTTACAGCTATAAAAAATATCTCTTTATATTTGGCTTTATTTCTTAGTTTAGCTCTATTTTCTACAAATAAACAAGTAGTTTGTAATAATATCAAAAATAATTTTTTATTAGCAAAATATCAACTGATTTTTTTGTCTATTTTTATATTTTATGCTTTTGTTATAGCCCTGTTTCCATACTCAAAAGAATTTGGCACTTTTGGAAATACTTTTAGTGAATTTGGAAGAGGAGTTTCGTTTTTATTTGTTGTTTTAATTTATGCATCAAGCAGTGAAACAAAACCAAAAATTTTTTTTTATAGTTTGCTAGCTGCTTATGTGCTTATAACTTTGTACTATATGAAGCCTTTGTTTACAGAATTTGATAAGATTAATGTTAATGGCGAGACTTCTAGAATTATAAATAGGGCATACTCTTTTTTCGTTGATAGATTTTTTATATTTGGACTTATGGGAATTTTTCTTTTTAAAAATAAATACTTAAAGTCATTTTTTATTATTTTCTCACTTATAGCTGTGATAATGTCAATATTAACTGGTGCTAGAGGTGCTTGGCTTTGTTTGGTTGTTTGTGTTATTTTGTTTTTAATTGCTATCTTTTTTACAAGATATAAAAATACTATAAAAAAAAGGTATAAACCAATTTTATTTATTACAATATTATCTGTTATTGTAGTTGGTTATTTTGCATCTCGATCTGGAATATTTCAATACAAAATCTCACAAAATAACTCTAGCGGCAGAGATATGATACTAAAAGAAAGATTTCCTTTGCTTTTAAAAAGCGATAGGGCATTTTGGGGTCTTGGGTATGAAGAGCATCAATATGATGAATTTTTAAGTAATAAACTTGATGAGGGTCATAACATTTCTATGATGATTATAAGAAATGGAAAAAGACACTGGTGGAACGATGAGCCATTTTTTATAGGAAATTACTATTATTTTGGTTTTATAGGAACTTTAGCTCTATTTTTATCATTTTTTGCTCTTTTAATTAGTTGTTTTGCTGAGTTTAAAAAAAGTAGAAATTTGTTATACGCTGGTATTTTTATATCAGTTTTTTCATATTTTGGAGTAAGGGGAATTGTCGAAACATATAATTTAAAAATTTTATATCTTTTTTATATGATAGGATTTTTTATTTTAGTAAAAAGAGGGTTGCTACCTAAAAATAAAATATAATAGTTACAAAAATAATTTTTTATATAGCATTATTTAGATTAAAAACTATCTTTTGTTTTATTAAATTCATTTCATCACTAAAATCCATAAGTCTATTTTCTACTTTGTGCTTTATGATGCCATCTTTATCACAAGGTACAAATTCCCAATCTTTTTGGAAAACTATATGTTTTCCCATAGTTTGAATGCCGTTTTGTTTTGTGTATCCACTTTTTAAAAGCCAGTTATCCCACGGACCCCACTCATAAGCCCCGCTTGGACCAAAAAATGCTATGCATGGAGTATCGTTTGCAGCAGCAATATGCATAATAGCAGTATCAACGCCTATATATAAGCTTGAAAGTTTAGAAAGCTTTATAACTTGCTTTAAATTTAGTTTTCCAGCTAAATTTATGGGGTTAGCTTTACAAAGTGATAAAATATTTTTTAGTTTATCTAGCTCATTTTGATTATTATCGCCTGTTAAAACTACTTTTATGTTTAAATCATTTTCACAAAAATCAATGATATTTGCCATAATATCATCATTTACACACTTAAACATCCATCTTGAAGTTGCATGGATATGGATAAATTTATTAGGTAAATTTAAAAACTCTAAATTTTCATCACTAAAAACTTCAACTTTTTTATTAAAAATTTCTAAATTTAAAGCTTTTAGTGCGTCTAAATTTTGATCAACTATGTGTTTAAAATCACTAAATTTTGGAATTTTATCTGTGATAAAAGTATTTGTTAGCCTGTTTTTGCCGCTCATGCCAACTATTTTTTTAATTCCAGCAAATTTTGCTATCCAAATTCCCCTATCACCAGTTGTTAAATTTATAGCTATATCGTAATTTTGTTTTTTAATATTTTTAGCAAATTCAAGTTCAAGTAAGATTTTATCTATAAAGTTAGAATTTTTTATCTTAAATCTATCGTATATATGAATTTTATTTATGTTTGGATTGCCACTTATCATCGCTTCACAGCCACTATTTAGGGCAAAGTCTATAGTTGCATCTGGGTAGTTAAGCTTTAAATTTGATACGACTGGCGAAGCTAGAAGAGTATCGCCGATATTTCTAAATTTTATAACTAATATTTTCATTTTATATACTTCCAAAATGTGTATTGTGAGTAGAGTTTTGATATCACAAAACCGTGCCAACCCTCCATAAATCCGCCTTTTAATATGTAGAGTTTAAAAAATGTCCAGCACGGACTAAAGATAGCTTTTAAGACATTTTTTTTAGCCCCAAGAGTTGAGTATCTGTTTTGTTTAGCGATAAACTCATCTATATTTTCATAAGCTTTGTGGATGAAGTGATTTTTCAAAGTTCCAAAAGCCATATTTTCATCAAAAAACACAACACTTTCATGGACATCTCTTTGGTTAAAATTTGCAAAATTTTTATTAAAAAGTCTAACTGAATAGTCAGGATAAAGCCCCATTTTTTTAATAGCTTTTCCAAAGAAAAAGTTAAGTCTTGCTACTTTATAAGCCATAAATTTTGGATTTTTTATGGTTTTTAAAATTTCATCTTTTAACTTTTGAGTGATTATTTCATCACTATCAAGCACAAAAACCCACTCATTTTGTGCTAAATTTACTCCAAATCTCTTTTGCTTACCAAAGCCAAGCCAGGGCTGATATATAAATTTAGTATTAAATTTATAGCAAAATTCTTTTGTTTTATCAGTTGAACCACTATCGATAATTAAAATCTCATCAGCAAATTTAGCACTTTCTAAGACCTCTTTTAGGTATTTTTGGCTATTTAAAGTTAGAATTACTATGCTTAATTTATTCATAAATTTCCTCATAAAAGTGCTTAAATCTCTTATGAAACCAAAAATACTCATCTGGCTTAAACTCTATAATTTTTTGCGTTGCATCAGCTTGAAGTTGAGTTATTTTTTGTACGGCATCTTCTTTATTAAAATTTGCTACATCAATAGCTTCAAAAAAGTAGATTTCATCTTTTTTATCGCTATTTTTATATATAAAAGCTGGTATTACTAAAGCGTTCATTTTCTGTGCAAATATCGATGCTACTGGCGTGTGAAGAGCTCTTTTTCCAAAAAAACTAACTTCTATACCATCTTTTTTGGCTGTGTTTTGATCTGTTAAAATTCCAACTGGTCGGTTGTTTTTTAAAGATCTCATTATATTTTTTGCAGCACTACTTTTTTCAATTAAATTTATATCAAACTGAGTTCTGTTTTTGGTTAAAATTTTATCCATTACTTTACTATCAAGCGCTCTTCCTACTATGCTTACAGATCCAAATTTAGCAGCCATAGCAAGGCTAAAAAGCTCCCAGTTACCATAATGTGCGGTTTGAACAATGACAGGGCGATTTGTTTTTAAGGCATTTGCAAAAACTTCCTCGTTTATAAATTTAACTTTATTTAGGATTTTTTCTTTTGTCGTGTTTTGGTTTTTTATAAAATCAATCCCAACTCTTGCAAAATGAATATATGTTTTTCTAACGATTTGTTGTTTTTCATCATCGCTTTTTTCTGGAAAGCACAAATTCAGGTTAGCAAAGATAATTTTTTTATACTTTTTATCGATTTTAAAGGCTAAATTTCCTATAAAATTCGCAAAACCATCTAGCATAAAATTTGGAAAAAGATTTACTATAAATTTAAGCGTATAAAAAAGCCAAAGATAGATAAAGTCTATCATTTTAGTAGCTCCTTTGCTAGGTTTACGATACTTTTTGGTTCTATTTTAGATATACAAAAGTCATTTTTATCAAGTTTTTTTGGATCTATCTCTTTTCCTGAGTGGATTGTTAAATTTATAGAAGTTTCAAAGCTATTTCTAAAGTGTGGCGTATATCCATAAATAGTTATACTTGGGACATTTTGAGCCCATGCTAAGTGGGTTGGACCACTATCTGCACCTATTACAAGAGCGAAATTTCTTATATTTTTAGCCAAATCAGAAAGAGTTGTTGGCTTTAAAATTTTAGCGTGAGTTTGCTTTGAGATTTTATTTGCCATTTCCAACTCACTTTTTGTGTTTGCTGATAGATAAATTTCATACTCTTTAAGGCTGTTTATAACTTCAGTAAATTTTGGGTAAATTTTAGTTTTAACGCTTGAGCCTACGACTATTAAAATTCCTTTTTTTTCGCTATTTGATTCTTTTTGGTCTTTATATATAAAGCATGGATTTTTATCTAAAATTTCTTGCTTGCTAAACTCAAAATTTAGCCCCTTGCTAACAAGAGTTAAATTTCTTATGATGATGTTTTGGCTATAATCACACGCTATTTTTTTAGAATAAAATAGACTTGCTAAGCTCTCTCTAATGCTATTTTTATCAAAACCAACTATATTTTTACCTAAAATTCTAGCTACAATTGCTGATTTGATAAGTCCTTGAAGATCTAAGATTATATCAAATTTAGGAGCATTTCTTAACGATTTATAGCTTTGTATAAATTTCTTATCTTTTAAGTTTAGCTTTATGATGCCACTAATCAAAGCGTGATTTTCAAGCAAATTTGCAAATCTATCTTCACAAACCCACCAAATTTCAGCCGTTTTAAAATGAGTCTTGATAAACTGTAAAACTACCGAAGAGTGGACAATATCGCCAAAAGCTGAGAGTTTAACTATACAAATTTTCATTTCGTTATTTTACATAAATATTGCCAAAAAATGACTTAAACCCCTAAAGTTGGTTAAAATGTTTTCTAAATTTTGTTATAATCTAGTTTTTATTTAGGATGGGATTATGAAAATTTTTGTTACAGGAATGGCTGGGTTTATAGGCTCAGCACTAGCTAAAGCTCTAGCACAAAGAGGCGATGAGGTAGTTGGCTTTGATAATATTAATAACTACTATGATGTTGAGCTAAAATTTGATAGATTAAGAAGTAATGGTATAGATAAGTGGAGCGATAAAGAGTTATCTATCTCAAAAACTATGCCAAATTTAGCGTTTATAAAGGGCGATTTGGCGGATTTAGAACTTTTAGAGAGAATTTTTAAAGAGCATAAATTTGATGCAGTTGTAAATTTAGCCGCTCAAGCAGGAGTTAGATACTCTTTAATCAATCCACACAGCTATACAAAAAGCAATGTAGTTGGATTTGTAAATTTGCTTGAAGTTATTCGCCACAGTGGGGTTAAAAATTTTGTTTATGCAAGTTCAAGTTCTGTTTATGGACTAAATGAAAAGATGCCTTACTCAGAACACCACGAAACAAACCACCAAGTTAGCGTCTACGCAGCAACTAAAAAAGCAAACGAAATGTTAGCCCACACATATAGTCATCTTTATGATATAAGCACAACTGGTCTTAGGTTTTTTACTGTTTATGGACCTTGGGGAAGACCTGATATGGCACCATCTTTGTTTGTAGGAGCTGCTCTTAGGGGTGAGAGTATTAAAGTCTTTAATCACGGTGAGATGATGAGAGATTTTACATATATAGATGATATTGTTGATGGTGTGATAAAAGTCATAGATAAGCCTACTACTTCAAATCCTAAATGGGACGCGAAAAATCCAGACCCAGCAAGTTCAAAAGCTCCTTTTAGAATTTATAATATCGGTTGTAATAATCCTGTTAAGCTTATGGACTTTATTAAAGCTATCGAGACAAAGCTTGGCTTTGAGATAAAAAAGGAGTTTGTAGGTATGCAAGATGGCGATGTTGTGGCAACTTATGCTGATGTAAGTGAGCTTGTGAAGGATTTTGGTTATAAGCCAACTACTACTTTAAAAGATGGTGTTGGGAAATTTGTTGATTGGTATAAGAGTTATTTTAAGGATATAAAATGAAAATAGCAGTTGTTGGGCTTGGTTATGTTGGACTATCTATGTCTATGCTTTTATCGCAAAAGTATGAAGTTTGCGGTTTAGAGGTGGTTGATGAAAAAGTTAATATGCTAAAGAATAAAATTTCTCCTATAAGCGATCCTGAAATAGAGCGGTTTTTAAAGGAAAAAGAGCTAAATTTCACCCCGACAAATAAAAAAGAAGAAGCTTATAAGGATGCTAAATTTATTATAGTTGCAACGCCAACAAATTATGATGAAAAGACTAATTATTTTGATACAAGTTCGGTTGAAGCTGTGATAAAAGATGCCATAGCTATTAATAAAGACGCTACTATTGTGATAAAATCAACTATCCCAGTTGGCTATACAAAAGAGATAAATGCTAAATTTAACACTAATAATATCATCTTTAGTCCTGAGTTTTTAAGAGAAGGAAAAGCACTACAAGATAACTTATATCCAAGCAGAATAATAGTAGGCGAAAAAAGCGAGCGTGCTAAAGAATTTGCTCAAATGTTATCAAATTGTGCAGCAAAAAGTGATATACCAGTTCTTCTTACAGATTCAACAGAAGCTGAAGCAATTAAGCTATTTGCTAATACTTATTTGGCTATGAGAGTTGCTTTTTTTAACGAACTTGACACTTACGCACAAGTAAGAGGGCTTGATACAAAGTCCATTATAGAAGGCGTTGGATTAGACCCTAGGATAGGCTCACACTACAACAATCCTAGCTTTGGATATGGCGGGTATTGTTTGCCTAAAGATACAAAACAGCTTTTAGCTAACTATCAAGATGTACCATCAAATTTAATAGAAGCAATAGTAAAATCAAACTCAACAAGAAAGGATTTTATAGCTGATAGCATAATCGCTAAAAAGCCTAAAGTTGTAGGAATTTATAGACTTATTATGAAAGCAGGAAGTGATAACTTTAGAAGTTCGGCAATACTTGGAGTGATGAAGCGTATAAAAGCTAAAGGAATCGAAGTGGTAGTTTATGAGCCAAATTTAGATGATGAGTTTTTCTTTAACTCAAAAGTCATAAAAGATCTAAACGAATTTAAAAAACTCTCAAGCGTAATCATAGCCAACAGACTTGATGATAGTTTAAGTGATATAAAAGATAGAGTATTTACAAGAGATCTATATAGAAATGATGATTAGGTTTTATATTTAGGAAAATTTTATGGATAATATATGTATGCAAGATGAGTGTCAGCTTGAAAAATTTAATGGTTTGGATAGGTGTGCTTTACATTGTAAGAAAAATAGATATCCTGCTGATTCTCATAGTTTTCTTTTATTAGAATTTTATAAAAAACTAAAAGAATATATTTTAGATGAAATTTTCACTTACCCTAACTCAAATGACAATACATTTACAAGAGATGAGATAGATAAATTTTTAACAAACTATCATACTCAGGAAGATAATGAGCATTTTCAAAAAATTTCTAACTATTTGAAAACAAAAACTATAGCCTTAACCGATATATATTTTCCAGAAAGGAATAGTAGAGATTATTTTGATTATCAGAAAATTTTAGTGCTTTTTGCTGGAATACATTTTGATTGTTGTAAATTTTACTTGACTACACTTACGTTAAAAAATACTAAAGTCTTTTTTCAAGATTGTGTTTTTTATTATGACTGGTCTATAGTAGATTATGAAATTTTAGAAAATGTTGATAATTTAGTTTATCAATCTTGTAATTTTAAAGGTGATGTGTCTAATAATTCATCAGAAGATAGTATATATTATATAATAAATTCAAATCAGTTTGACTTTACATGTATATTTGAAAAAAATATCTATTTAAATGATGTAGAATTTAACGGTTTATTATTTAGTGAAAAACAAAATAATAAGCCAGAAGAAAAAATAAAACTTTCAAGAATTTTATTAAAAAATTGCATTTTTAATAAAAAAGTAGAAATCAATAATTTTAACATAAAAGACTTTATTGCAATAAATACACTTTTTGAAGGAAAGTTTGAATTTAAAGAAAATATAATTGAAAAACTGGATATAAATGATACAAATTTTAAAAAACTTGTAGATTTTTATGGTTCTGAATTTCAAAATTTCAACATATATAAAAGTATATTTTATGATTTTGTTGGTTTTGAAAACTGTAAGTTTGGAAAAGAACATGGGCAAAAGAAGTATATTGCAACTTTTAAATATGCTACTTTTTTAAATATAGTAAATTTTAGAAATACAAAATTTTACGGTGGATTGGATTTAGAAAATGCTAATTTAAAAGAACCACCCAATTTTTTAAAAACTTATGTAGAGTATACTAATACCAATAGAGAAACTATTAGAATAATAAAACACTCTTTTGATAAAATAGGCAATATAATAGAAGGCAATAAGTATTTTTCAAAAGAGATGAAAAAATATAAAGATGAATTAGAAGGAAAATCTTGGAAGGGAAACTTTCAAGAAAAACTAGTGTTTTGGGTAAATTCGCTTACATCTGATTTTGGACAAGATTGCATGAGACCTATTTGTATAATCATAGTACTTAGCATTATACATACGCTTTTAATATATGGATATGAAAATAATTTTCTTTACAATATATATGAGCCTTGGAATAATTATTTAAATAGTATTTCGACTTTTTTAAACTCACTTGCTAAAAATATATCACCATTTAAAGGGTTTTTGAAAAATGGTATGGAATTTTTAAGCCTTATTTTTGGGATAGCTTACTCTATTTTAATTTGGCTGACAGTAGTTGCAGTAAAGATGCATACAAAAAGAAATTAATTATGTATAAATTTATAAAATTTAGAGCCAAATCGGCTCTAAATTTAGCGAGTTCTGTGTAAGAAGTGCATATGTTTTCTGTATTGTTCGATGATATCATTTATCACAGCAGGCTTACTCCAGCCAAGTATATCATAGCCTTGACCACCTTCTGCTAAGTACACATCAGCTCTATAGTAGTTATCCCCATCAGCATAATCAGGAGATGTGCTAGATAGTAGTTTTATACCATATATAAAGCTTGCTTCATCGCCAAGTCCAACTAGGATGTGAATTTTTGATTTAGCTTTATCTTCTACTATTTTAGCTTCTAAAGAGTTTTTCTTAAACTCATCTACGATTTCATTAAAAGCAGGTTTTATAGTATCTTCTAGAAATTCCAAAGCATCATCTTTATCTGGTGTGTCTATGATATCTTTTAGCCTATCTTGCCATCTTTTTGAACTTCCGATATTTAAAGGAAGATTTCTTACGCTTTGAGTCTGTTTTTTCTCACTATCAATGCGAAGAGCTTTAAATAACCCATACATACAACCCATTAAGGCGATAGTAAATGGAAAGGCAGATAAAATGGCTATAGTTTGAAGCGCATCAAGCCCACCCGCATATAGTAGTATTGCAGCTACTAGACCAATTGTCACGCACCAAAAAAGTTTTTGCCATTTTGGTGTATCATCTTTACCGTTTGAACAAAGCATATCAATAACCATCGCTGCTGAATCAGCTGAAGTTATAAAAAATAGTGCTATCATAAATATAGCAATCCCGCTTAGTACCGATGATAGTGGAAATTTCTCTAAAAATACAAATAGTGCCAAACTCGCATCTTTGTTAACAGCGTCAACTAAAGCAGTAAAATTTTGACCTATTACTAAATCAAAAGCAGAATTTCCAAAAACCGTCATCCATATAAAAGTAAATCCAGTTGGCACAAAAAGTACCCCAACTACAAATTCTCTTATAGTTCTACCCCTTGAAATTCTAGCGATAAACATCCCAACAAATGGCGACCATGATAACCACCAAGCCCAGTAAAACACAGTCCATCCACCAAGCCAACTATCTTTTTGTTTATCATAAGCGTATAAATTTAAGTTATCACCGATAAAAGATGTGATGTAGTTTCCTGTATTTTCAAGTATTGATTTAAATAAATAAGTTGTATTTCCAAGAACTAATATAAATAAAACAAGCAAAACCGCCAAAATCATATTTGTATTGCTTAAAATTTTTATCCCTTTATCCACTCCACTGGTTGCAGATAGTGTAACAAATACCGTAATAATAGCTATTATTGATATTTGCATACCAGTTGTCATAGTTATCCCAAAGAGGTATGAAAAACCGGCATTTATCTGTAAAACACCATATCCAAGAGATGTAGCTACACCACAAAGCGTTGCTACAGCGGCAAATACATCTATCATATCTCCAAAACGACCATAAATTTTATCACCAACTATAGGATAAAATGCCGATCTAAGAGTAAGTGGTAGGTTATGACGATATGCAAAAAAAGCTAGTATTATAGCAATTATTCCATAAATAGCCCATGCATTTAGCCCCCAGTGAAAAAATGTTATCGTAATGGCCTTTTTAGCAGCCTCAATAGTCTCAGGCTCAGCTGAAGGCGGTGTTATATAGTGCATAAGTGGCTCACTAACACCAAAAAACATAAGCCCAATGCCCATTCCAGCAGCAAATAGCATAGCAAACCAAGAGCCATTTTTATAGCTAGGTTTTGCATGATCTGGACCAAGCTTTATATCGCCATATCTAGAAAACATAAGAAAGATACAAGCAAGCAAGATAATAGCTGCACTTAAGATATAAAACCAGCTAAAAGTCTCAGTAATGAAAATTTGAGCTGATTTTGCTACAGCTAAAAATGACTCCTTAAACACCAAAGCAAGGAGCAAAAGCACAGATAAACAAATAACTGTGGTATAAAAAACAGAAGGATTAAATTCCTTTTTTAAATTCATAAATTTCCTTTATTAAAGATTTATCTAGATTATAAAACAAAAGTAAACTAATAATAAATTTACTGTTTTTTAGCTATAAATGTACGAATTTCACTACTATCTAAAGCATAAATTTCTACTTTTTTAAAGCCATTTTGTTTTAATAGCTCATAAATTTCATTTTCATTAAGCTTGTTTTTTAAATTTACTCCATTGCTCCACTCATCAAGAGTTTTCTTAGTTGTTCCTTCTAGGTGCAGTAAAAACACACCATCAGGCTTTAAAACTCTTTTGATCTCACTAAAAGCAACATTTAAATTTTCCCAAAAATATAGTGTTTCAAAAGCTGTTATGATATCAAATTTATTCTCATCAAATTCTATTTTTTTAGATACATCGCCGATTTTTAGGTAGATATTTTTTAAATTTTTAGTAGTTTCTTTTGCCACATCAAGACTGGTTGGTGAGTAGTCAATTCCATAAAGTTTTGAGTTTTTAAATTTATCTCTTAAATTTAGAAGATTTTGTCCACCACCAAATCCAATATCTAAAATTTCTATATCCAAATTTTCACAGATATTTACTCTATTTATCGCCCAAATAGCACTTTTATTATGAACTTCATTCATTCTTTTTAGCGTTTTTACTCCATCTTCGCCCTTTGGAAATCTAACATTATCTCTTACTTCATCTATAATTTTCATTTTTATCCTTTGATTAAAATTTAAAGATATTATCAAAATTTATTAAATTCATAGCTAAATTTAGTTAGAATCAAGGTTTATAAATTAAAAGGATAAAAAATGGATAAAGATACTATAAAAGCTCATAAAATAAGTAAAGATGAGTATGATAAAATTCTAGAAATTTTAGGTAGAGAGCCAAATTTGCTAGAACTTGGCGTATTTTCTGCTATGTGGAGTGAGCACTGCTCATATAAATCAAGTAAAAAATATCTAATGGGATTTCCAACCAAAGCTCCATGGGTCATTCAAGGACCTGGCGAAAACGCAGGTGTTATAGACATCGGCAAAGGATACGCAGCTGTTTTTAAGATGGAAAGTCATAATCACCCAAGCTTTATAGAACCATTTCAAGGAGCAGCAACTGGAGTTGGTGGGATTTTAAGAGATATATTTACAATGGGAGCAAGAGTTAAAGCAAATTTAAACTCGCTTAGATTTGGTGAAATTCGTGGGAATAGCAAGGTAAATCGCTACCAAAGATATCTAGTAAAAGGCTCAGTTGCTGGGATAGCTCACTATGGAAACTGTATGGGAATTCCAACAGTTGGCGGTGAGGTAAGTTTTGATGAGTGTTATAATGGAAATATCTTAGTAAATGCTTTTGCTTTAGGAATTTGTAAAAGTGATGAGATTTTTTATGCAAAAGCTGAAGGCGTGGGCAATCCTGTCATATATGTTGGCTCAAAAACAGGTAGAGATGGTTTAGGCGGGGCTGTTATGGCAAGTGACAGCTTTAGCGAAGAAAACCAAAGCCTTCGCCCAACCGTTCAAGTAGGAGATCCTTTTGCTGAAAAGCTACTAATGGAGGCTTGTTTGGAGCTATTTAAAACTGACATGGTAGTTGGTATCCAAGATATGGGTGCAGCAGGTCTTACAAGTTCTAGCTTTGAGATGGCTGGCAGGAGCGGAAGTGGTATGAAAATGTATCTTGATAAGGTTCCAATGAGAGAAGAAGCAATGACACCATATGAGCTTATGCTAAGTGAGTCTCAAGAAAGAATGCTTATTTGTGCTAAAAAAGGCACAGAAAATGAAGTCTTAGAAGTGTTTAAGAAGTGGGATTTAGATGCAGCAGTTATCGGTGAAGTAACTAATACAGGCAATATGGAGCTATTTTGGCATGGTGATTTAGTAGGAGAAATACCAATTTTGCCTTTAAGCGAAAATGCTCCAGTTCTTGATAGACCTGTTGAAAAACCATCTTATTTAGATGAGATAGAAAAACTAAATTTAGCTGGTTGTGGAGCTAGTAAAAGCGATATTCAAAGTAGCTTTATAGCTATGCTTAAAGAGCCTGAAATTTTAAATAAAGCCTTTATTTATGAGCAATACGACTCATATGTAGGAACTGATAATATCAAAAAAGTAGGTGGTCTAGGAGCAGCTGCTATAAGGGTAAAAGAAAGTGGGGCTATGGTAGCTATGGCAGCTGATTCAAATCCTAGAATGAACTATGTAAACCCTAGAATCGGTGCTGCTTTAGCAGTGGCAAGTAGCGGCAGGAAGGTTGCCATGAGTGGGGCAGTACCTTTGGCTATAACTGATTGTTTAAATTATGGAAATCCTGAAAATCCAGAAGTTATGTGGCAGTTTAAAGAGGGTTGTGATGGTATAAAACAAGCGTGTAAAGCCCTAAGCACTCCAGTAGTAAGCGGAAATGTAAGCTTGTATAATGAAACTGATGGTAGTAGCATCTACCCAACTCCTGGAATTGTATCTGTTGGTGTAGGAAAAGAGGCTAAAAATGTAGTTCCAAGTCATTTTACAAAAAATGGTGTCACGCTATATCTTGTTGGTGAAACTAAGGGTGTTTTTGCAGGAAGTTTGTATATGAAAGTAGTAGAAGGTAGGACTGCTGGAACGCTTCCTGAGATAGATTTTACTAAAGAAAGAGCACTTTGGGATTTAGCTTTGAATGAAAATTTTAATTTAGAGTTTGCAAATAGCGTAGGAGTTGGCGGAGTTGCCATGACTTTAGCTAAGATGAGTGCGGTTGGAGATATGGGCGGCGAGTTTAAGATGCTAGTAGATGATAATAGAGATATTTTTGATGAGAGTTTTTCAAGGGCTATTTTTGGCGTAAAAGATGAGGTTAAATTTGAACAAAAAGTTAAAAACGCTAGTCTTAGCTACCAAAAGCTTGGCGTTACAGGCGGTGATAAATTTAGTATAAATGAGGTTAGTATAAATCTTTGTGAGCTTAAAGATATCTATTTTAACGAGTTTGAAAAGATTATAAAGGCATAAATTTGGGATATTTGCCAGTTATATTTTTTGCTATATTTTTGTTTTACTATCTATCTAAAGGGATTAAATTTAGCTCACCTTTAAAAAGAGCAGAAGAGGCAAGATATATAGTAGCTCTTCTTGCTAAAGTTGTAAAAAGCGATGGCAGGGTAAATGAAACAGAAGCAGCTATAGTTTCAGAAGTTTTAAGCGAGATTTCTATGAAATTTAGAGTTGATAGAGATGAGTTAAAAAGGGTTTATAATAGCCAAAAAGATAACACTAAAAATGCCTTTGGTGTGGCTTTTGAGTATAATCAAAGATTTAAACTTAGCACTCCTGAAAAGATTGGCAAAATTTACTTTTTTCTAAATTTAGCTTATATGGATGGAAATTTTAATGATGCAGAAAAACGAATAATTAGCGAAATTTGTGATGGATTTGAGCTTTATCGTGGTCTAAAAGAGGAGATTTTTAGTAAATTTGGAGCTGAATTTAGAACTAGACAGAGTTATAACCAAAACTATAGTAATCAAAACCACAACAACCAAAACAGGCAAAAAAGCAGTAAAAAAACACCATATGAAATTTTAGGTGTTGATAGAAATATAAGCAATGATGAGCTTAAAAAAGTATATAGGTCTTTAGTTAAAAAATATCACCCTGATATATTAATGGGTAGGGGTGCAGATGATGAGATAGTTGAAGCTGGAACAAAAAAGCTTCAAGAGATAAATGAAGCGTATGAAAAGATCAAAAACGAAAGGGGATTGTAAATGAGAGCATTACTTAGTGTAAGCGATAAAAGTGGCATAGTAGAATTTGCTAAAGGTTTAGAGGCTTTAAATTTTGAAATTTTAAGTACAGGCGGAACTTATAAGCTACTAAAAGATAGTGGTATAAAAGCAGTTGAAGTTAGCGAGTACACACAAAGCCCACAAATGTTTGATGGTAGAGTAAAAACTCTTCATCCAAAAATTCATGGCGGAATTTTATTTAAAAGAGATAAAGATGCTGATGAGGCGGCTAAAAATGGCATAGAAGCTATTGATCTGGTGTGTGTGAATTTATATCCATTTAAAGAAACGATAAACAAAACTGATGATTTTGATGAGATTATAGAAAATATCGATATTGGCGGTCCTACAATGGTAAGAAGTGCAGCAAAGAATTTTGCAAATGTGATGATAGTAACTGATAAAAATGATTATGATAGAGTTCTTAAAATTTTGCAAAGTGGCAAAAATGAGCTTGAATTTAGAAAAGAGCTTATGATTAAAGCTTTTGAACATACAGCAGCATATGATAGTATGATAGCAAACTATATGAACTCACGCTTTAATGGCGGCTTTGGAGCTAAGCAGTTTATAACAGGTACAAAGGTTTTTGATACTCGTTATGGTGAAAATCCGCATCAAAAAGGTGCTTTGTATGAGTTTGAAGACTTCTATTCTAAAAACTTTACTGCTTTAAAAGGTGAAGCTAGTTTTAATAATATGACTGATATCCACGGAGCTGTAATGCTTGCTTCAAGCTTTGGTAATGTGCCTGCGGTAGCTATTTGTAAGCATGCAAATCCTTGCGGTTTTGCTATTAAATCTAATGTATATGAGAGCTATATAGATGCTTTAAAGTGTGATCCGCTTTCAGCTTATGGTGGCGTCATAGCAATAAACGGCACTCTTGATAGACATTTAGCCCAAAAACTTCATGAAAAAGGCACTTTCATGGAAGTAATAGTTGCTGCAAATGTTACTGATGAGGCACTAGAAGTATTTGCCGATAAGAAAAAAACTAAAATTTTTACCCATAACTCTGAATTCCTAAAAAGAGCTAACGAGCAATTTGATTTTAAACACATTGATGGTGGATTTGTTTATCAAGAAAGGGATTTTGTCTGCAAAAGCGAATTAAAAGATGCTAAGTGTGTTACAGATAAAGAAGCTACTAAGGCTCAGATTGACGATATGTTAATAGCATGGCAGGTTGCAGCTTTAACCAAGTCAAATTGCGTCGTTTATGTTAAAGACTCTATGATGGTAGCTATTGGTATGGGTATGACAAGCAGGGTTGATGCGGCTAGGGCTGCTGTAGCAAAAGCTAATGACATGGGGCTTGATTTAAATGGTTGTGTTTTAGCTAGTGAGGCGTTTTTTCCATTTAGAGATAGCATAGATATAGCTGCAAAAGTTGGAGTAAAAGCTATCGTTCAGCCAGGCGGATCGATTAGAGATGATGAGGTTATTAAGGCTGCAAATGAGGCTAATATAGCTATGTATTTTACTGGCAAAAGACACTTTTTACACTAATTTTACTTACTAAATTTAAGGGGTTAAATTCGCCCCTTAAAAGCTTAAAATCTTGATAAAAATCAACTAAATTTCTACAAAATTCTTATATAATGATATCAAATTTCAAATTTAGGAGATAAAATGAAAAATCATTTTGATGGCTGGGAGAAATTTAGCGTAGATGATGCAACTGTAGATTTTTATAAAAAAGATAAATTTATTGGTTTTGACAGTAGTAAATGCGTTCCGCCAGAACCGATGGTAAATGCTATTATTGCTTTAAAATTCTTACCAGATAGGGCTAGAAAAGTTATTATGATAAATCATAAATTTCCAATTGGACTGATTAAAAAGATAGAAAATAGCGTTAATTATGAAAAAACTGACCTTGAAAATGGGCTTGTAAAGCTTGAGTTTAGTCTAAAAGATGGCATGAGTTTGGGTGATATTAAAGCAGATTGTAAAGGATAAATTGTGATTACATCTTTTGTGGCGCCATTTAGGTTAGTTAGTGGATATTTTATAGTTGGGTTTTTGTTTTTAGTTTTAAGTATATTTTCTTACTTTTTGGCTGATTTTAACGCAATTACCGCACTTCCTACGGCTGGATTTTTGCATATTTTTCTAGTTGGTTTTGTTGTGAGTATTATCATAGGAGCACTTTACCAACTAACATCTGTTATTTTAGAAAAAGAGTTTTACATAACTAAATTTGCTATGATAAATTTAGTTATTTATGCATTTGGTGTTTTTGTATTTGCCTTTGGACTTTTAAAGCAAAGCGTTGGGATGATGCATGGTGGCGGAACGATTTTGTTTGTTAGTTTAGTCTATTTTTGCACTACATATCTTTTAAGTTTTAAAAGTTCAATGGTTAGAAATTTTGCGTATTATGCTCTTTTTATAGCTGGTATATTTTTGCTTATTGGAATTTTACTTGGTTATGCTTTGCTTTTTGTGTTAGTTGGAGCTTTAAATTTAGACTTCATGCTTTTACTTAATTATCACATATATTTTGTGCTAGGATTTATATATTTTATTCTTCTTGGCTCAACAAGTGTGTTAATGCCGATGTTTTCTTTATGTGGAAATGTAAGTTTTAGACTCTATTTTATCTCAGCTGGACTTTATGTTTGTGGGGGAGCTGTTTTAGGGGCTGAATATAGAGTATCAATTATTTGGATATGCCTTAGTTTGGTTGGATTTGTAGCTCAAGTGGGACTTATGCTAAAAAAACGCCAAAGAAAGGCGTGGGATTATTGGAATTTAAATATAGTAGCTAGTATGATATTTTTGCTTCTTAGTATTTTACTTTTTATACTTAAAAACGAAGCTTGGATAATTTGCGTTATTTTTGGGTTTTTATACGCTTTTATAGTGGGTCATATTTATAAAATTTTGCAATTTCTTGTTTGGTATCACTATATATCACCATTTGTTGGCAAAGCAAAAGTTCCACTTCTTGAAGATATGGTTATGAAAAATATAGCTTTATTTTCACTGATTTTTAATGTTTTAGGTGTTATTTTTGCTATTATTGGTTGTAGTTTTTTAGCTATTTTATTTATGGGCGTTAGCGTTATACTTTTTATGATAAATGTTATAAACATACTTAAATTTAGTAAATTTGGAGTTAGTGGTGATAGATAGAATTTATGATGAGTTAAGAAAGATAGTTGATCCTGAGATCGGCTTTGATATTGTCTCTTTAGGGTTTATATATGGCGTAAAATTTAGTAATGGCAAAGCAGATATAAAAATGACGCTATCAACTAGGGCTTGTCCTTTACATGAGCTAATTTTAGATTGGGTAAAAGAAGCAGCGCTAAGAGTTGAAGGTGTTAGTAGCTGTGAGATAGAGTTAGTTTGGGAGCCAGTTTGGAGTATCTTTATGGCAACAGATGAGGTTAGAAAAGCACTTAATTAAATCTTTGGGCTAAATTTAGCCCAAAGATAAAGGGGAATGATTTTATTAATCTAATTTATTTCTAAGATAAGCAGGCTCATCGAGCATATCATATGACTCGCTTAGGTCGATTCCACCACTTACTCTTCTAATTCTTTCTCTGCTAAAAATCGGACTTGTAGTCTCTTTTTTATCTTCTACGCTCTCTTTGGGCATTTCCTTTTTTTCTTCTTCAAAGCCTGTTGCTATTAAGGTAACTTCTACACGGTTATTTTCTAGACTTGCATCGGTTGTGGTTCCAAAGAATATATCAGCATTTTCATGAGCTGCTTCTGTAACAACATCTTCCATAGCTGCTGCAATCTCAAGTAGTGGACAATCGGGATGAATTTTAAAGTGTACTAAAACTCCCATCGCACCTTTTATACTCATATCATCAAGAAGTGGAGATTGTATAGCATCTTGAAGTGCTTCAACAGGTGCATTATCACCTTCGCTTGCACCTACGCCCATAAGTGCTAAACCTCTATGTGACATTACCTTTTTTACATCTTTAAAATCAAGGTTTATATCGCTATCGCCAGCATCGAGTATGATTGATGTCATGCCTGTTACAGCTCTTGCAAGAACATCATCAACAACTTTAAAACTCTCTTTTATTCCAGCTTTTTTATCTATAATAGATAAGAGTTTTTGGTTTGGTATAACTATGATAGAATCACACTCTTTTTTAAGCTCTTCAACTGACTCTTTTGCTATTCTTTGGCGTTTTTTACCTTCAAAGTTAAAAGGAGTTGTAACAATACCGATAGTTAATGCTTGTTTTTCTTTAGCTGCTCTTGCTACAACTGCAGCTGCGCCTGAACCAGTTCCACCACCAAGACCAGCTGATACAAAGACGATATCTGAGTACTCAAGTGCATCTTTTAATGTATCATAGCTCTCTTCGGCTGCATTTTTACCAACCTCAGGATCCATTCCAGCACCAAGACCTTTTGTTATCCCTTCTCCAAGGGTTATTCTTGTTTTTGCAAGTGATCCTTGAAGTGCTTGAGCGTCTGTATTTGCAACAGCCAAATCAATCCTATCAAGTCCTTCTCTTATCATATGATTTATCATATTGCAACCACCGCCACCAACTCCGATGGCTTTCATCTTTGCACCATAGACCCTTTTGCTCTCTTCAACGCTAAAATTACTCATCATTTGTATCCCCTTTTTAAAATAGTTGTGTTATCCAGTTTTTAAATTTTGTAATTATACTAATCTCATCTTTGTTTTTAGAAATTTTTGATATATCTATTGGAAAATTCTTATCTATATCATGAACTTCTTTTTCAACTCTATTTTCTGTATCGTTAATTTCAACGCTTTGCTTAGAAAGTGTTGAAATTTCAGCATCTTTGTACTTAAGCTCACCATTTGAGTCTATCTCATAAGCTGTAAATTCACCCGCACCATATAGACATAGTCCAAGTGAACAAGCATTTTCTGGATCATCTGAAATTTCATAAAGTCCAGCTACCATTCTTGGTTTTGCAACTCTTACTGGCATATTATCAAACACAAGCGAAGTTAAATTTCTAATATCATCAAGCTTTGCCATTCCACCAGTTAAAACCACGCCAGCTCCTAGTTTGCCATTTTTAAGATAGCCACTTTTTTCTAAATCATTTACAAGCAAGAGTAAAATTTCTTCAATTCTAGCGTATATTACATTTGTAACTATATCCAGACTTGCTGGGTGAGTTTTTGATGATTCGCCTATGGTTGGCAAATTTAGCTCTTTTACACCACTATGAAGTAGCTTTGTATACTCAAGTTTTAAGTCTTCAGCATCTTTTAAAGGTGTGCTTAAAGCATGCGACAGATCCATAGTTATATTTGCTGAGCCAAATGGAACAACGCCATTGTATCTGATTGAATTTCCAAGATGAACTATGAGATCTGATGTAGCGCCACCTATATCAATAAGTGCAACACCAAGCTCTTTTTCATCTTTATTTAGAGTTGAAATCGCTGAAGCATAACCACTCAAAACCATAGAGTCAATCTTTAAGCCTGCCATTTGTGTTGCTTTTAAAAGATTTCTAACTGAGTTTTCTTCAGCTGTTACAACGTGAACACAAACTTCAAGTCTTGATCCACTCATTCCGATAGGGTCTTCTATAAATTCTTGACCATCAACTTTAAATTCGTAAGGCAAAACATGCAGAATAATCTGCTCTTTTTCAAGTCTAGCGTTATCTTTTGCCATCTGCATAGCACGCTTTATCTCATTTATGGTTATCTCATCGTTTGGAATACTAACAATTCCTTGAGATGAAACACTTTTTGCGTAAGCACCTGATATTGAAACTACTGTTTTATCAGGTCTTGTTCCAGCACTTTTTTTGGCTTCTGCGACAGCTTTTCTTATAGAAATAGCTGCTTTTTCTATATTTGTGACTACGCCTTTTTTAAGTCCAGAAGTTTTAGCTTTACCAATACCACAAACTGAAAAGTTATCATTGTCAATTTTAGCAATGGTTGCTGTAACATTTACTGAGCCCACATCAAGGCCTAAAATATAGCAGTTATTCATTTGTTCGACCTTGATATAGATTTCTTACAGGATATCTTTTTTGAAGGATATCAAGAAGATTGTTAGTTAGTTCTGTGTTTTTAATGCTAAAAGCACTCTGATATATCGTATCTTTATACTCTTCTATTTTTGAACTATCTGCTAACTTTTGATCTGTTATGTTATAAACTACAGCTTTGTTTTCTAGCTTTATAAAGCCTGGTTTGGTAGTAGGGCGGTTGAAAAGTTCATTTAAAAACATACTAAATTCACCATCACTAAGTCCGCCATAGCTTATCTGGCTATCTCTTGTCACAAAGCCTAAATCTTTACCATTAAAGTTAGCTAGAGTTTCATTTGCCTTTTTTTCTAATTCCTGGTCTGCTTTAACTACCTTAAATACATCAGTGACTATATCTTTTGCCTCATCAAATGTCATCTGTCTTGGTTTATTTACATTGCTAATCTTTGCTACAAGGTATCCATCTTTATATATGAAAGGTTTTGCAAACTCACCAGTTCTAACGGCTTTTAACTCATCTATAGGAAATGAGAAATTTCCTTCAGCAATGCTTAGTTTTTTATCAGTTTGTATCTCTCCTTTTTTTAAGGCTATGTACTTTTTAAGAGCATCCTCTTCGCTTATGCTTAGTTTATAGTCTCTTGTTGCTTCACTTAGAGCGTCCTCGAATGTTTTTATTGTATCATCGTTATTAAGATATGAATTTTTATTAGCTTCCCAATACTCTTTTAGTTCATCTTGAGTTGGAATTTTATCAGCTAATACATAAAGAGCGTCTATATCATAAATAGTAGGAGTTTTGAAATTTTCTTTATTAGCTTCCCAATACTCTTTTATCTCATCTTGAGTGGCGTTCACATCATCAGGCGTTATCTCTACAACTTCTACTGAAATTCTATCTTGCATAAAATAAGCACTTGCTAAAGCTTCTAGGTCAAGGTTGTTTACAGGAAGGTTTAGTGAATAGTTTAGTTTATCAAGTATGATAGCTTTTTTTAGGCTCTCTTCAAAGCTTTTTTGACTAAGACCAGCTCTTTTAATTGAATTTTCATACAGCTCTCTATCGAAAATTCCAGCTACTTGAAATTCAGGCATTGTTACTATATATTTTGCTATATCTTCATCTGTTGCACCGATACCAAGCTCTTTGGCAAGATTTAGTTGTAGAGTCTCTTTAACTACTTCAGCCAAAGCTATCTCTTCAAGTCTCATCTCATCAGCTTTTTCTTGTGTCATTCCGCCATCAGTCATAGAACTTAAGTAATTATAAAGTCCATTATATTTTTGCTGCAAGTCATTTACTAAAACCTTAGTTTTTCCTACAACTGCGACGGTTTCTGAAGCACTCGGACCAGTACTATAAGCACCCCATCCAACAAATCCAGCTCCAACAAATGCAATAGTGCTTATCCAAATAGCTGGAATAAGCTTTTTTTTATGTGTTTGCATCCAATTTATCATATCTGTTTTTCCTTGATCACTAACTAACAAAATTTTAGATACATTTTACTAATTTTTTATTTAACTTAGCTTAAAATCAGCACTTAAAATAGCAATTTATATAAATTTGACTAACTTTTATTACTAACAAAATAAAATTTAGTTAGTGTTAGTTAAATTTCTAAGAAAGAGCTTTGTGCTGAAGAATTTTTACACTATTATCTATCAAAGCTACAGTTTTTGCTAATTCATTTAAGCTTCTTGAGTGAAGAACTATCCCATAACCTCTTATTATTAAGAAATTTATACGGTTTTTTATCATTGTTTTACTTATCTCATAAGGGGCTCTTTCATACCAATCATCCATATTTTTAGGATCGTAAATTTTTATCTTACTAAAATGCATCTTACCAAAGTAGTCATCTGGCATGATATAGTCGTGATTTAGTGAGTAAGCAACGGTATTTGGTGGCATCGCAAAAGCTATAAATTTAGCTTCATAGATAGTTTTATATATATTTAGATGAATTTCGCTATCAATACTTGCTTCATCCCATTTATAATCTCTTTTTTCATCAATTGTTATAAAATCTTTATCTTGTAAACCATCAAATATCGCATCTTTTTTGTTTATAGTAAATTTTGTAAGCGAGATTCTAGCTGACAAAGAGCCATGATAAATTCCAAAAAAACTCTTTCTAAACATAGAAAGCGATAGTCTTTTCATCAGATCTAGAGTGTTTTTTTGATCCAAAATTTTAACCTTTTTAAACAAATTTGTGCTATTATACAGCAAAATTTTATAAAAAGGCTAAATTTGATACATACTCCAGTTTTATCTAATGAGGTTTTAGAGACATTTAAAGAGATAAAAAGTGGCACTATTGTGGATTGCACACTTGGATATGCTGGGCATAGTAGTTTGATTTTAGAACAAAACGGGGGTATAAATTTAGTAGGTTGTGATAGAGATAAAACAGCAGTTGAGTACTCAACTAAAAAGCTTGAAAAATTTGGTAATAGAGTAAAAATTTATCACTCTAAATTTAGCGAAATTTTAAAGCATTTAGATGTTGGGAATATAAGAGGAATTCTTGCTGATATCGGACTTTCATCACTTCAAATAGATCAAAATAGTAGGGGTTTTTCTCTAAATAGTGATACTTTAGATATGAGAATGGATGTCAGTCAAGAAAAAGATGCTAAATTTGTGATAAATTCCTACTCAGCTAGCCAGTTAGAAAGAATTTTAAGAGAGTATGGTGAGTTAAAAGATGCTAAATTTATAGCTTCTAAAATAGTAAAAGCAAGAGAGATTAAAGCAATATCAACCGCTAAAGAGTTAGTAAGTATCATAGGAGATGCTCCTATGAGAAGAAGCAAATTCCAAAAAAGCTCTGTAAGCAAAGCAACACTTGTTTTTCAAGCGGTTCGTATAGAGGTAAATTCCGAACTAGATGAGCTAACAACTCTACTAACAAATATAAGAAATTTAAATTTAACTAACTGTATAGTAGCTATAATATCATTTCACTCTTTAGAAGATAGAGTGGTAAAAAACACCTTTAAAGAGTGGAGTAAAAACTGCATTTGTCCTGAGTTTTTTTTAAAGTGTGAGTGTGGAGGAGATCACGCATTAGGTGAGATAATAACTAAAAAAGCAGTAACTCCAAGTCAAAAAGAGATGAAAGAAAATTCAAGAAGTAGATGCGCAAAAATGAGGGTTTTTAAGATAAAATGAGTGATGAAATTTTAAAAGAATTTGAAAAGCCTTTAAATTTAGGCTTTATTGATTTGGTTTGGGCTTTTGTTTTGGTAGCTGTGATGATACTGCTTTTTATTCCAACCATCTACATTAGAAATGAAATTTACTATATAAGTAGAGATATTGACTCTTTAAAGACCAAACACTCTGTTTTGGTTGAAGAGAACAAAGAGCTTGAGCGAAATATAGAAAAGCTTAAATTTCGTTATGAAATAATAAATGAACTAAGTATAGAGATATGAATGAGCTGAT
Organism: Campylobacter corcagiensis; assembly: GCF_013201645.1. NCBI lineage: Bacteria > Pseudomonadati > Campylobacterota > Epsilonproteobacteria > Campylobacterales > Campylobacteraceae > Campylobacter > Campylobacter corcagiensis. Next base: position 1,184,034 of record NZ_CP053842.1, on the reverse strand, counting down.
TTTAGCGATATTTGGTATAATTTTTTTATTTGCTTTTTTGGTGATAGTGTTTTTGCTTTTTAAACAAAAAGAGAGCTTTGATACTCAAATTCTGTCTTTACATAAATTTATGATGGAGAGCCTATCTAGGCAAGAAAATCTTACAAATGATATGAGCGATACAGTTATAGATAGGTTTTTTATGATGAGTAAAAACATTAATCAATCTTTGATGAATGCTCAAACTAACAGCACTAACTCACTAAATTCTTTAGAGCATAAATTTAGCTCTATTGTTGATAAAATGGCTGAGTTAAAAAGCTCAAATTCTAGTGTAACCCTTCTTAAAGATGAGATAATAAGGCTAAATAGAGTTTTTTCTAACCCAAAACTTAGGGGAAATTTTGGTGAGTTTGAGTTAGAGAAAATTTTACGCTTAAGTTATGGAGAAAATTCTAAATTTTATGAACTTCAAAAGAGTTATCCAAGCGGTGTTAGGGTAGATGCGGCTATTAAAATAAAAAATGATTTAATCTTGCCAATTGACTCAAAATTTCCACTAACAAACTATCTTAAAATTTTTGATGATGAGAGCTGTAAAAGAGCATTTTTAAAAGATATAAAAAAACATATAAATGATATTTCAACTCGCTACATTACTCCACCAAAGACGACAGAATTTGCTGTTATGTTTTTGCCAAGTGAGGCAGTTTTTGGTGCTGCTTGCGATGGTGAAATTTTAGAATTTGCTTACCAAAAAGGAGTTTTTTTAGCCTCTCCAACGACTCTTATGGCACTTCTTTACTCGGTTGGAGTTTTTTTAAAAGATGAACAAATTAGTAAAAACGCTACTGTGATAAAAAAAGAGATTTTTGAACTATCGAATGAATTTATAAAATTTAAAAAGCACTCAAGAGCTGCTCTTAGTTACGCTACAAAGCTAAGAGAAGCTATAAGTTTAATAGAAGAAAGTAGCCAAAAACTATCTGATAGATTTGATACTATAAGTAAGCTTAGCTAGCTAAGCTTTACTAAAGTGTCAATAACATACTTTTCTAGGTCTCTTTTTGGTATCTCTTTTTTTACTGCTTCGTTATAAATTTCTTCTACTTTTTGGTTATATTTATCGTAGTCAAAATATGGAAAATGAACTCTCCAAGCCTTTTTTATAAGATCTTTTGTAAGCTCACTTCTTGCCCATGCTTTAAAAATATCAAAACCTATAAAAATAGAAGCTGTTACTAAAATAGCAACTATTAAAGAAATATGAACATCTGCTTTTGCTAGGAATTTATGAGTTAGAATTATTAAAGGTATTAAGATGGCTAGGCATAAAAGACCAAATATTATATAGCTTTTGCCATATTTGAATTTAAAATTTAGCTTTGAAGGGTCTACTAGCATATTTTCATTATAAGTAGAATTTGCCTCTAACAGATCTCTAAACAGCACAGGCTTTTTTGATACTGTAAACATACCATAAACAACTTTTTCTTTGAAACTATTCATCTTTACCTCCAGCTTAAACTTAGGTTATTTTACCAAAATTTGTTTAAAATTTAGAAATTTTACTATTTTGTATTAAAAATTTGGTAAAATCATCATTTTATTTAAGGATTTAAAATGATAAATGAACTAACTGGAATAACATATGTAAATGGTGAATTTGTAGAGGCAAAAGAGGCAAAAATAAGTGCTTATGATAGAGGATTTATCTTTGGCGATGGTGTTTATGAGGTTGTGCCTTTTTTAAATGCTAAGCTTGTTGATAATGATGATTTTTGGCAAAGATTTCAAAGCAGTTTGGCTAAGGTTGAGATAAAATGTCCATTTTCAAGAGATGAATTTGAAAGCATTGCTTATAAACTTATAGAAAAAAACGGTATAAAAAGTGGTGGACTTTATATAGAGATAACCCGCGGGGCAGCACCAAGGGATTTTCACTTTATAACAGGACTTACTCCAACAGTTGTGGCATTTGTGTATGAAAAAAATATCTTAGAAAATCCAAAAGCAACTACTGGCTTAGAAGTTATAACTTTTGAAGATATTAGATGGAAAAGACGAGATATTAAATCAGTTTCGCTTTTAGGACAGTGTATCGCTAAAGAAGCAGTTCATAAGGCAGGCGTTGATGAGTGTATAATGTATGAAAATGGTTTTGTAACTGAAGCCAGTAGCTCATCAGTTTTCATCATAAAAGATAAAGTTTTAATAACAAAACCGCTATCAAATGAGATACTTCCAGGAATTCGTAGAAAAAATATCCTTAAATTTGCTCACGAGGCAGGACTTAAAACAGAAGAGCGAAATTTCACACTTGATGAGCTATTTAATGCTGATGAGGTTTTTATAAGTGCTGCTACTTTGATGCTTCTTCCAGTTGTTAAGGTTGATCAAAAGCTTATATCTGGTGGAAAAGTAGGGGAGTTTGCACCAAAGCTTAGAGAACTTTATGCTAAGAAGATAAAAAAAGAAGCTGGTCTAATTTAACCCCTTTAAAATAAAAGGGTTAAATTTATCTTGAATATTAAATTTTTTTAATCATCAACTAAAAATCACAAAAATAACTAAACGGTTACAAGCTTTAAGCTAAATGTAGCCTAAATGTATTTTAGTTTTTATAAAATCTCATCAATTTTTAATAAGGAGATTTTATGAAAAAAACACTACTTTTTTCTTTTGTTTTAGCTACTTCGCTTTTTGCTAGTAAAGAATTTGACGCTACTTTAGCAGGTCATGCTATACTTAGTCATGATAGTTTTATCGCTGCACCTAGTGATGCTCCAGATATGCTAAAGGTAAATGGTAAATTCGCAGGCGATAAAAGAAGCGATAAACTAGGAACAATAGAGGGTGTATCAAATGGAAGACCAACTGGAGTTATGTATCCATTTGAAGGTCAACCAAGACAGGGACATTCTGGTATTTTAAGCTTAGGAGATAATAAATTTGCTATCATCACAGATAATGGTCTAGGCAATAAGAAAAACTCAAAAGATAGTATGCTTTACTATAACTTTTATGATGTGGACTTTAAAAGCGGTGAAGTAAAACCTGATAGAAGTGTTTTTTTAAAGGATCCAAACCGCGTCGTTGATTTTTTAATCGTAACTGAAGGAACAAAAGAGAGATACCTTACAGGTGGTGATTTTGACCCTGAGAGTATACAGTTTGTAGGGGATTTTGTCTATATCGGCGAAGAATTTGGACCATATGTACTTAAGACTGACAAAGACGGCAATGTAGTAAAAGTAATAGAAACAGTAGTTGATGGTAAGGTTGTTAAATCTCCTGATAATCCAGCACTAACTCTACCTGGTACTCCTGATGGTAAAATGCCTGAATTTCAAGTAAAACGCTCAAAAGGCTTTGAAGGAATGGCATCAAGCCCAGATGGTAGCAAGCTATATCCACTACTGGAAGGTGCTTTATATACAGCAGATATGAAAAAAGAAAATGTTGACTCAAAAGATTATTTACGCATACTAGAGCTAGACACTTCAAAAGATGAGTACACAGGCAAAAGCTGGAAATATATCTTAGAAGATAATGGAAATTCTATTGGTGATTTTAACATGATAGATGAAAAATATGGCCTAATAATCGAGCGTGATGATACAGAAGGCACTATGGATAAAGCGTGCAAAGATGGCGAAGATACTAAAAAGTGCTTTGATAATCCAGCTAAATTCAAAAGAATTTATAAGGTAAAACTAGGTGATGATGGTATTGCTAAGAAGATAGCTTATATAGATTTGATGAATATCAAAGATCCAAACGGCGTTGCTAAAAAGCCACTTGTGGATGGTAAATTTGTATTTCCTTTCTTTACGATAGAAAATGTTGATATGGTTGATGATAGTCATATCGTAGTTGGAAATGACAACAACTATCCAAAATCAAGCAGCCGTGAGCCAAATCAAGCTGATGATAACGAACTAATACTTCTAGAAGTGTCTGAGTTTTTAAAGGCTGAGTAAGTTTAAGAGCCCTAAATTTGGGCTCTTTTAGCAGCATTCCTTTTATGATTACTAAAATTATACTTTTAAATTTCATCGAATTTAAAACCTTGTATTTTAAATTTAATAAATTTTGCTAAACTACGCGTATGAGAGTAGATAAATTTTTAAATGCAGTAAACATAACAAAACGAAGAGCCGTAAGCGAAGATATGTGCAAAAGTGGAGTTGTAAGCGTAAATGGTGTCGTAGCAAAACCAGCAAAAGAGCTAAAAGTGGGCGATAAGATAACTATTAGCTATTTAAAAGGCGATAAAAACTATGAGGTTTTAGATTTTCCAGCTACTAAAAATACCCCAAAATCAGATCAGGCAAAGTATGTCAAAGAGTTGTGATATACTAGCTCTTAGTGAGCTTAAAACTTTAGTAGATAAGCTTCCAAAAGATGGTATTGTGATTTTAAGAGGTGATCTTTCAAGTGGAAAAACCACACTTGTAAAAGCCATCGTAAAATCTCATGGTATTAGTGACATCGTGACTTCACCGACATTTTCTATCATGCACAAATATGGTGAAATTTATCACTATGATATATATAACTCAGGTTTTGATGGTCTTATAAAAAACGGACTTTTTGAAAATCTTTTTGAAGATGGGCTTCATTTGGTAGAGTGGGGCGATGAAAAGCTTGAAGAGATGCTTAAAAAATACGAACTTCCTTACTATGTGGTTGAGATAGAAAATTTAGGAGATAAAAGGAAGTATAGTGTGAGTAATTTTAATATATAAAAATAGGTATTTTTATAAGGTAATATTTAATAATATAGCATTAATTCATTTTAAAGTTTTGTTAAGATAGAATATGGAATTATTATTTTTTAAAGGCTAGAATTGATAATTCTTGGAAATAAGTATAAATTTAACGAGATTGAGCTTAAAAAATTAAATCGCAAATTTAAAAATTTGAAATTTTTAGAATATAATAATCAAAATAGTGTTTTAACTAGAAAGAATATAAAAGATATTTTAAAAAAAGATTATCATAAGTATATAGTTTTAAATACTCATATGAATTTGGACCCAAAAATGGTGAGATTTTTGACGCTTTTACAGTTTAAATACAAAAAGAAGTATTTAAAAGTGCTTTCAATTCAAAAATTCTTAGAAAAAGAACTTTGTAAAATTTACATACCAGATGAGCTTAATAATCTTAATTTTTTAAGTGAGATAAAGCCATATAATAAATTTGAACTATTTATAAAAAGATCTATTGATATCGTAGGAGCTTTGATTTTGTGGGTTATAAATTTAGCCATAAAGCCATATATAAAGAAAAAGATTAAAGAGCAAAGTCCTGGAAAGCTTTATTTTATACAAAAAAGAGTTGGGTTAAATACGAAAGAATTTGGATGTTGCAAATTTAGAACTATGCATGAAAATTCATACTTTGAGAAATATACAAAAAAAGATGATGATAGAGTTTTTGCTTTTGGTAAATTTATGAGAAAAACAAGACTTGATGAGCTTCCGCAGTGTATAAATGTTTTGAAAGGCGATATGCACCTAGTAGGACCTAGGGCTGAATGGAATATATTAGTTAAAGAATATGAAAAAGAAATTCCGTATTATAACGAACGCCATTTGGTTCGCCCAGGAATTACTGGCTGGGCACAGGTAAATTACCCGTACGGCGAAAATTTATACGATACAAAACAAAAATTAATGTATGATTTATACTACATAAAACACTGGTCACTTTGGCTTGAGATAAAAATAGTTTTCAAAACTTTATTTATAGTAATAAATAAAGAGGGTATTTAAGGAATTAAACTTTATATGGCTATCTTTTTTTTATTTTTAATTTTTCCTCAAATACCATATAAATAAATTTTAGATTAATTATAAAAGCCTTTCTAAACATTCTTTTTGGTTCTTTTAAAAATCTGTAAAACCATTCTAGTCCATACTTCTGCATCCAAAGTGGTGCTCTCTTAATATGTCCAGAAAGGACATCAAAACTGCCACCAACCCCCATAATAAATGGCACATTTATTTCATTTAAATTTCTAGAAATAAATTCTTCCTTATATGGGCTTCCAATTCCTATAAAAAGCATATCTGCCCCACTTGAATTTATTTTATTAATTATGTTTTGCTCCTCATCTTTATTAAAATATCCATTTCTATAGCCAACAATAATATCTTCACCATATTTATTTCTAATTTTTTTGACTAAGGTCTTAATAATTGTTTCTTTTGAGCCTAAAAGAAATATTTTATATTTTTTATTATCAGATAAAGCTATTAAATTTTGCATTAAATCAATACCAGCAATTCTTTCTGGTAATGTTTTACCAAATATCTTACTAGCAAAAACTATAGATTGGCCATCAGCACATCTATAATCAGACATATCAATAGATTTTTTGATAAATTTGTTTTTATGATAAAATACGACTTTTGCAGCATTAATATCTTCCTGATATAGTTTTTTATTGTTTTTTATGGAATCATCTATAATCTTTACCATTTCCGACATTGTAAAACTATATATATCTATACCGAATAAAGTAACCTTTTTATTATTTTTCATTATTTGTCCTTATTTTTAAAACCTTAGCCGGAACACCGCCAACTATAGTGTATTTTTTCACATCTTTAGTTACAACTGCACCTGCACCAACTATACTACCTTTTCCAATTTTTACACCCGGCAAAATAATTGCATTTCTCCCTATCCAAACATCATCTTCTATAATTGGATTCAAATCTTTAATATCTCCTTGCATTATCATTGGTTTATCTATCATATCATGTTTGTGTGTTGAATTTAAAATAGCAACATTAGGAGCAATCATTACATAATTTCCAATGACAGCTCCTTGTATAAAAACTCTTTCATTGATGTGGCAATGTTTTCCAATAGATAAATTTTTAGCATTACTAATATAGACCTTATTTTCAAATTTATTATTTTTATCATAATTAGATATTTTTAGAACAAAAGAAATATACCAAATTCTAATAGTATTAAATATCTTTCCGAATTTAGAACTTGGCAAATTAAATATTATAATATAGTATAAAATTAATTTTAGTCTATCCATAGAAATTCTCGCATGTATTTTTTATTTTATGAATTAGTTTTTTATTAACTATTTCATTATCATACATTTTAGAAGTATTTATTGAATTTTTAATTAATATTTTTTTTTGTATATTATCTAATTTTATAAATTTTACAATTTTTAAAGCTAAATCATTATAATCTCCGGGCTCAAATAAAAAACCATTGTAATTATCAATTAAATAAGTTTCTATCCCTCCAATCTTAGAACCTATTACTGGAACACCACAAGCCATAGCTTCTAATCCAGCCAAACCCAAGCTTTCACCTGCTCTATATGATGGAAAAACAAAAATATCCATATTTCTATAGTGCTCAGGTAAATCATTTTGTTTTTTTACACCTAAAAAATATACATATTTATTTATTTTTAAATTATCAATCATATTTAAAAAATCTTTTTCTTCATTTCCACAGCCTATAACAGTTAATTTAATATTTATCATATTATATTTTGTAACTAAAACATGTATTGCCTTTAAAAGCACGTCCCAGCCCTTGCCATGGTCTATTCTTGAAACATACCCTAATTTTATTATATTATCATTAGATATTAAATTGCTATTTTTAGAATTAAAAATTTTTAAATTTATTCCACCAGATGGAGAAATAAAAATATTTGGGTTAGAGTATTTTTTTAACACTATATTATAAAAATATTTAGATGGGACAACTATTAAGCTAGCACTTTGTATAGTAGAATACACCATTTTTGATACTCTAGAATTACTAAGAACATCGTCGCCATGTGCATTTATAATAATTGGTTTTTTTATTTTATAAAATACTTTAATTAAAGCTAAAGGAAATACTGAATGCTCCGCATAGTGTATATATATTACATCATAATTATTTCTCAATATACAAAATATAGACTTAAAAATAAAAATAAAATATTTGCATATTTTTTTTATTTTAATATTTTCTCTACCTTTTATACAAACTATATTAATATTTATATTTTCATCCAATAATTTTTCCACAAAATTCTTTACAAATACACCATAGTTTGGATATCTTTTGCTAGGGTACATATTTGATAGAACTAATATCCTCATTTTTCCTCCTTTTTGCATTACAGAATGACATTAAAAGACCTAAAAAAATTCCAGCGTGACCAGAATTTAAAACATGTCCAGCGGTTAAGCTGATACATAATACCAATATCATAATAATATTAGTATATCTATAATAAATTCTTTTTTTAAACTGATTTTTTAGTACTATAAAAATATAAAATCCATATGTAATAAATACACCAAATAAACCATATGACATTAAAAAATCTATTAAATCTATTTCTACCATATTAATACCATCAAAAGCATAAGTCCATAATATACCACTTCCAAATAAAATTTCTATGCTATTATAATCGTTTAAAAATAAATCTAGTGCCATTTTAGCATATACATTCCTATTGCTAAATACAAAAGTTAAAATATCTAATTTGTTATAAAAGTACTGTAATCTATTAAAAATATTTGTTAAATAATATGCATAATAAAATGAAAATAAAATTAAAATTGGCAATATAATAAGCACTGTTATAAATAAAAAAAATGTTTTTTTATTTATTCTTTTATTGTTGATTGAATTGGATACATGTATATATAAAAAAGATAAAAAAATTATCAAAGCACCTATAAACATAACCTTAGTAGACGATAAAACTCCAATAAAAATTACTAAAAATGAAACAAATAAAAACAATAAATAATATCGACTACTTATAAATATCATTTGCAATATTCCGCCACAGATTAATACTCCAATAGCAACTTCATTCATGGCGTAAAAAAAACCTTTTACACCCTCATTATCACTATATGTATTATATCCGAAACCAAAAGCACCAATTGTAAAATTAAAAACATAAAATAAAAATGAATATTTAATAAAAATTAGAGAATTTCTTTTAAATTGCTTTAAATTTAAACTTGAAAAATACAAATAAGATATAAATATTAACATAAATTTAATCATCCAATCTAAGCCTAAAACTGATATTAAAAAATTTTCAGATATCAAAAAATGAATTAGAAATAATAATATTAATATGTTTATTATAATAAAATACTGTGCAATTTTTTTATTAAAACTTAATAACATCATAAGAAAAACAATACTAAATTTATAAAATAAAGATATGGATATATTAAATTTCTCAATTAAAAAACCATTTATAATATCTACTGGCACATAAAATATTAAACCTAACAATAAAATTTTTTCTAAAATTATTAATTTTTTTTTATTCATATTATTTTTTAATATTTATTATAGATAAATTCCACTATTTTTTCACAAGCCTTACCATCACCATAAGGATTGGAAGCTTTACTCATTTTTTTATACTCTTTTTTATCATCTATTAGAATTTGAGTATTTTCAACTATTTTATCAATGCATGTTCCAACTAATTTTACCGTTCCAGCTTCTATGGCTTCAGGTCTTTCAGTTGTATTTCTTAAAACCAATACAGGTTTTCCTAAACTTGGTGCTTCCTCTTGAATTCCTCCACTATCAGTTAAAACAAGATATGACAAATTCATCAAATATGAAAACTCTAAATAATCCAAAGGGCTTATAAGATGTGTATTTGAAATTTCACCTAATTTTTCAAAAACAGGTTTTTGAATATTTGGATTAAGATGAACTGGATATATAAAATTAATATTTGGATTATTTTTAGCTAATATTTCTAAGGCTATGCAAATATTTTTTATTCCATTGCCAAAATTTTCTCTTCTGTGTGCAGTTACTAAAATAAATTTATCTTTTTTTATGTCAATTTTATTATCTAAAAAATTTTGAAGTTTTTCATAAATTTCTTTTTCTAAATTTAAATCATTATTTATTTTATCAAGCACACAATAAAGAGCGTCAATCACACTATTTCCGGTAACTAAAATATTATTTTTATCAACATTTTCGTTTAATAAATTTTGCATCGCTTTGTTTGTAGGGGCAAAATGAAATTTGGCAAGCTTGCTAGTTAAAACCCTGTTTACCTCTTCTGGAAAAGGATTATAAATATCATACGTTCTAAGCCCTGCTTCAACATGGCAAATCTTAATCTGCTTGTAAAATGCAGCCAAACTAGAGGCAAATGTCGTTGTAGTATCACCATGAACAAATACAAAGTCTGGTTTAAAATCATCAAAAACTTTTTTTATTTGAAGTAAAATATTTGAGGTTACATCGTATAAATCTTGATTTTGCTTCATTATATTTAGATCATAATCCGGCTTTATATCAAAAATTTCAAGTACCTGATCAAGCATTTCTCTATGTTGAGCTGTAACACATACTTTTGTATCAAATTCATGATATTTTTTAAACTCTTTTACTAATGGTGCCATTTTTATCGCTTCTGGGCGAGTTCCAAATATTATTAAAATTTTAGCCATTTTTTATCCTTAAATTTGATATTAAAAACTCTTTAGAATACTCTTTTTGTTTTTTAAGAATCTCATCTACTTTTTTATAATCAATTTCATTTAAGCTAAATTTAGCGTCATTTACCACTCTATCATTTAAGTCAAACATCTCAAAAAGTGAGTAAAACCTATCTACACCACGTTCTTTATTTACAAAAGCATGGAATGGTTTATTAAATAAAATTGAAAATACACATCCATGAAATGAGTCTGTTATAATAATATCTGCATCGTAGATATTTTTAAGCCACTCTTCGATAGAAATGGTATCTTGTGAAGAATTTCCATCATTTATCTCATAAGCTTCTAAATTTTTATCTTTTACAAACTTTTTTATAGCATCAGTTTTTTCTTTGTTTTTATCCAAAATATAAACAAAAATTTTACCTTTTGTTTTTGAGTTTTTAATGTCAGTAAAAAGGCTTTTATACTCACTAACCTCAAGCATCATGGTCGGATCAAGCACATGTTTAGCACCAACACCAAAAATTTCTTTACATATTTTCACTCCACTTTTTTCTCTAACAGAAATAGCTTTAAATTTCTTTAAATTTTGTGAATGAAAATTTATATTACCACCTTTGTATTTATCTCCACCAAAAGACGCAGCATATGAAAGTTTTATAATATTATCACTTAAAAAACCTAACGAATAAATATCTCTAAAACCCAAAACCCCCATACTACTAAAAATTTGATCGCTTCCTACTATACAAGCATCAAAATTACTATTTTTTAAAAAATATAATAATTCATTTTCAGAACAAATTTTCTTACTTTGCGGAATAATAAAATCATCAATAAATCTTTTCATGCATTTTTTACGGTTTAAAAAAAATGGATTTTTATACTTATTTATAAAAAATAAAAAGTATTTTTTTATTATAAATTTAACCCAAAATTCTAAACTATGAGTAAGCTGTAAATTTAAAAAAACTGGCTCATGCCCTAAATTCTTTAATAATCTCATCATCGCAAAAGCTTGTAAATTTCCACCATAATTATTTAAAAGTGGTAAAGTTAAAACTGCTATTTTCATATCATCGCCTTTATCTCTCTTATAATTTTTCTTACTACTCTCATAGAAAAAATCATGATTTTGTATATTTTTTCTTGTTTTAAATATTCTTCTAAATACTTGTTAAAATCCCTAGGATTTAGATTAGTATTTATTTGTAATTTTAATTTAGCTTTTGAGATAAAATTTAACTTCTTATGAAAAAACATACTTTTATTATCCACAACAGGTTTTTGTGAAACATAAACCTGTTTATAATCAAAACTTTCACAATGAACAAAATTTTTATCAGCATTTTTTAACATTTCATCAATTTCATGATTTCTAGTAATAATCAAAGAGTGTCCACGCCAATCTTTTGTAAATTTACCAAGCCAAGCATCCATTAAAACAGCGTCCGCACACAAAGCAAAGGTGTCATTGCAGTTATTACAGGCAAGTGGAGTAAATGCTCTAGATGACCAAAAAATACTCGGCGAGGTTTTACGGTCATCGACAGATGACCAGTCATCGACAGATGTAAATTTAAATGCAAAATTTGAACTAGGTCTTCCTTCTAGTTTATGTCTAAAATCAACTTTTTTAAGCTTTTTATGGGTTTTAAAATTTAAATCAGCTAAAGTTTGCGTAAAATTTTTACTTTTTAACTGCCCACAAACAAGACCTACTATAAATTTAACTCTTTTTCTTATTTTAGGGTTTGTTTTTTGTACTAATCTAATAGCTTTTGCAAAACATGGAAGTGCTGTAATTACATATGAATAATCATTTTTTAAAATGTATTTTAAAATACTTTCCATATTTGTAGGATAATAAGCTGATTTTTTACTTTTTTGTAAGTCTAAAACATTATCAAACACACTAAATTTAAAAAGCATCTCTGGATCGTCATTTGGCTCAATTGCGATAATTTTATCAACCTTTTTTTGACTTAAAAGTTCACTTAAAATATAATATCCTGCCCCACCACTAGCACTTTTGATTCTTTCTTTTTCATCTTTTATATAAAACTCATAAGTGCCTATAAAATTTCCCATTTCTTTATATGATTTTTGGGTTTTATATAGCTCGTTTGAAATTCCAATCTCTTTTAGATCTTTGTCGTAAAAAGGACATACCTTTAAACAAATAGTGCATTTACTAAGACATCCTGGAATTTCATAAGGCTCATAACAGCCACTTTTATTAAAATCCATACTTAAAACATTGACAGGGCACATACCAGCACAAGTTCCACAACCTATACATCTATCTTTTTTAACGACTAATTCTATAACATTTGGTTTCAAATTTTATACCTTTATTTTTTTAAGTATTGATTCAAGGAGTGATTTTTCGTACTCATTCATACAGATTTTATAGCAAACTATAAAATAAAGTAACATAAAAACTAAAATTTCTATAGCAAAATATACTATATTGTCTGATTTGATAAAATTTGAAAATAACAGAAATAACAGAAATAACAGAAAAATTGGAGTGATATTTTTAAATATTTCACTCCAAAATTTTTGCATATTAAGCTTAATTTTTTTATGATAATACCAGTTAATTGCGATGCCGTTCATTATAAAAAACATAGAAGCTATACTAAATGATACTCCAAAATATCCATAAATTTTAACCAAATATATAGATAAAAATATGGAAATAATAGCTCCTATCAGTGTGGAAATCGCCTTAAATTGATATTGGTTTTTAGCTTGCATTATGCTAAGTCCTAGATTTTGGATTAATGGCACACTAAGAGGTATCATTATGATAATTGTTAAATAATAAGCATCTATATAGCTTTCTCCAACCCAAAGTTTTATAAAATCCTTACCGAAAATAATAAAGCCAAATAGTATTAAAAAAATAATATAACCTTGAAGTCTTCCTATTCTTATCATTTCGTTAGTTAGAGTTTCGTTATTTGCTCCACTTGAAATCATCTTAGAAATTTTAGGTAAAAATACTCCGCTAATAGCAGTTGAAAGCATTATAAACATTGAGTTAAACAAAATTGCTATAGCAAAAACGCCAACTTCTTTTGCCCCCAAGAAAGAACCTATTATAAACTGACCAAAATTCCAATTAACTTGATCAACTATCAATCCTATAAAAATAAAAATGGAATAATTTAAAACCATTTTTAAAAAATTAAAATTAAATTTTAAAATATCTATTTTCATATTAATGTTTTTTTTGCAATATATAATTATTGTTAAAAAATACAATATATTTAAAAATGTAATTGAAACTATCATAGAAATGGACTTAAAGCCTAAAAGTAAAATTACACTAAGAAATAATGGAGTTAATAAAGATCTTAAAATTGAGATTTTTTTCATGAATATAAATCTTTCATAAGCATTTAGTATAGATGAAAAAACATTGCAAGGTAAAGAAAAAGTCATATTAAAAATTAAAAGCATAACTAAAACTTTTAAGATTTCTATCTCTTCTAAAGTTAAAGAGTTTTTAAAAAATAATTCTATATTACTTAAAAAAATAACTCCTAAAATAATTATTAAAAAACTCATGCAGATATAAAAAACAAATACAGTGGAATATAAAATGTTTTGTTTATTTTGCTGATTTTTTGCTATAAATTTAGATGTAAAAACAACAACTGCATTACCAAGACCAAAATCAAATATAGCAATATACCCCATAATGCTAATAGCTAACGAGTAAAGACCAAATTCACTTTGCCCAAGCATTTTTATAACAAACGGGGTATAAAAAATCATTATAAAGGTATTAAGAAAAATATTTACATATGTTAAAATAGCACCTTCTTTTCTCTCTATTACAGGATTTTTATTTGACATATCAGCTGTACAAAATTATTTATATTTTTTTTACAACATTCCACACAAGCACACTAAAAATGCTTACGAAAAAGCCTATGAAAGTTAAAATAGCTATTATTAATAAATTTTTATTTTTCTCAGGAGTTGTTGCTACTGACATCACCTTAGTATTCCTATAGCCATCCTTTATATCTTTTTCTAAGTCGTTCTTTTGCTTTATCATGTTTTCTAACAACATTTGAATGTCAAATAGTCTTGTGCTCGCATCTGATATTGAATTTGTTATAATATTATTTCTATATTGTATTAGAGATGATAACCCGTAATCGCTTCCACCTATTTGAATAGAAGAAACTGCCTCTTTATTTTCTATATTATCTTTTTCTATTAGAATTTTTGAAATTTGTTCTATTTTTTCGGCTATTTTTGGAGCTTCTTCTTGTAAAATTTTTATCTGATAGTTTGCATTAGCTAATATTATATTTTTTGTATCTTCTATATTTTTATTTAAAATCTCCAAATCAATGCTTTTTTGTGCTAAGATATACTCGAGATTATTCTTATGTTTTATGGTGATTTGTTTTAAAATTTCATCTATTTTTTCGAGTGATTTATCTTTATTTTTTCCAATAATATTTATAGCATAAAATCCATCTTCAAAGACTTTATTAGCACTATCATCTTTGGTTGTTAGATTATAATCAACATAGATATCTTTAAAGTCAGTTTCATTTTGGTCTAAAACCGAAATTCCATAAGCTAAAACGTCATTTCTAAAATTTGAAAAGTTAGCTATATATTGTTCATTGTTATTTGTAAAGTGATGACCAACTTCAACTATGGCAGTGGTTTTTAGCCATTTAGTGGATGTTATAGCATAAATAACTCCAATAAGTAAAAAAATGAAAGTTATAATGACTATAGTAAATTTATAATCAAATAGCGTTTTAAATACCACAGCTAAATCAATTTCATCATCTTGAATTTCAATTCTTCGTCTGTCCAATTCTTTTTCCTTAAAAATAATCTAGTGATTATATAAAAGTATCACTTAAATTCAAGTTAAACAAGTTCTATAAACTTTGTTTAGTTTCGCTTTAAATTTATTTACTTAATCTAGATTATAAACTCAAGCTTTAACTATCAAATATTAAATAAACTTAAATTCAATTCTACTCATTCCTTAAAGTTTCTAAAACATCAACTTCTGTTGCTTTTTTGGCTGGGTAGTATGATGAGATTAT
The DNA here is from genome assembly GCF_013201645.1 of Campylobacter corcagiensis. Lineage (NCBI taxonomy): Bacteria > Pseudomonadati > Campylobacterota > Epsilonproteobacteria > Campylobacterales > Campylobacteraceae > Campylobacter > Campylobacter corcagiensis. The sequence goes on along the minus strand of NZ_CP053842.1, from coordinate 1,168,463 downwards.
AACGATAGCAAGAGCACCAAATATAATCATACAAAAATCACTTACTGATAGCTCCATTGGAAGTTTTGAGCTACCATAAACATCAGCTGGAAGCTTAACTATATCAAAACTACCAAAAATCCAAACTCCCAAAAGCCCAAGAATAGCACCAAATACAATGCCACCACCACCTATTACCATTCCAAGTCTGAAAAAAACGCTTTTAACCTCTTTTTTACTAGCACCAAGTGCAAGAAGAAGCGCTATTTCTTGACGGCGATTCATGACTGTCATAAGAAGTGAGCTTATGATATTAAGACTTGCTACTAAGATAATAAGCATTAGCACGATAAAAAGTGCTCTTTTTTCAAGAGCAAGAGCTGAAAAAAAGTTTCCATTTTGCTCCCACCAGCCAAGAGCTACCATATTTTCAGGAAGGATAGCTTTTATACGCTCCTTATCTTTAAATGGATCATTTGAATATATATGAATTCCATCAAAACTTTCATCTTTATAGTCAAGAACTTTTGCTAAATCATTAATATCTGTATATATGTAGGCTTTATCGTAAGCGATAAGTCCTGAGTGAAACTCAGCCTTTACATCAAAGCGTTTCATCTTTGGAAGTAGTGAAAAGCCACCTGCGTCAAATTTGGTAAATATAAGCATAATCTTATCATCTTTTCTAAGCATAAACTGCTCTTTTAAGCCTTTTCCTATCATAGCACCAAAGCCGGTTAAATTCGCATCTTTTAGTCCATTTTTTACAACTTCATTAACTTCTGCTTCGCTTTTTGCATCCACACCAAAAACAACAGCACCTTCTAGTTTATCACCACCTTTTACGATAGCTTGAGTTGTTATGTAAGGGCTAAATTTGATATCTGGTAAATTTGATCTTAAATTTTCAAGATCATTTCTAGAAATTCCCTCTTTAAAATGGCTAAGTATCGTTATAGGATAGTTCATTGTAAAGAGTTTTCTTTCAAATTCTTTATCAAAGCCATTCATTATAGCCATTGCAACTATTAAAACCATTAGCCCAATGCTAACGCCTAAAAAAGCTAAAATCGCACACATCGTTATAAATGGCTGACTTTTATCAAATCTAAGATATTTTCTAGTTAAATATTTTACCAAATTTCAAGCTCCAAATTTAGGCTAAATCACCTTTTTTAGGACCACTTTTGCCACAACACTCTTTGTATTTTTTACCACTTCCACAAGGGCATGGCTCATTTCTTTTAGGCTTTTTTGCTACTTTTATAGGCTCTAATTTTTTCTCTTCAGTCTCGTTTTGAAGCTCTTTATTTTTAGCTTCGATAGCTCTATTCATCTCTTCCATCGCTCTAGCTTGAGCTTGCTTCATAGCGCGCTCTTCAGCTTCCATCTCCTCTTTTGTCTTAAAGCGAATAGCTTGAAGTGTTCTTATACTATCTCTTTTTAGACGCCCAACTAAATCAACAAAAAGCTCATAGCTTTCTTTTTTATACTCAGTAAGTGGATCTTTTCTGTTATATCCTCTTAATCCAATGCCTGTTTTTAAGATATCCATTTGATAAAGATGCTCTCTCCAGTCCTTATCTACGACTTGAAGATAGACTTGCTTTTCTATAGCTTTTCTTTGTTCAGGCTCAACCAAACTCATCTTATCATCGTAAGCTTTTTTAAGTTCATCTGCAATATACTCTTTAAGCTCTGAGTAAGTATCAAATTTTTCAAGCTCTTCTTTTGTAAAAATATGCCCAATCTCTTCACTAAATGAGCTAATAACTGCATCTAGATTAAAATCACTCTTTTGCATACCATCATAAATTTCAGCATTTTCTAGCACCACATCAACATATGTTAGTCTGTTATCATCTATCTTTTGACTTAGATCATACTCAGGGTCAAGAAGTTCGTTTCTGTATTTATATATGGTCTTTCTTTGTTCATTTGCTATATCGTCATACTCAAGGACATATTTACGGCTTTCAAAGTGTAAGCTTTCTACCTTTTTTTGAGCGTTTTCTACAGCTCTTGTTACCATTTTTGACTCGATACTTTCACCTTCTTTTATACCAAGTCTATCCATGATATTTTTTATCCTATCACTTCCAAAAATTCTAAGTAAATTATCATCTAAACTTAAGAAAAATCTACTCTCTCCTGGATCTCCTTGTCTTCCAGCACGACCACGAAGCTGGTTATCTATACGCCTACTTTCGTGTCTTTCTGTTCCTAGGATATAAAGTCCACCAAGATCTCTTACCTCATCATTTATCCTTATATCAACACCACGACCTGCCATGTTTGTTGCGATTGTTACTGCTCCTTTTGCTCCAGCATCGGCAATTATTTCAGCCTCTTTTTCGTGGTTTTTAGCATTTAGTACTGAGTGAGCGATACGCTCTTTTTTAAGAAGTTCATGAAGTACTTCGCTTTTTTCTATAGAAGCTGTTCCAACTAAAACAGGCTGACCTTTAGCGTTTAGGCGTTTTATCTCTTCTATAACAGCTCTAAATTTCTCAGCTTCTGTTTTGTAAATAAGATCGTTTTGATCTATCCTAGCAACTGGGACGTTAGTAGGTATTGAGATAACTTCAAGGCTATAAATTTGACTAAATTCGCTTGCTTCAGTTTGAGCTGTTCCTGTCATACCTGCTAGTTTATCATAAAGTCTAAAGTAGTTTTGAAATGTAATATCAGCTAGAGTTTGGCTCTCTTCTTGAATTTTAACTCCTTCTTTTGCTTCTAGGGCTTGATGAAGTCCTTCGCTAAAACGACGCCCTTCGCTAAGCCTACCGGTAAATTCATCAACAATTACAACTTGTCCATCTTTTACCACATAGTTTACATCTTTTAAGAAAAGGTGATTTGCCTTTAGAGCTTGATCAAGATAGTGACTTAAAATAGCATTTTCAAGACTATATAAGTTATCTACACCAAAAAGCTTTTCAGCCTTAGCAATTCCTTCTTCATTTAGCATAATGGTTCTATTTTTCTCATCAACTACAAAGTCTCCAGTTGGTTTAGAACCAGGTTCGTTTAAATTTGCTGGTTCGCCTCTTTTAAGCTGAAGTGCGACTTCATTTGCCTTAACATAGCCATCAAGAGTTCTATTTGTTGGTCCTGAGATGATAAGTGGAGTTCTTGCTTCATCTATTAAAATACTATCAACTTCGTCAACTATAACAAAATTATGTTCTCTTTGGACTTTATCTTCAGCTCTAAATTTCATATTATCTCTTAAATAATCAAAGCCAAATTCGTTATTTGTACCATATGTTATATCTGCGTTATATTGTGATTTTCTTTCAGTATCATCATACTGCCCGCCAACTATAACTCCAACGCTATATCCTAAAAACTCATACAAAGCACCCATTTCACGAGCATCACGCTTAGCCAAATAGTCATTAACTGTTACAACATGAACGCCTTTGCCACTCATAGCATTTAAAACAACAGGCAGAGTTGCTACAAGGGTTTTTCCTTCACCAGTTTTCATCTCAGCGATATTTCCATCATGAAGTACCATACCGCCTATTAGCTGGACATCAAAGTGACGCATATTTAGTACTCTTTTGCTAGCTTCTCTTGTTATTGCAAAGCTATCGTTTAAAACATCATCTAAGCTTTTTTCATCTTTTTGTACGGCTTGCTTTAACGCATCAAAACTAGCTTTTAGCTCATCATCACTCATGCTTTCATATTTGCTTTCAAGAGCGTTTATCTCTTTTGCTCTTTTAGCGTAGTGTTTAACTATACGATCATTTTTAGTACCAAAAATTTTTCCAAATAAATTCTGTATCATAATCACTCCAAAAATTTAATTTTGTATTTTAACATATTTTGTTTAAAACTTCTCAATGTATAGTTTATTTTAATTTAATATGGAGATCAAAAAGAGTTTATGATTAAATTTTAAACCATAAACTCTGAATTTATAATAATTTTAAAAATTTAAATTTCTATAGTCCATATAGAAATTCTCATCTAAAATTTCTTTAGTTTCAGGACTTTTATAAATTTCTTTACAAAGAGTGTCTTTATTATCAAGTCCTTCTGTGATATCTATAAAAGGTTTATCGCTAAAATCTACGATAATAATAAAGCAGTTTTTGCCATTTACTTTAAGTGTTCCAAGCATTTTGTTTTTACTACTTTCTTCATCAGTAATAGAAACATTTGTCATATCAGAAATTTTTGAAGCAAATTGCCTTTGTGCGGTGTAATAAATAGTTATATCAGATATTACTGTATTTAAATTTGCAAGTGCTGTTGCTATTTGAATTTCTTCATCGGAGCTGTTATTATTATAGCTATAAGCAAGTCCTGGTAGCAAGAAAGCTATAAAGCTCTCATCAATGTTTAGCTCATAGCCTCCGTTTTCACTCACTTTAAAGACACTATCTACATTTAGATTTTTTACTTTTTTGCTTAGTTTATCAAGTTTATACTTATCAAGCACACTTAAAGCTTCAGGCTTGATTGATGTTTCAAAATCCTCTTTAAGCTGATCAAATACACCAAATATGCTAAGATCAGCAAAAGTACCCATTATCTTAAGCTCATCTGTTTGGCTTAAAAACTCAGCTAAATTAGAAGTTGTTGAAAATTTAATAGAGCTTTTTAGCAAATTTAACATGCTCATATCGCCATTTTCTATGTCGCTAATTACTGGAATAGAAAAATCCACTAAAGCTTTTACTTTATCACCTTTGTGGTTTTCAAGCGATAGCTCATCTATCTCAAAGTCAATTCCAGAGCCAAAATTTTTAACAATATTATCCATAACTTCGCTCTCATCCATACTCTCAAGACTATCTACAAAATCTAAATTTGTAAGAGTTTTGTAAAGGCTTTTTGGTATTTTTGAACTAGCATTTATTGTTAAATTTTTAAAGTCAAATCCATTTTGCTCAAAGTTAAAGCCCAAATCATCAATGCTAAATTTTTGAGTATCTACAACTCTGTTATCAATATTTTTTCTATCCATTGTGCTTTTTATGCCACTTAGAGTTAATTTAGCTTCGTTATCACTGTATGAAAAACTTCCCATATCAAAACTATGCGATGAATCAGAAAGGAGCATATCAACAATATCATTTTTTGGATAAGATTTTAGTTCTATTATGTATTTAGCGTCACTGAATTTGATATTTTGACTATTATCTTTATATGAAATTTCACCGATATTTATCTCGTGAGTGCTATTTTTACTAAAAAATTTATATATGTCATCACCACTTTTAAAAGGCGTTGCAAGTGAGCTTTTGATATAAAAATCTTCTAAATCATAACTACCTTTAGTGTATAAATCTAACATTTCAAGTTTAGAAAAGCTAAATTTAACACCCTTTATGCTGCCATCTTTGTTAACTCCTGTAAAATCAAACTTAAGACCATTTACCATTAGCTTTAAATCATCATCTTTATAGCTTATATCTTTAGCTAAAAGAGTTGCATCTTTTCCTTTAAATTCCAAAGTAAGGGCTTTAGCTGTGCCAAAAATTTTTGAAAATAGTGATACACTATCTTTATCAAGAACTTCAATTTCACCTTTTATTTCGGGGTTTAAGACGTTTAAACTAGTCTCATAGTAGTATTTAAATTTTATATCATTTTTAAAACTCTCTTCATTTATAAGATCATCTATTACTTCTGCTCTTAAAGCAGGATCGCTTATGTTTTTACTGGTGTGTTCTAGAATCATTTTATTAAGAATTTCTTTTTTAAAAACTCCTTCTAAAACGCCGTTTTCATTACTTATAACCTGAGCTCCAGCATTTTTTGCTATGTTATTTGTAGTTGTAACTCCTATATAGGGTTTGCCAAAAATAGCCAAACCGCCTAATAAAACACAAAGAATTATTAAAAATCCAAGTAGCTTTTTCACTTGATATCCTTTAATTTAAAATTTGATTAAAATTATACACAATTGCTACTTAAATGTAGCTACTATTTGAATTATATAGATAAATGATTTAACAAAACTTAGTAAAATCCTTCAAATTTAATAAGGAGAACTTATGAAAAAACTATTATTTATAGTTTCAAATTTTATGCTTTTTGTAAGCTTTTTGGTGGCAAATCCACTGGAATTTAAAACCTTATCAAGCGATTTTACTCAAACTGTAAAAAACGATGGAAGCATGATAAATTATAGTGGAAATTTTCAAGCCACAAACACTCACGCTCTTTGGAAATACAGATCTCCAAGTCCAAAAGATATCTATTTTAGCTTTGAGCGAGTTGTAGTTATTGAGCCTGATCTTGAACAAGCAATTCTTACAACTTTAAAAGATGTGCCAAATTTAACAAAAGTTATGCAAAATGCTAAAAAGATAGATGAGAATTTATATGATGCTAAGTTTGATGATATACTTTATCATCTTAAGTTTAAAAATGACTTGATAAATACCATAACTTACACAGATAAGCTAGGAAATGAAGTTGAAATAAATTTTAGCAATGTTAAGAAAAATATCAATCTAAATGATGCTATTTTTATGCCACAAATTCCAGCAAATTTTGATATCATCACGCAGTAAAATTAATCCATATAGATAAAGGTTTCTTTCTCGTAAAACTCTTTTACATCATTTGAAACCTTTACAACTTTGTTAAGATAGCTATCAAAACTGGCACTTCTTGAGTAGATTATAGAGAGATTTTTTGGATTTATAGCTCTTGAAAGAGCTACATAGAGTTGCCCTTCAGCAAAAATATTATTAAGATTACAAGTAAGATTATCTATACTCATACCTTGTGATTTATGTATAGTTATGCCATAAGCTAGACGGAGTGGAAACTGATAAAAACTAGCTAAAATTTCATAACTTGGTTCGTCATCTTTTAACCTAAACTCGCCTAAATCATAGCTATTTGGCGTTATTTCTACCAACTCGCCGCTATTTTTTTCTATCTTTATAGCTAAAATTTGATATCCATCTTTTACAACACTATCTATAATGCCTTGTTCACCGTTATAAAAACTAACACTATTAAACGCACTTTTGTAGCGGTTTGCTGTAAATATCACCTTTGCACCAACCTTAAATTCAAAATTCGCAGGGACATTTAAATTTTCAACCCATTTTATAAATCTCTCACTTCTTAAGTTTTCATCGTGGATATCATAGCCAGCTATAAATTTCTCAAGTGGCAAATCAAGCCTATTTAACATAGCTTTATTTAGTTCATCAGCATCAATATTTCGTCCAAAAAGGACAGTTTTACTAGAATCCAAAATCAAATTTCTACTTAAAAATTTACCAAGATAGCTAGAAACTTTAGGATTTATATCTCCAACTCTAAGAGAGGATAAAATTTCATAAAATTCTAAGTCTTGTGTTCTTTTTGAGGTAATAAATTCAACATTTACAAACTTCATAAGCCCCCAAGAGTAAGATGAAAAAGCATATCTTGAAGAAAATAAAGAGTTATTATCTTTTGTAGCAACTGGTGGAAGTTGATAAAAGTCTCCAACCACCATAACTTTACCATTAAAGCCCAAATTTGATAATCTAAAATATATCATATCAAACAAAGCCCCTGAAACCATTGAAATTTCATCTATAACGATAAGATCGGTTTTAGGAAGCATCTCCTTTAGATCAGCTAACCTTCTTTTAGCACTTCTACTTTTATCATATCCGCTAAGTTCATCGGCGTTTTTACATATTCCAAAGCTAAAAAACGAATGAATCGTCACACCGCCGATATTTACAGCACTTATACCAGTACTTCCAAGAACTATGACATTTTTATTAAGATTTTTGTATCTATCAATAACAGCCCTAGTAGCAAAGCTTTTGCCAACACCACCGCCACCTGTTAAAAAAAGATTGTTGTTTTTTAAAATTTCAAGTATACGCTCTATCAAAATTTCACTCTTTTAAATTAAATTTTAAGATTATACCTAAAAGTGATTAAGAGTTATAATATGTTTTGTTGATTGTTTACAAAATTTAAATAAAATATTTTAAATTTTTTAAAAGGCTTATAAATTGAAAAAATATATACTTTTACCGTTAATGGCGATTTTTTTAGTATCTTGTGCCAACAAAAACGCTCTTTTACCAAACTATCAAGTTAGCTCCAAATATGAGTTGCTTAAATTTGATCTACCTCAAAATGTGAAATTCTTACCAAATATAGAAAAACAAACTACCGTAAGTGGTGCAAATTTTAAAGATAGATATTTTAGGGTTTGGAGTTTTACAAAGCCTACAGCTAGCAAAAATGAAGCTTTTTGGGGGCTAAATTCTTATAAAAACTCAAGCCGTAGAACTTACATTTCACCAAGCAGAAGAGCCTATTCTGATGCCCACTTTAAAAAAATAGAACAAAATGCAAATGTTAAGGATTTTGGTAAGATTTCAAGCTCAGCTGTGACTGTAAAAAACACATTTCTTAGAAATACACCATCTCATGAGCCGATATTTTATAGCTTTAACGATCCAGGCGAGGGATATCCATTTGATTATCTTGCAAACTCAACTTTAGGAATAAACTATCCACTTTATGTGTCGCACTTTAGTAAAGACGGCGATTTTGCATTTGTACAAAATGACGCTGTTTGGGGCTGGGTAGATGCTAGAGATATACGCTTTGTAAGTGAAAGTGAAAAAAATATGATGAAAAACTCAAATTTCATCACAATCCTAACAGATAGAACGCCTATTTATGATATGAGTGGAAATTTCTTATTTTACGGGCGAGTTGGAACGATACTTATGAGTGATAATTCAGACTCAAATTTTTACTATGGTAAGGTATTTACATCTAAAGGATTACAGAATTATCGTATCAAAAAAAGCTCATCAACTACTTGGCCAGCAGCTATTAGTTCTGAAAATTTAAAACAAGCTATTGATAGCATACTTGGTGAGCCGTATGGTTGGGGTGGGTTTAGTTATTACCGTGATTGTTCGCTATTTACAAAAGATTTTTTAGCAGCATTTGGATACTGGCTACCTAGAAATTCAAAAGCGCAAGCAAAGATGCAAACAATAATAAATCTTGAAGGGCTTACAAATGCTCAAAAACTAGATCTTATAAAAGCTAAAGGTGAGCCGTATTTGAGTATTTTGTATATGCCTGGTCATGTGATGCTATATACTGGCGTGGTTAATGGAGAAGTTAGCGTAACTCACAACGCTTGGGGACTAAAAACTAAAAATGGCTCAAGAGCGCTTTTTGGACAGACTGCTATTACAACTTTAGAAATTGGCAAAAACAACCCAAATATCGCAAATGATAGACTTTTACTATCAAGAATAACATCTATGTCCGTTTTAAAGTAAAGCATATTTAAGAGAAGTTGATATATAATTTTAAAAATTAATTTAGGATGGATTTAATGGATAAAATTTTTAGAGAGTATGATATAAGGGGCATTTACGGCACTGATCTAAACGAAAAAACAGTAAAAGCTATTGGAAAAGCAGTTGGTGAGTATTTTGTAAAAAAAGGTGTGAAAACTATTAGCATCGGTTTTGATGCAAGACTTAGTGCAGAAAATATATTTAACTGGCTAGTAAGCGGTCTAAATTTGAGTAATGTTGAAATTTACAACATCGGTTTGCTTCCTACTCCTGTTGGGTATTTTAGTGTATTTACAGAAGAATTTGACGCAAATATAATGATAACAGGTTCGCATAACCCAAAAGAGTACAATGGCTTTAAGATAACTATCGGAAAAGATAGCTTATATGGAAAAGAGCTTGCAGAAGTGGGTAAAAAAGCTATAGAATACACAAAAACTGATATAGAAGATAATCTAAAATTTAAAAAGTATGATATTCTTACAAAATACTTAGAATTTTATAATGAAGCTTTTAAAGGCTTAAAAGGATTTAAAGAGCCGTTTATTATAGATTGTGGAAATGGCACAGCAGGCATTACAACAGCTAAAATTTGTGAAAATTTAGAGCTAAATGCCAAGATATTATTTAAAGAACCAGATGGAAATTTTCCAAATCACCACCCAGATCCAAGCGAAGCAAAAAATTTAGAACACCTAAAAGCTAAGATGAAACAAACAGGTATAAATTTAGGATTTGCTTTTGATGGAGATAGTGACAGAATAGCAGTCTTAACTCCAAAAAGAAGTATAAAAGGCGATGAGTTGGCTTGTCTTTTTTCTTTAAATATGAAAAATCCTAAAATTTTAGGCGAAGTAAAATGCTCTCAGGTGATGTATGACTTCATAAATTCTCACGGCGGCGAAGCCATAATGTGTAAAACAGGTCATAGCAATATCAAAAAAGCCATAAAAGAGCTAAATGCTGATCTTGGAGCAGAAGTAAGTGGGCACATATATTTTAAGGAGAGGTTTTTTGGCTTTGATGATGCTGTATATGCGATGTTTAGGGTGTTAGAGCTTGTTAAACTTGGATATGACCTTGACGCTGAGATAGAAAAGCTACCTGTTATGTACTCAACAGATGAGATAAAAATACAAACAAGTGATGAGAAAAAATTTCAAATAGTTGAAAAACTTAAGCAAAAGCTAAAAGATGAGAATTTTGTTGATGGTCTTGGTAAGATAGTTGAAATTTGTGATATTGACGGCATAAGAGTAAAATTTGAAAATGGATGGGCGTTAGTAAGAGCTAGTAATACAACGCCTGTAATCGTAACTAGATTTGAAGCAAAGACAGATGAGTTTAAAGATAAACTACAAGAGAAATTCATAAAACTTGTAGATGATATAAAGTTAAGTTTATAGTTAAATTTATTTAACAACTTTTGAAGCTTATAAAATGTAAGCTTCAAAACAGCAAGTAGTCTTTGGATAAGTTTAAGAAATTTTTGATGATGCTTGTGCTAATTTATTTTATACAAATTTATACATTACTATTAAGGACTAAACCTTGAAACAAATCTTTACAAACTCAATAAACACATTTAAATTTATAAACTTAATAATACTATCACTACTGCTATCATCTTGTGATAATAATAAATCACACTTCACAGTTACAGCTGATACTGTCATTAAACCAGGATCTGAAATTTCAAAGTATGTAACTCAAGATGAAATTAATAGCTTTGGATTTAGATACTGGGATATAGATAATAATTACACTGAATTTGTTAATCCTATAGCCATTCCATTAAGAGATGCTTTAAAACAAAAAAACACAAATAAAGTATTAAGTTATTTAAAAGATAATAATCTAAGTGCAGATATACAAATAGAAGATGGAACAACACCTATAATGTATTCAAGCTTTTATAATGATATAAATACTACAAATGAACTAATAAAACTAGGTGCTGATGTCCATAAAAAAGATAAGTATGGTTTAAATGCTTTAGCTTATGCTATTTCTATGAATAGCATAGATGTAGTTAAAGCTTTAATTAATAGTGGTGTTAAATTTGAAGAAGTACCACTTACTCAAGGATATATTTTAACACCAAGCTATAGAAATATTGAAAAACTAGTAATAGATGGTGATAATATAGAAATCATCTATAAATACAATAATATTCAAAAAGATTACGATACACCTAAGGGTTATGGATATATGTTTGATGATATTGTTTTTAAAAACTGGTTGGAACTAGCAAAAATAATCCTAGATAGTGGCTATAAACCATATCCATATTTTTTTAATGGAGATGAAGTTTTAGTTGGAAATAGTATATATGATATTTTTCCAAAAGAAGAAGTCAACAATGCTATGGATATAGAGTTAGAAGAGTATAAAAACCAAGCTGGTGATAATTTTGATTTAAAGCTTTTTATAGATGACTTTTCATATGATTACTCTTTATATAAAGTTTTAGAAAATATCCCAAACCACGAACCAATGCTAAATTTACTCCTAGAACACAATATCTCAGGACAACCATCAAAAGAGCTAATGAAAAAAGTGTATGATGAGTGTTATGATGGATATATTTACAGATATAATTTAAAACAAAAATATATGAAAGAGAATATTAATAAAAAAGTAAAACATTTAGATTTTTATTTAAAGTATTGTTCTGACAAAAATGGAACTTTTAAAAACACAAAAGAGTTTATAAATTATAAAAATGGTAATAATAGAAACTATGAAATAGATAGTTTTTTATACTCAAACAAAGATGACCCAACAAAGGTAATTTACATTGAAAAATAAATTAAATAAAGTAACTAATTTATTACTTAAAAATTATAAATCTGTGGCGTGAGAGGTAAAAATAGTGAATGCCATTAAATATAAAATAAGTTTAGAATTTAAAAATATCTTAACTATTTTAAAATATATATCCATGTTTATTGCGGTTTTTACCTTTTTTATGATGGTTTATGAGACTATATCTCTTAATGCTCTTTATTATAATGATCCATATAATAAACTTTTTAAAATATTTATCATATTTTGCCTATCAGTAGTATCTTATATTTTGTTACCTAAACAAAGTAAATCAGTATTTAAAAATATATATTTTATTCTTATATTGATTGCTTCAATTTTGCTGTTTTTTAGTTATCAAATTTTTAAAGATTACTATAAGGAGCCTTCAGAACTAATCGCTAAGATTATAGATTTTAGCTCATCTGATATTTCAAATTTAGTGCAACATATAAAGCCAGTAGTAGATAAAAATATACAAAATAAAGACCTTAAAGAAATCAGAAAAAATTTCAAAGCACAAGGCTTTAATAAAAAAGATGGTGATATTTTAAATTTCTGTATACAAAGCATTAGAATTAAAGGAGATAAATATAGTTTTAAAATATCACTAAAAGAGACAAAATCACTTAATAATAAAGCTAAATATGAGCTTTTGGATGTTAAAATTAATCAATACGCAGTAATACTGCCATAAAAACAGATAAAATGGCAAAATTTATATAAAATTTAAAAGATTAATAATAAGTAACTAAAAAGATTTATAACTTTAAAATAGTTAAAATGAAAATTTTGAACAAAAAGGAGTAGTGATGAAAGAAATTTTTAAAATAATATTTTGTTTATCTATAATGCTAAATTTCAGCTTTTCTAGTCAGAAAGATACCGCTACAATACAATACCAAAATTTAATCAAACAAGTTGATAAGTTATGTGAAGCAATAGTAGCCGATGATTATGATAAAGCTAAAGATATGCTTGATAAAAATCCAAATTTAATAAATTTAAAAAATAGCCAGCACAAAAGACCATTAGCTATTTTTGTAGAGCGTAATAAAAATATGAAAATGTATGATTTGCTTTTAAGATATGAGCCAGAGCTTAATTTTGAAGTAGCTAATCATGTCTCTTTTTTGGAGAGCTTTTTATTTGATTGTGATATCAGTGATATTGATAGTGTGAAATTTATTGATAAAAGCATTAAAGCTGGTGCAACTATCGAATATGCAAATTATCTTTCTAGCAAACAAAAAGATAATAAATTTTATATGCTAAGCTATGCTTATGCTTTAAATAAACATAAGCTTTTTGATTATTTGCTAAGTTATGATGATACTAAAATAGATGGATTTTTGCTTGAATTTATAAGCACAGCAATGGAGTATATACATGGAGAAATGAAGTATGATTATCTAAAAAAACCATTAAATAAAATATATAAAGAAAAATCAAATGATAAAAATTACAATGAATTTCGTGATAACTTTTTTAATTATTTAGATGAAATTCTTAAAAAACACAACTTTGATATTTTTAATGAAAAAGAGCTAAATTTGTTAATAAGAATATTTTGTTATATTGATGATAAAAATGGTATAAAATATCTATTAGATAGAGGAATTTGTAGCTATGAGAAATACTTTCAAGCAATAAAAGAGTGGGCAAAATTTTATGAAAGTGAAAAAATATTAAATTTATTAGAAGAAAAAGAAAAATGAATAAAAACAATATAAATAAAACTAAAAATATTTATAATTTTAAAAGTTATAAATTGGTAGGCTAGGGTAAGGTTAATGGATAATAATGTGATTATGTCTAAATATTTAATTGATAGATTGACATATCTATTTGTTTGCTATATTGCTGTAGGAATTTTGTTATATTTTATTAATTTAAATTTTTTAAGTACAATTTTTGATTTTTTAAATAACGGTATTATTCCATTTTTTAATGTTTTATCTACTAGTTTGGAAAAAGTTAAATTTTATTCTACAGCAATTTTTTTATTATCAATAATCTCAATTATAATTGGTATTTTTCTATGTATAAAAGATATGCAATATAGAACAATTGATACTAAATATTTTAAAAAAAATGAAAGCTTTAAAATTATACCAAATAACAGTTTTTTTCTTTTCTGTGAAAATGGTTTTTTGTGGTTGGTTTATTTTAAGCCAATATTGCTAAAAAAAAGAATTTAGGTTTAACGGTGTTAGAAAAGATGGAAGATAGTGATATTTATATGATATTTCATAATATAATTTTTCAAGGATTAAATAGCATTATGCTTCTTGCGTGTATATCGCTAGTTTTAGAAAGTATATTATTTTATAATAAAACAGGAGATAAGTTATGAGTTTTAGTGTCTATAAAATTAAAGGTTTAAGTAGAAACAGATTAAAACTCCTTTATTAAAGCGTAAGTTAAATTCAGCTTGAATTTAATTAGTGTTTGGAAATAAAAATTATATAAAATAGTGTTGATTATAAAAGCAGATAAATTTATATAAAATTTGAAAAATAAAATAAAAAGTAACCAAATTATAATTAAAAAGATTTATAATTTTAAAAGTTATGAATTTTTGGCGTAAGGGATTAAATTTGAAAGAAAAACTTATAGCATATCTTAAAGAAAAAGAAAATACACATGCAAATAAAAAGAGATATTATGGTTATCTTTATGTGTATTGGCTTATGTACTTAGTTATATTTATAATACCTAGTAGTATTTTTGAAATTTTTCCATTTTTAGAAAATATCACATATCCTTTTAAGAATATTCCACTTTTTAAAAATCTTATCAGTAATTCTATCTATCCAGACCATATAGTGTTTTATGTATGTCTTATGACCATTATAAGTATTATTTCTATACCAAAAATAGCATATGATAGTTTTTTCTATAGAGTTTATGAATATGGTATGTTTAACCTATACGCCATTACAGAAGAATTCAATCAAAAACAAAAAAACGATAAAAAGATTAACACTATTTTCATTATTTTTATATTAACACCACTTTTTATAGGCTTTATGATTTATAGCCTTTATTTTTATGATGATTTTTTAAATAGTAGGCTTTTTCGTTCAAATATATCCAACCTTTTTCAAACTAGATTTGGAGTGTTTATGATAATGCTTATTTGGCAAGGACTTTTAAATTGGTTTGTTGGTGGTTATTTGCCAACCGCTATAGATTATGCTTATGATATTTTAAGGAGTAAAAAATGAAGCAAATTTTTAAAATAATACTTTGGCTATTTTTAATGCTAAGCTTTGGTTTGGCAAATGAAGTAAAATATGATAATACAGCACTACAAGACCAAAATTTAACACAGTATAGCATAAAGAGTTTTTTGTTGCCATATATTGATTGTGATTTAAAGGATTTTGAAATTTATATAAATAGATGTGTAAAAGAAAAAGATGGCGAAGCTTGTTTTGCATCTGGAGGCTGTATTTATACTGGTGGAGTAAGAGATTTAAAGCATAAATATGGCAATGCGACTTTTGATATGTTTTCAGATTCTTGCAATTATAGTAACTCAAAAGGTTGTTTAATGTCAGCTGTAATGCTAGATGAGTCAGATATGGCAGATGAAGCTTTTAGTTTTTATCAAAAAGCTTGTAAACTAGAGCCAAAATTTTGTACAGAGCTTGGATATATTTATTTTTCAAAAGGTGATTATGTTGCAGCACTTAAATTTCATCAAATATCTTGCGAGAATGTAAATTTCTATGCTTGTGTCGCTTTAGGAAATTTACAGGAATTAATATTTAAAGATGAATTTGAAGCTAGTAAAAGTTACAAAAAAACTTGTGATAATAATATAAAAGAAGGGTGTAATAATTTAGGCTTTTATTACTACCGAAAAATCTGTAAAGATGACAAGTGTATAAAAAGTCGGGATGATTATGATATGGCGGTAAAGTATTTAGATAAAGGTTGTAAGTTAAATAATATTAAATCTTGCACTAGATTAGAAAATTGCTTAAAAAATTATAACCCCACAAAGAAGCTTTAAAATAGAATTAGTGATTATAACTTTAAAAACATAATTTTAATGTTAAAATGGTTCAAATTTAGTGATAATGTAAATTTTTGTTAGTTATTTTTACCTTCATAAGGTTCTTGGTAAAAATTAACTTAATTAGTTAAGTCAAATTTATATAAATTTAGGGTTAAAATTTAATCCCTTATCCTGCTTAACTCTTCTTCGCTTATCTGAGTGAAATTTCCTTCGTGTTTTGGAGTCAAATATCCATCGTTTATCATCATGTCTATTATCTCTTTAAAAATAGGAAGTGCGTTTTGAGCAGCGTAGTAACTTCCTTTTGTTGGCTCTCTTACTAAAACCCCCATTGTATAACTTCTATTTTGATCATTCATAAAACCAAAAAATGAACTATTATAAACTGCTGAGTAACTTCCATCTTTAAAAACCCTAGCAGTTCCTGTTTTTCCACCGATTTCTAGTCCTTTTGTTCTAGCTTTTCTTCCTGTGCCTCTATTTACCGTTTCTGTTAAAACAAATTTCATTGCATCAGCTGTTTTTTTGCTTATTACTTGTTTGCTTGTTGCTTCATTTAGTTTGTAGATTTTACCATCTTTTTCTAAGTGATTAACAATTCTTGGCGTTGTTAAAATTCCATCATTATTAAATACCGTAAAAGCATTTAGGATTTGCATAAATGTCGTTTGAAGTCCATATCCATAACCAAGTGTTGCTTTGTTTGATCTGTTTGATAAAGCACTTAGACTCGGAATATTTCCAGTTTGTTCATATGGCAAGTCAATACCTGTTTTAGCTGAGAGATTGTAGTTTAAAAGTCCGCTGAAAAGCTCTGCATTATCAAGTCTTGAAGTTATCATTATCATGCCGATATTTGATGATTTAACAACGATATCTATTGCAGACAGCTCAGGATACGGACTTGTATCTCTAATTGTCCTAGTTCCTAATTTATAGCTTCCGTTATATGTTTTTATGGTTTCATTTAGATTTACAAGCCCTTTTTCATAAACAAGAGAGAAAACGATTGGTTTTATGACTGAACCAGGCTCATAAGGATACTCTGTCGCTGTGATATTTAGTGCTTGGTAGTCATTTTTAGTAATATTTTCAGGATTATAACGATTTGATGAAGCAAGAGTTAAAACTTGAGAATTTTTAGAATCTAAAATTCCCACAACTATCTCAGTAGCTCCATACTCTTTAGCTTTTTTTGCTAAAAGTTTTTCTATTTTAGATTGAAATTTTAAAGGTGTATTAAGTATGACATTATATCCATCAGCTTTTTTTGATTTTATGCTATCTTTTTCTAGGATAATGTTATTTCCAATATCTCGTGGACCTTGAACTAGCTCATCACTACTTGCAAAAAGATAGTAATCATAAAATTTTTCAACTCCTTTAACACCTTTTACGCGTGTTATTCCATCAACTTCAACTTTTTTGACATAACCTAAAAAAGGACTCATTGAATTTTTGGCTAAGTAGTTTCTACTTTCGCCACTTTCTAAAACGCTCATTCCAATAGGGGGTCTTGTTACTCCATCTTTTGAGACAAATGATATAAAGACTTTTTTTGAATTTAGCTCTCTTGATAACTCTCTTAAGTGCATAGCGGCTTTTGGATCTATTTTATATGACAAAACTACAGCACCGTCATTTTTTTTGATAAGATTTTTAACTCTTTTTTCGCTATCATTTGCGTATATTGAGTATAATTTTACAAAAAGATCAAGCTTATCTGGGTCTATACTTCTTGTATCGATTGTTACTTTATATAGTTTTTTAGAATTTGCTACATGATAGCCATCTTCTGAGATTATACTTCCTCTAACGGCTGCACTTTTATCGCTACTTTCAAGTCGTGGCAAATTTCTACTAGAACTTGCCCAGTAGTAGTTAGCAAGCACAAAAAGCCCTAAAATAAGTGGTGTTATAAAGAAAATAAATACCCCAGATACAAGTTTTATATGTTTATTATTCATGGAGTGTATTATATAAATTTAATGCTTAGTTTTTAGTTAGAATTTAGCTAACTCTTTGAAATTTAGAGTAAAATCTGAGTTTATTTTGTCTTTATAAATTTTTATAAATTCAGCTCTATCTAAATTTCTAGCACCCATAAATTTAAGATGAGGATTCATTACCTGGGCATCTATGATAAAATCATACGGCATTAAAGCCTTTGCAAGTGTATAAAGAGCAACTTTAGAAGCCTCTTTTTTCATACTTATCATGCTCTCACCACAAAAAACTCTACCTATCATAACTCCATAAAGTCCGCCAATTAACTCATCTTCATCATAGACTTCAACGCTATTTGCATATCCTAAATTTGCTAAATTTATATAAGCATTTATGATATCTTTACTTAACCAAGTGGGTTCGTTTTTAACTCTTTGATTAAAGCAAAGCGTGATAAGATCTTTAAAATTTTGACTAAATTTAACGTTATATTTTTTTAAAAATGGCTTTGTGCTTTTGTGGAGTTTAACATCTTCTGGAAAGAAAACTGCTCTTGGATCTGGCGACCACCAAAGAACTGGTTGATCTTGCATAAACCATGGAAAATAGCCGCTTTTGTAAGCATCCAAAAGCATTTTGGGGCTTAAATTTCCACCTATTACGCAAGGGCTATCAGCTGGGGCTAAATTCGGATCTGGAAATTTAAAACTTTTCATTTATAAAAGATGCCAAATTTAAGCTTGAAGTTTGCTTAAATTTGGCTTTAAAGTTAGAGTCTGTTTGAGTCGTGTCGTTTAAAATACGATATAACTGTGATCAAAATCATTGATAGTATATATATCCAAAGTCCTGTTGGGATAGGGATAGTTTCACCACCTGCGTAGCTGTGCATTCCAGCTAGATAGAAGTTAACTCCAAAGTATGTCATTAATACGCTTGAAAATGCCCACATTGAAGCAACTGAAAGAGCATATTGCGAGTTCATAGATGGTACTCTTTTGAAGTGGACAATAGCTGCATAAACTAAGATAGTTACAAGCGACCAAGTCTCTTTACTATCCCAGCCCCAGTATCTTCCCCAGCTCTCATTTGCCCAAATTCCACCTAAAAAGTTTCCAGCACTTAACAAACAAAGTCCTAAAATAAGACTCATTTCATTGATACGACAAGCTTCTGTTATATTTTTTGAAATTTCACTTCTATGACCTGGTTTTTTGATGATAAACAGAACTAAAACAAATGCTCCAAGAAGTGCACTTAGCCCAAAAAATCCATAACTAGCTGTAATAACTGATACATGTATAGTTAGCCAGTATGAGTTTAAAACTGGTTGAAGTGGCGTGATTTGTGGGTCTATCGCACTTAAATGAGCAACAAAAAGCGTAATGCCAGCCATAATCGAAGTTAAAGACAGAGATATCGCTGAAGTCCTAGAAAATATAATACCGCTAAGTGATAGTGACCAAGCTATATAAACTAAGCTTTCATAAGTGTCAGACCAAGGTGCATGCCCTGAAACATACCATCTTATGCCAAGCCCTATTGTGTGAGCTATAAATGCTATGATATTTATTAGATAGACTGCTTTTACGGGTGTGCTTAAATTTAATTTTGGACTCATCATTCTCGAAAAAACTAAGATTAAAAGGGCAAAACCAGCTAGTAAATAAACCGGAACAAGTCTTTGGAAAATTTGAGCTTCATTAAAGATAACTTCAAATTTTAAGCGATTAAGGGAAGGTATAACTTCATGACCAACTTTATTTTGATACTGCTTTAAAAGATCTAAAGCTTGATCAGCCTTGCTCCAATCACCACTTTTTTGAGCTTCTTGAATGCTAGCGATATAGTTTTGAAGAACCATTCTTGCTCTCATTGCTTCATCGCCACTGAAATTTTTAATAACCCCATAAGGCGAGTACCAGTCATTATTCTCAGCATTTTCCTTTGGCATAATCTTAAGCATAGCATTCATTATTACAGTTTGATAAAATATACTAAATCTCTCATCAACTTTTATTATGTCTTTATCAAGAGTTCCACGCTCATTAGGTGGTTTTCTGCTTGTTGCTTCAGCCATTCTGCCAAGTTTATAGTAGCTTTGCCCCCCAGCATCTACACCCCAAAAATCATTATAAGTAGCATATTTAGTATCTAGAGGAATTCCTAAAATTTTCTTTAGTTCATCTTCGCTTACTCTTATATATGGTGCATCTATCCAGTATTCATAGTTTGCACTCATTGAAAGTAGGGCTTGCATATAGTCCATGCCATTAAATTCATCTTTTTTATATATTTTTGTCATAATATTTCTAGCCATAGTATCAAGTGGTTCCATTCTTCCATCAAAACCTTGAACGACTAGGGTTTTAGCCTTTTGTGCGTGAGCTTTATCAATGGTTGGTGCGTCTTTATAGCTAGGGAATTTTTTAGCCGAAAAAGGAGTGGTGTTTGAGCTAGTTTGTGAGCTACTAGTTGAACTAGACGCTGTTGAGTTGCTATCATATCCTGGAAATGCCTGTAGCTGACTAATACTAGCTGATGACAGCACTAATATGGCAAGAATTGCTACTACACTATTTTTACTTTTTACAATTTTTGATGGTTTTTTTCTAGAACTGCTCTCATCAATTTTTCTAGCAAGGAATAAAAATCTTGAGTTTTTGCTAAAGAAATTTAGTAGCATTCCAACCATCATCAAAAAATATCCTATATATGTAGTTACTTTGCCAGGATCTCTATTGACTGAGAGTATAGTTCCAAGCTCATCCATATCATAACTGCTTTGAAAAAACCTATATCCGCCATAATCAAGGACATTATTCATATAAATTTCATATGGCATATTTACGCTATTTTCTTCATCTTTTACTACAACTTCGCTGCTGTATCCTGATGGTGAGTTCGATCCAGGGTATCTATCCATTTTAAAATCCTTTAATTCTAAGCTAAATGGAAGTTGAACCATTCTTGGTGACCACGCAAGAAAAAACTCTTTTCCGCCAACTGTAAATTGTCGTGGCATTTGATACTGTAAGATAAAAACATCTTCAGTTTCTCCATTGTATGATAGAGTTGCAAGCATAGCATTTGACCCAGTTTCAGTATGTGGTAGTTTTTTAGCACCAAGCCTAGCACTTTTCATCAATGTTTTAAATGAGAAATTTACAATATTGTCTATTCTATAAACAGTCATATCATCTATTTCTACTTCTGTATTAAGTGGAAAAGGCTCTAAATTTGAACTCCCCATTTTTGCATAAGCGATTTTTTGATTTGTCTTCATAAAGAATTTATCATCTTTATTATATATTTTCATGAAATGGCTCTGTTTTGGTTCAGTATTAAAAGCTATATCAAGATCACCTATTGGAAATATATGCCCAGAAGTAAGAGGAATTTCATTTTTGTTATTATCATCCCAGAAGCTAAGTTCTACAATCGGTCTTCCTTTATCGTGTTCAACCCAGCCAATTCCTGCATTTAGCAAAAATTCTTTAAATGTCAAAACAGCTTCGCCTTTATCTGTATCAAGCTTGATATCAAAAGGTTTTTGACCATTTGTTGCTACATATCTATCATCATCTGTTCTTATTTCGTTGCCATTTTCATCTTTACTGATAAGCTGTATGTAGGTCTCTCTAGTTGAGACTATATTAGTTGTTGATCCCTCTCTTATATGCATACTTCCTTCAACACCAAAAAAGTGAGTAATAGCCGCACCAAGAAAGATAAGTATGAAACTAAAGTGAAAAATAAATGATGGTATATTTTTAAGTAAAACAGCTCTATAAGCATATAGATTATAAATCAAATTTAAAGTAAGTAGAAGCTGTATTAGGTGAAACCACCAAGCTCCATACACTACTTCCCAAGCAACTGCTGTGTTATATGCTGATTCTATAATAGTAGCAAGACCAGATGCTATAGCAAATATTATAAGCATAACAATCATACTTGTCATACTAAAAAACGCCTTAATGAGTCTATCCATATAAATTCCTTACGGTTAAAAATTTTGTGTGTAATGGTATTTTAAATTTTGTAACATAAACTATATAAAAGCTTAATTAACTTTAACTGGCATAAATAAAAAGTCATTTATCTTCCACTGGGCATTTACCATATGTAGGGTAATAACTTTTTCAAATTTATGGTTTTGTTTTTTATAATTTGATGTCATTTTAACAAATGCAATGGTTGGACCACTTTTATCTTCTAAGTAGTCAAATTTAAGCTCTACCGTATCATCATTGCCTTTATAATCATAGTCTATATAAAATAGATCTTTTCCATTATTTTTGTCAAATTTGTCAATATAGTCTAAGTTATGTTTTTCTGTAAGGAGAGTTTTTGCTTCATCTAGTTTTCCAGCTTCAGCAAGCAGTATAAAATTTTTTACAACATCTACTGGGTCTGTGTTATCTATTTTTTTAGAACAGCCAAACAGTAAAATACTACAGGTAACTAAAGATAAAAGTATTTTATTTTTCAATTTATATCCTTGTATTAAAATTTAAGTAGATAAATTATCTCTTTTTTCACCTTATAGAGCACTTAAAATTTATAAATTTGTTAAATTTTATAGATTAAACTTTTTGTTTAATATTTGGATAAAATTTAAATGTAATTACAATTCTGTGACTAAGGCATTTATTAATAATATTAAAAATTTTAAGAGTTCTAATATATTTAATTTTAAAGTTTCACACAAAAGTTATCCTTATAAGTTTCCTATATAGCGATATTATGACTTTTTTGCTTAAATGAATATAAAGTTCTTTAAAATGCATTTACTTTAAACTAGATTTAATCTAAATTTAACTACAATTCTAACAAATAGTTTTGAATTGTTAATGAAATAACAATATTGTTTGTAGAAAATTGACTATTCAACTGTTTATATTTGAGGTATTAATCCAAGGAGGAAAAAGATGAAACCTAATTTACTCAAGAGGTTGTCAGCAACCTGTTGTGCATTTTTGTTTGCTGGAAGCCTTATGGCTCAAGAAGCAGATACGGGTGCTGTAGAGTCTGTAGTTGTAGATGCTCCAGCACAAGTAGAAGCTACTCCAGCACAACCAGCAGCTTCTGCAGAACCTACAACTGCTGAGAAGTATCAGCTTGATCTTAAAGAGCTAAATAGTGCAGGTTATGCTAAGCAAAGACCAGGCGTTCCAAGAACACTTGATGAGTATGTAAGAGGAGCGGATAGCTTTTTTGATTTACTTATTGATCAACACCCGATTTTTAAGTATGAAAAAGCTGGAAAACTTGCTGGTAAGTATACTATGAGTGATAGACAAGAGGAATTTGTCGAAATAAACAAAGGACCAAAATATGCTGAAAAAGTTGGTCTTGAGCATGCTGCTGTTACATATAGACTTGCTTGGGATTCTATTTTAGACTATCCAAATAAATATGTTGGACCAAAAAAATGTGGTGAGTGTCACCCCGCACAATATACTCAGTGGGAAAGATCAAGACATAGAAAAACAGTTAGATTTACAAATGATATTGAAGAGGTTGGAAACGATCTTAAAAAACCAGTTTATTCAACGGCCCCAGCTTCAATACTACCTCTAGGTATTCAAGCTGAAGATGTGTATGCAATTATCGGTACTCCAAGAACAAAGTATGGCTTTATTGATAAATGGCTAGTTAGGGGAACATATCATGTTCAAGATGGTAATTTATCTGATTTAACAGGTACTCTTACAGCTGGTGGTAACCAATTCTCAAGAGTTTGGTCTGAAAATATTACTCCAGAAGTAGCTAAAAAAATAGCTGAGTTTAGCCCAGGCTTCCCAACTAAAATGGAAGATTTTGGTCACTCAAGATCAACTGTTTGGGGAACAAACTCATATGGTTCAAAATATGCTGAAACGATGATGTTTCAACCAGCTAGTTCATATTGTGAAATTTGTCACCCTTTCAAATTTAATTTTAATACTAAAGATGAATTCTTTGCAGCTATTGGTGATAAAGAGAAGCTTGAAGCTCATACAATTTCACTAGGTATTAGCTGTGAGGAGTGTCACGGACCAGGGGCACACTTGTATGGTGCAAGAGGAGCTGGTATGCCATCAAACTGTGAAAGATGTCACCAAAGATTTGCTTATCAGGATGATGAAAGAGAGCCAAACCCAAGAAAGCCATTTAATGTTTACTTTAAATCAAGCTGTCCAAGCTGTGGAACTGAGGGTTCACAAATGTATAGCTCAGCTCACTATGATGCTGGTATGAGATGTACAACTTGTCACGATCCACACGAAGTTACGATAAATGACTGGAAAGATGGTTATACGTTAACGGGCCTAAAGAAAACTTGTGCTGATTGTCACGAAACTCAAGCTGAATTCTTTAAAGCAGCTGGTGGTGTTCATGCTAAGGATAACTGTACAGGATGTCATATGCCAAATATGATGAGTTGTGAAAACTTTGCTGCTATTCAAAATCCAGATAAAGGTGGATTTGATAACGTTAGAGCTAGCCATATTTGGAACATTAAAGTTAGTAAAGATGAAAAATCAATCAACCCTCCAGCAGGCAAAGATAGAGATCCTATGAAAGTAAAAGGTTGGAGATTTGAAAGAGATAATAATGGTAGATTCTTTATTGACCTAATGTGGAGTTGCGGTAGAACAAGCTATAGCGATCCTGACCTAATGAAGCCAGGTGCAAGTGGATGCCACAGCCCAGTTCAGTCAACTCTTCCAGCTGATCTTAAATTTACTAACCAAGAGATGATTTATGATAAAGTTATGGCTTGGCAAACACCTGTAAAAGAGGGTTATGATAAGATTAAAGAGGGTCTAAAGAATGTAGATAAAGCTATAGCTAATAACCCATCTCTAAATAGTACAGATAAATCAAAAGCTCTTCTACTTGCTAAAGAGGCAAATGAGATTAAGAAAAAACTAGAAAAAGATGGTGGCTGGGGAATTCATGGTCCAAACTATGCTAAGAGAATAGTTGATGAAGCATTAGTATATATTGAGGAAGCTCTAAATATACTTAGTGGACAAAAGACTGCTAAAAAGTAAATCCCCTAAGTCTAGCCTTTAAAGGCTAGACTTTATCTTGTTTTAAGGATGAAAAGATGAAAAATGTATTAAGATCTATGCTTATTGCTACTTTTCTTCTATTTGGATCTATAAGCACTCCAGCTCTTCACGCTTCAAGTGAAGGCACTATGGCAGTTGTTCAGGGTGTAACTCCGATTAGCATATCAAAAGCTAAAGAGTTGATCTCGGAGGGTGCTTATCTTTTTGATGCAAATGAGAAAGAGGTAAGAGATGAGTATGGTCATATAGAAGGGTCTGTTCATATCAATGTTGATAATTGGCAAGACCTTCTACCAAAAGATAAAAATGCTACTATTGTTCTGCACTGTTTAAACAGGATTTGTTACATTAGTAGTGAACTTGCTTTAGAAATTCAAAAGCTTGGTTATAAAAATGTATATGTTATGATCGAAGGTATTGAAGCTTGGATCATGAATGGTAACCCTGTTGTAAAAACACAGGCTGATAATATTAAGAAATTTATTGGTAGTGGTAATTGGGACAAATCATCTGCTGTTCATGATACAACAGATAGTATACATAGCCAGATGTATTTTGGTGATGTACCGAGCTGTAGAAGCTGTCATGGTGTAAATGTTGGTGGTGGTCAAAAGAGTATTATGCAAGATTTTGCAAGCTTAAAAAGTACTATTAATAAAAACTGTACAGAGTGTCACCAAAAAGCAGCTACTAGTCTTGAAAATAGCGTTCATGGCAAAAGTATGAAAGCTGATGCTCCAAAATGTACTGACTGTCATACTGTCCACAGAGGTAAGTATACTTCAGTTATTAATATGAAAAAAGAAAGCGATAGACTATGTGGCGAGTGTCACCAAAAAGAAAGAAGTCTGTATTTTAACACTTTCCATGGTAAGGCTATGCACTTAGAGAGTGCAAATAGAGCTATCACTGTTGCAGCTTGTTATGATTGTCATGGAAAACACAGCATCCATGGTGCAGACAACTCAATGTCTACTATAGCACCAGGTAAAAACAGAATTGACACTTGTGCAAGTTGTCACCCAGGAGCTGGAGAGACATTTTCTAATATAACAATGCACCCAGACCCAAGTGATGGTGATGAGTACCCAATAATGCATGCAGGACTTTTATTTATGCATGGGCTTTTAATCTTTGTATTTGGCTTTTTTATTATCCATACGGCTTTATGGTTTTATAGGCTTATGGCTACAAGAGCTAAATATCCAAAAGAGTGGAAAGAGGCAAAAGAAAAAGCTCATAGCGATTCTGTTAAGATTAAGAGATTTAGTAAATTCCATAAAATTCAACACTTGTTCTTAGCGGCAAGTTTCCTAGGTTTAGGTTTTTCAGGACTTCCGCAGAAATACTATACAGCTGACTGGGCACAAGGAATGATTGATTTAATGGGCGGACCAATAGGTGCGACAAAATTCCACCATATATCAGCTATTATAATGGGAATAGTTTTCTTTAGTCACCTGTTTGAAGTTGCATTTGTTGCTTATAAAAATAGAAAAGCAGTGTATGTGGATGGCAAATTTAGCTGGGGAATGTTCTGGAAGAAATTCTTTGGACCAGATTCACTTATGCCAAATTTCCAAGACTTTAGAGATCTTGCTGAGAACTTTAAGTGGTTTATCGGTAAAAGAGAGACTATGCCACAGTTTGATAGATGGACATATTGGGAGAAATTTGACTATATAGCGGTATTCTGGGGTATGGGCATGATCGGTCTAACTGGTTTAGCATTATGGTTCCCAGTTGGTGCATCTGAGATTGTTCCAGCGTGGTTAATGGATCTATGTACAATCTTCCACTCAGAAGAAGCGCTTTTGGCTCTAGGATTTATCTTTATGTTCCACTTCTTCCATACTCACTTTAGGGCAAATAAATTCCCTATGGATATGGTTATCTTCTCAGGTCAGTTAACTGAAGAGGAGATGAAACAAGAAAGAACTCCATGGTATGAAAGACTTAAAGAGAGTGGTGATTTTGATAAATTTGTCGTTAGAGAAGATGAATTTACTCCAGGTAAAAAGAAATTCTGGTTTATCGTTGGATATGCCATAGTAATAACTGGTTTAGTATTCCTAGCTCTAATTATAAATGCTTATTTCTAAGCAATATCCCCGCAATTTAGCGGGGATTATTTATTGATTATATTTTTTTAATTTTAAAGACGCTATTACGAGTAAAACCCCATAAAATGTAGCAAAAAATCCAGCAACCCATGCTAAAGCTACCATTCCTGATAGTGGTCTTACAATCAAAAACAGCCCCACAAGAACTGATAATACTCCAGATAAAATAATAAAAATTTCGCCATTTATCTCTTTTCTTAGTTTTATAGCGATCAAAATTTTTGTAATTCCTGCAATAATCGTCCAAATAGCAACCATCATAAGGAGTGCTACTGCTGTAATATTTGGATAAAGCATACTTATAATTCCAAGTATGATTCCTATAATTCCACCAAAAACAACGACCCACCATTCGCTCGTTTTATCTTTAAGCTTTACTCCTATATAAGCACTTATACCACCATCAAAAATAAGCATAAATGCAAACATATACACTAAGACTAAGATTGACATGAGCGGCATTGTAAATAGCATTAATCCAAATAAAATTCCAACTATTCCATGAATCAAAACAACCCACCAATTTTTACTCATCGCAAGAGCTAAATTTTTTTCCAAAACTTCCATAATTATCTCCTTAAATATAATTGCAATTACATTTTATATTTAACTAGTAAATGATATATAAATTTAAGTACCTATAAATAATTAAATAAAAGATATCGCCCACGGTGTTTAGAATACTACATGAAACTTAGTGGCAGCACAAAATGATATAAATTTAATAAATTAAATGGTAAATGACGAAATATTAGGTAATAATAAATAATGCTCAAAGAACAATATTTGAAAATTTAAAAAAGATAGGCAGAGTTTATAGGGTGTTAGAAAACGAAAAGCCATTAACGATTATTAGAAAATATGATAGCAATAAAGACGCTATTATTTTAAAAAAGCAATAGAGACTATGGTGCTAAACATATCGAAAAAAATACATTTTGGGAAAAGATAATAATAATTTTTTTTAGAGTAGTTGATAAAAATATAGGCAAAATAAATAATATGGCCGAACTAGCAGTACCACCAGCAAATTTTAATCAGCCCCACGAAAATACTATATCTTTTTATTTTGATATAAACCTTATAAAATCTAAGACAAATGGCGATGGGATAAGACAGTTACCCTGATCGTCTAGGACTATTTCACCTAGCAAACTTGGTGGAGAGCCACATTCCAACGCCGTTAGTATTATACTAAATCAAAACTTAAATAATACTCAAGAACAATATTTGAAAATTTAAAAAGAGATGATAAGTTAAATAACTTAAGGCAGATGGCAAATAAAACAAGTTATTGGAAAAAATTATACTGATTTTTATCACAACCCCAAAGGTGCTATTAGTAAATTAATACAAGAACAAAACGAACAAGTTGTAGGCTATGCTTTTTTCAGGCGTTCCACATACTGGCGATATCGTGCATTGTGGCACTCTTTTATTTAAAAAAGCTAAACACTTAGTTACAGAGCCTAAAGCAATAGATAAATTTAAAGCAAATGATGGAAATAATCAAACCAAGTTAAATTTTAAATTCCTGCTAAATTTATAAGAAATTTAGCAAATTCATCACTGTCATTTGGACATTTACAAACATCAAAATACTCAAAATTTAACCCCTTAGCAAGCTCTTTATACTCAATGCTTAGCTCATAATCAGTCTCAGAATTATCAATACAAAAAGCTATCGGAAAAAGCAAAGCCCTTTTACTTTCTAAATTTTTAAGTGTTATGTCAGTAAATGGCTCCACCCATTTAACAGGACCAAGTTTTGATTGATAAGTTAGTAAAACTTCTTTAAAATTTATACCATTTTCTATGATAAGTTCTTTTAAAATTTTAGCATGTTCTTCAAGGTGGTTTTTGTATGGATCGCCTTTTGTTATGATTTTTTCTGGCAAAGAGTGAGCTGATAGTATAAGGGACGTTTTTGCTATCTCATCTTTACTAAGAGCTGAAATTTTCTCTTTTATTAAATTTAATACTATTTCATTATACTCTCGTTTATCATAAAAATAAGAAATTTCGCGCACCTTTCCTTTGAAATCTTTTAAAGCCTCTTTTGCATCTAACATGCTTGAGTGGATTGTGGTTATAGAGTAGTGTGGATATAAAGGAACTAGAACTATCTCATCGTAACTTTTGTATTTAGCTAGCTGATCTTTAGCAAAAGGTGGTGTGTATCTCATGGCAAAGTCAAATTCTGTATTGCTAAAATTTGTAGCTTTTTTACAAAGGCTATCTGTAATGTCATTAATAGGAGACTTTCCGCCCAGTGCTTTATAAATTTCAGCAGATGCTTTTTTTCTAGATGTTGTGATCATCCAAGCTACAAAACTTCTTAGTATTTTTGATTTAATGCCTAAAATACAAGGATCATTAAACATATTTTTTAAAAAAACACTAACCTCATCAAGGCTGTTTGGACCGCCCATATTGAGTAAAATAACAACTCTTTTCATCTTAAAATTTCCCTTATTTTTATAACATCATCTATATCTGCTAGTTCGCTTTTTTGGGCACCATTACAAATTTCAGCAAATAGCGTATGCTCTTTATTGAGTGAAAAATCTTCACTATCAACTTTTAAATTTATCCTGCCGTTTTGGGTAAATTTATGCATCGCAAAATTTACTAAATCTGCGACATATACCCCACTACTAGCTGAAATTTCCATTATATGCCTATTGCTTGGATATAAAGAATTTAAAATAATATTTACTAAAATACCATTTTTTAGCTTCATACTAGAGCTTATTACCTCTTTTGTAGGGTCTGGCTTTGATCTTTTGCTATCAAAAAGCACAATCTCAGATAAAGTAAGGTATCTAATCAAATCCAAATCCTTTAACAACATATCATCTAAATCTCCACCCAATACACCCTTTATAATGTTTATTGAGTAAATTTCACTCTCTTTTTTGAACTCTCTTTTTAATGCTTCTATGGTTGGATGAAACCTAAGATTAAACCCAACGACTATCTTAGCTGAGTTTGAGTGAGCAGCATATCTCATCTCTCTAGCTTGCTCTAAAGAGGTTGTACAAGGGGACTCTACTAGGATATATTTTACATATTTTAAGGCTTCTAGGATACTTTCTTTATGGTTTTTTGTAGGAGTTGCTATGATTACAGCTTCAGGTTTTGCTATTGTAAAAAGATCTCGTGGCTCTTGAAAAAATTCCACTCGCCCAAGATCTTTTTGAACTATGTCACACGCCCCAACAAGGTCAAAATAGTCTGACCTTCTTAAAGCATTAAGATGGTTTTTACCAAATTCTCCAAGTCCGATAATTCCAATCCTTCTTTTCATCTATAACCCTAAAATATTTTACTTATTATTCTACCTTATTTCAATAAACAGTTGAAAAACTCTTCAAAGTTATCTGAATTTTCCACTACAAGCTTAAATTTATTAAATTTAGATAAAATATCACCTAAAATTTTAAGAATGGAAAACTACTAAAGATGGATATTAGACAAGAATATTTAAACTTTTTTAAAAGCAAAGGTCATGAAGTTGTAGCTTCAAGCCCACTTGTTCCTAACGATGAAACACTACTTTTTACAAACGCTGGAATGGTGCCTTTTAAGGATATTTTCACTGGTAAAGTTCCTCGCCCAACTCCGCCGATTCGCACAAGCTGTCAAACCTGCATAAGAGCTGGTGGAAAACACAACGACCTTGATAATGTAGGATATACCGCAAGACATCACACTTTTTTTGAGATGCTTGGAAATTTTAGCTTTGGAGAGTATTTTAAAAAAGAGGCAATTTCATATGCGTGGGAGTTTGTAACTGAAATTTTAAAACTTCCAAAAGAAAGGCTTTATGTGACAGTTCATGAAAAAGATGATGAAGCTTTTGAAATTTGGGCTAAATATATAGATAAAGAGAGAATCTATAGATTTGGTGATAAAGATAACTTCTGGGCGATGGGCGATACTGGACCGTGCGGGCCATGTAGTGAGATATTTTACGATCAAGGAAGTGAGCATTTTAACAGTGATGAAGACTACATGGGTGGTGATGGGGACCGCTTTTTGGAAATTTGGAATTTAGTTTTCATGCAGTTTGAAAGAGATATAAATGGTAAAATGACTCCACTTCCAAAGCCATCAATCGATACTGGAATGGGATTAGAAAGAGTTGTTGCTATAAAAGAAGGAGTTTTTAGTAACTTTGATAGCTCACTTTTTATGCCACTTATAAAAGAGGTAGAAAAGCTAGTAAATAAGCCTTATGAGTACAAAACAGGAGCAAGTTATAGAGTTATAAGCGATCATATCCGTTCTGTTACTTTTCTTTTAGCACAAGGAGTAAATTTTGATAAAGAAGGGCGCGGTTATGTACTTAGACGAATCTTAAGACGCGCTGTTCGCCACGGATATTTGCTAGGACTTAAAGAGCCATTTATGTATAAATTAGTAGATAAAGTTTGTGAGCTAATGGGTGAACATTATACTTATCTAAATGACAAAAAAGAGTTTGTAAAAGAGCTTATTTTGTTAGAAGAAGAGCGTTTTTATACAACGATAGAGTCTGGAATTGAGCTATTTAATGCTGAGCTTGAAAATACCAAGTCTATTTTTAGTGGTGAAGTAGCATTTAAGCTTTATGATACTTATGGATTTCCGCTTGATTTAACTGCTGATATGCTTAGAGAAAAGGGCTTAAAGGTTGATGAAGCTAAATTTGATGAACTTATGGATGAGCAAAGGGCAAAATCAAAAGCCAACTGGAAAGGAAGTGGCGATACAGCAAAAGCTAGTGGAGATTTTAAAAATTTACTAGAAAAATTTGGTAAAAATGAATTTATAGGTTATGAAAATTTAGAAAGCAGTAGTGAAATTTTAGCCATTTTAGATGAGAATTTTACCCAAATTTCAGAGCTTAAAAACGGACAAACTGGCTGGATAATGCTTGATACTACGCCATTTTACGCAACAAGTGGTGGTCAAAGAGGGGATAGTGGAACTATAAATAACAGTAAAGTTATCACAACTGATAAATTCTATGAGTTAAATTTATCAAAGGTAAAAGCAGATGAAAATTTTAAAGTTGGCGATGTAGTAAAGTGCATCGTAAGTAGCGATAGAGCGATGACTATTAGGCATCACAGTGCTACACACTTGCTTCACGCAGCCCTTAGAAAAGTACTTGGCACTCATGTAACTCAAGCTGGAAGTAGTGTAGAAGCAAATAGACTTCGATTTGAT
Organism: Campylobacter corcagiensis; assembly: GCF_013201645.1. Classification (NCBI taxonomy): domain Bacteria; kingdom Pseudomonadati; phylum Campylobacterota; class Epsilonproteobacteria; order Campylobacterales; family Campylobacteraceae; genus Campylobacter; species Campylobacter corcagiensis. Next base: position 1,135,975 of record NZ_CP053842.1, on the reverse strand, counting down.
TTTTCTCATCCAAAAGCTATGAGTAGTGATGAAATTTTAGAAGTTGAAAGACTTGTAAATGCTGAAATTTTAAAAGCAGATAGCACAAAAATAGAGATAATGAATATAAATGATGCTAAAAAAAGTGGAGCTATGGCACTTTTTGGCGAAAAATATGCCGATAATGTAAGAGTTTTAAGTTTTGGCGATTTTAGTAAAGAACTTTGTGGTGGAACGCATGTTAAAAATACCGCAGAAATTGGTGTTTTCATGATAGTAAAAGAAAGTGGCGTTAGTGCTGGAGTAAGAAGAGTTGAGGCTATTTGCTCGCTTGAAGTTTTAAAAGAAGCTAGAAATTTACAAAACGAACTATCTGAAATTTATACTACTTTAAAAACAAATTCACCACTTTTAGCTATAGAAAAGCTTAAAAATGAGATAAAAGAGCTAAAAGAAACTCTTAAAAACGCTTCAAATTCTAAAGCTTTAGAAATTAGTGATATAAATGGAGTAAAGGTAGTAGTAAGTAAATTTGATGGTGATATAAAGACTAAAATAGATGAGCTTAAAAACTCACATCAAAAAGTAGTCGCACTTTTAATAAACATAAAAGATGAAAAGATAAATATCGCAGCAGGCGTTAAAGATGCTAACATAAAAGCTGGTGAGTTGGTAAAAGCTGTAGCTGGTATTTTAGGCGGCGGTGGTGGCGGAAGGGATGATTTTGCTACTGCTGGTGGAAAAGATATAACAAAAGTTGATGATGCTATAAATTTTGCTAAAAATTTCATCAAGGAAAAGCTAAGTTGAATATAGATGCTTCTTTTGCAAGAGTAGAGCATATACTGCCATTTTTACATCTAACTAGTTTGATACTGCTTATGTCTGTTCAGCTATCACTAGTTATGGTGACAAATTTTTTTATTAAAAAAACTTATAAAGTAAGTGCTGAATTTTTTAGACAGATAAAAGTTGTATTAGCCTTGCTTTTTGGGTTACTATTTGCTATGGTTATGACTGGATATTTTCTATCTTTGGGTGGTGATTTTAAATTTTCAGACCCTATGGTTGGTGGTATTATAAATACCAAATACGCACTAACTTTTTTGATAACTTGTAATATGATATATGTAGGATATAGATTTTATTTAGCTAAAAAAGCGTATAAGGCTAGCCAAATAGATGAGATGATAGAGCATATTATCATAGCTACTAGGTATTTTGTAATACTTGATGTGATACTGCTTTTTATAGGCGTTTATCTTGGGATAGTAATTAGGAGTTTTGGGTGATAAATTTGGCTTCAAGCTCAGTTACAAGGGCTAGAATTTTAAAAGATTTTGGTATTTCATTTACTCAAATTCCTTTTAAGTACGATGAAAATTTAGGTATAAAAAAAGATCCTTTAACTTACAGTTATAATATTGTAAAAGCTAAAGAGATGCAGTTTTTAAAGAAATTTCCAGATTTGACAAATGTTTTATTTGCCGATAGCGTAGTTGTAGTAAATAACCAAATTTATGGTAAAGCCAAAGATAAAGCTCAAGCTAGAGATATGATTTTAGCTCAAAGTGGAAATTTAGCAAGTGTGGTTAGTTCATTTATATTTATAGGGCAGAATTTAAGGCTTGAAAATACAAGTATTACTACATATAAATTTAAGAAATTTGATACTGATGAAATTGATGCTTATATTAAAAGCAAAGATTGTTATGGTAAGGCTGGAGCGATGATGATAGAAGGATTTAATAAAAAATATATAATTTCACAAGTTGGCAACACTAGCACGGCTATGGGGTTAAATGCTGAAATTTTAAAGGCTTATTTATGTTTATAAGAATGCTATTTAGTTTTATAGTTGTTTGTATTTTTGCAGTTGGTGGAATTTTTATCTATTTTTATACAGAAGTTAAGCATGATATGGACTCTATCATTAACTACCGCCCACAACTTACTACTAAAATTTATGATGTAAATGGTAGGTTGATAGCTAATGTTTTTGATGAGTATAATAGAGTTTATACAAGGTATGAAGATATTCCAGGAAGACTTATAGAGGCTTTAGTGGCGATTGAAGATACGGTCTTTTTTGAACATGATGGTATAAATGTCGAGGCTATTTTAAGGGCTGTTATTAAGGATATTCAAGCAGGTGGTTTTGCACAAGGTGCTTCAACTCTTACCCAACAACTCGTAAAAAACATTATCTTAAGTAGCGAAAAGAAGATAGATAGAAAGATAAAAGAGGTTATTTTAGCTTTAAAACTCGAAAATGAATTAACAAAAGAGGAAATCTTAGAAAGATATCTAAATGAAGTTTATTTTGGTCATGGGTATTATGGCGTTAGGACAGCAGCAAATGGATACTTTAGAAAAGAGCTTAATGAATTAACCTTAAAAGAGATGGCTATACTTGTTGGACTTCCAAAAGCACCAAGTAGCTATGATCCAACAAGACATCTTGATCTATCTTTATCAAGAGCTAATAGAGTTATAGAAAGAATGTATGAGATAGGCTGGATAGGAAGAAGTGAGTATGAGCTAGCCACAGCTGAAGAACCAACTATATATGATGATAGCCTTACACAAAACAAAGCCCCATATGTTGTTGATGAGGTTATAAAAGAGGCAAATCGTTTTTTACCAGATCTAAAAACTGCTGGATATGAGATATATACAAGCGTTGATTTAGATGTTCAAGTCATGGCAAGAGAAGCGCTTATTTGGGGATATAATGAAATTTTAAAAAGAAATAAAGACGCAAATGAGAGCGTTTTAAATGGTGCTATAACAGTAACAAATCCACACAATGGCGATGTTATCGCAGCTGTAGGTGGTGTTGATTACGCTAAAAGTAATTTTAACCGTGCTACACAAACTAACCGTCAAACTGGTTCAAGTTTTAAGCCTTTTGTTTATCAAGCAGCTCTTAATGAGCACTACTCTCCTATGACTGAAATTCCAGATGTTCCTAGAGCTTTTAACGATGGAAGTAATAAAGTCTGGAAGCCTACGAACTACAATAAACACGAATTTTACGGATACATTACGATGAGAGAAGCTCTAACTAAGTCAAGAAATCTTGCAACAGTTAACTTAATGGATGCAATCGGCACAAAAGAGACTATAGATAAATTTCGTGAAGCTGGCTTTAAAAATATGCCTTATGCACTCTCAGTTTCACTTGGAAGCTGGGGGACTTCACCGCTTGAGTATAGTAAGCACTACTCTATGTTTGCTGGGTTTGGCATCTCTTCAACGCCTAAATTTATTAAAAGTGCTAAGAGTTTTTATGGTGATGAGACAGTTTTTATGCCCGAGCAGATTAAGGTTTCACAGCCTGAACAAGCATATCTCATGATAGATATGATGAGAGATGTTGTAAATAAAGGTACAGCTACAAGAGCAAAAGTAAAAGATATAGAAGTAGCTGGTAAAACCGGTACTTCAAATAACAATATAGATGCGTGGTTTTGTGGGTATACACCTGATTTGCTAGTTATAGTATGGTATGGAAATGATGATTATACGCCGATGAGATATGTTGAAGTTGGCGGTAGAAGCTCTGCTCCAGTGTTTGCTAAATTTATGAATAGTTATTTAGAAAGATTTCCTGAAACAACAAGAAGATTTAGCGTTCCAGAAGGAGTTTATTATAGAAAATTTAAGGGTGAAAATCAGCTTTTTACTAAAATTTCACCGCTTCCAGTTACAAAAAATTTAGCACCAAGAGAGTATAACTTAGATGATGGTACAACTGGGGCTGAGTATAGATAAAGTAGCTATTTAATAGCTACTTTTTACTCAAATTTAAAGCTAAGTTTACCATCTTTAAGATCGATCTTAACTACTCCATCATCATTTAGTCTGCCAAAAAGTATCTCTTTTCCTATCTCATCGCTTATCATAGAATTTACAGTTCGCTTTAAATTTCTAGCACCAAATTCAGCCGAGTATCCTTTTTGTATGAAAAGCTCTTTTACTTTTTTGCTAACTTTTATCTTTACGCCACTGAGTCTAGATTCAATTTCGGCTATAGATTTATCTACTATTTTAAGCAAAATTTCATCACTTAAAAGGTTAAAATTTATAACAGCATCAAGTCTATTTCTAAACTCAGGCGAGAAAAATTCCTTAACAGCTGCTTCAAATTTAGCACTCTCATCTTTGGTAAAGCCCATTTTTGGAGCTTCTTTTGTTCCTAAATTTGATGTTAGGATTATGATAGTGCTTTTAAAATCACTGCTTTCTCCGCTAGCATCAGTTAGTTTTGCGTGATCAAAAATTTGTAAGAAAATGTTAATTAAATTCGGATGAGCTTTTTCTATCTCATCAAGAAGTATAACGCTGTAAGGGTGCTTTTTGATATTATTTGTAAGCTTGCCACCACTTTCAAATCCCACATATCCAGGAGGCGAACCGATAAGCTTTGAAACACTATGAGCTTCCATAAACTCACTCATATCAAATCTTTCAAAATTCACACCTAAAATTTCAGCCAAACTCTTAGCTAACTCACTCTTTCCAACACCGCTACTTCCAGTAAATAAAAATACTCCTATTGGCGAAGTAGGGTTTTTAAGCCCAGCATATGAGCGAATTAGAGCATTTGAAAGCGTGCTTATAGCTTCATCTTGACCAAAAATCACACTCTTTAAACGCTTATCAAGAGTTTTTAAAATTTCACTGTTATCGCTATTTTTAACTATATTTTTGATGTTTGCCCAGTGTGATAAAATCATAACTATATCATCTTTTGTTATTTCCTTTTCTTCACCTCTTAAGCTAAAATACGCCCCAGCTTCATCTATTAAATCTATTGCACTATCAGGTAGAAATTTGGAACTTAGATATCTTTTAGCTAATTCCACGCTAGAATTTATAGCTTCAGGGCTAAATTTAACCCCGTGATGATTTTCGTATCTTTCTTGCAAACCTTTTAAAATCTCAACACTATCTTCTATGCTTGGTTCAGGGATATCTACCTTAGCAAATCTCCTAGATAGTGCTTTATCGCTCTCAAATTTCCTGTACTCAGAGTAAGTTGTAGCTCCTATACAAGATATCTCACCACTGCTAAGTGCTGGTTTTAGGATATTTGCCATATCAAGACTGCCACCACTCGTCTCTCCAGCACCGATTATGGTGTGAATTTCATCTATGAAAAGAATTGCGTTTTTATCTTTTATAAGCTCATCTATAACGCCTTTTAGCCGCTCTTCAAAATCACCTCTATATTTTGTGCCAGCTAAAAGTGCTGCGTTATCAAGAGCGTAGATGACTCTATTTTTAAGCTTTTGTGGAACTTCATCGCTTTCTAGTTTTAGTGCTATACCTTCAACTACAGCGGTTTTTCCAACTCCTGCTTCGCCGACTAATAAGGGGTTGTTTTTCTTTCTACGGCACAAGGTTTGCATCGTTTTAGCTATCTCTTGAGTTCTGCCTATTAAAGGGTCAATCTTGCCATCTTTTGCTTTTTGGTTTAAATTTATGGTGTATTTTTCTAAAAAACTATCCTTTTTTTTCTCATCTTTTCTTTTATCTTCGCTAAATTTCTTAAAAGGATTTTCTATAACGACTGTTTTTACATTAAATTCTTTTATGCCGTAGTGATTTAAAATTTTAGCAGAATCGCTCTCTTTATCATCTAAAATTTCTTTTATAAAATCAGTTACGCCATAATCTGTACTTTTTGATTGTGCTTGTTTGAGCATTATCTCTAAAGCGTGACTAAAAACAGGCTCATCATCGCCTTTTGGGTTTTTGCTTACTAAAAAACGCAAGTTGTTGGTTAAATTTTCTAAATTCTCAGGACTTGTTGTCTCTTTGATTATTGTTTTTATCGCTTCATCTTTGCTTATGATGGTATAAAGAAGATGAGTTGTTGTAATATACTCGTGAGAGTTTTTAAGAGCTAAATCAGAAGCTTTTTGTAAGTAATAACTAAAATATGGATTTATCATTTAAACTCCTTTCTTACTCTAATTCTATGCTGCATTTTAGTGGAAAACCAGCAACTTTTGCAGCTTTTAAAACGCTTTGTTGTTTGCTTTTGGCTATCTCTTTTTCATATACTCCACAAATTGCTAAGCCACTTTCATGAATTTTAAGCATTAAAGCTACAGCATCATCAAAATTTTTATTAAAAATAGTTACGATGACATCAACTACAAAATCCATAGTAGTTACATCATCGTTGTGAAGTATCACATTATAAAGCTTTGGCACAAAAGGCTTAGTCTTAGTTAAAGCCTCACTTTGTGGCATTTATCATCCTTGATATATCATCTTCTAAAAGCTTAGTTTTAAGAGCACCTACATAGTATTTTCTAGGCGATGCTGAGATGTTTTCGTTGTTTGTAACTAGCTCTGTAACGCCGTCTTTATTGTATACAACTTTAAATGGTATGGTTAAAGCTCTTTGGTAGTTTATATCAGTTAAAATTTGGCTTACGAGTTTATCGTTTGGATTGACATCGCCATTAGCTATAAAATAATAAGCATTATATGGCTTCATGAAGTTGTTTAATATATGCTCATTATCAACATCTTCAAAGTGGATAAGTCCAATCATGAAAAAATCATCAGAGTTATTTAGTTGAAAATCCATAAGATGCGGTGCTTCACTTTTGCAAGGATCGCAAAATGTAGCAAATATATCTATCATAAGAATTTTATCACTACCTTTTAGTTTAAAACCTTTATCTGTTCTAATGATAGTTGCATCACTTCCAGTAACGCTTTTTAGAGTTATCTCATCGCCTATCTTAAAGTACTCTTTGTTTGCACCAGCTACGCTGTCAGCACTTTGTTTTTCTTCATTTCCACAACCTACTAAAAATAGCGTTAAAAACGCTGCTAAAATCACTTTTTTCATAATATTTCCTTTGTTTAAATTCTACCTTTATTAAAATTTGCAATTGCTGCTTTTGCCTCTTTTTGAGCTGTTTTTTGTTTTAAAGTCTCTCTTTTATCGTGAAGAGTTTTACCTTTTGCAAGGGCAATTTGTGCTTTAATTATATTTTTATTATTTAAATAAAGCCCCAACGCTACTATTGTAAGTCCATCTTTTGAAACCTTACCAAAAAGCCTATCTATCTCACGGCGATGCATTAAAAGCTTTCTAGGGGCTTTTTCATCAGGCTTATAGTATGGATTTGTAGTTTCAAGATAGCTAATGTGAGCTCCAAGCAAGAAAAGCTCACCTTTTATAACTCTAACAAAGCTATCTTTTAGATTTCCACGACCCATTCTAAGGGCTTTTACTTCACTTCCTTTTAGTACAACTCCAGCTTCAAATTTCTCTAAAATTTCATAGTCGTGATATGTTTTTTTGTTTTTAACTAAACTTTTCAAATTTTTCTCCTAAAATAGCTACTTCCGCTACCACTTAAAAACTCATCATCTCTTAGTTTAAAGCTAGGATTTAGCTTTAAAAACGGATAAAGAAGGTCATTAAGTTCTAAATTTTTATATCTTTGTAAAATCTCTGTTGAGCTTAAATTCAGTAAATCTTTAGCGAAATTTTGATCAATTTTATCCATAAAATTTTCTCTAAATTCTTTATAAATTTGAGTTGTATCGCTGTGTAAATTTAGGGTGAAAATCTCTAAATCTGGCACATCGTCACTAAATTCTTTTACTATTTGACCAATTCCGCTAACATTTGCACTTTTAAATCCGCTTACAAAAAAGCTAACATCAGAGCCGATTTTAGGTGCAATTTGCATTAAATTTTCATTAGAAAGTCCTAAATTTAGCTCTTTATTTATAAAAGTTAAAAAAGTAGCCGCATTTGAACTTCCACCACCTAAACCACCGCCCATTGGGATGTTTTTGGTTATTTTTATATCGTGAGTTTTAAAAAAATCATCTATTTTTGACTTAAATCCACACTCGCTTAAAATCTCTTTTGCTTTTGAAATGATGTTTTTTCCAGGAATTTTTACATTTGATAAAATTTTACCATTCCCACTTACAAATTCAATCTCATCGTATAAATTTTCTAGTAAAACAAAGCGAGATAGTATCTTATGATAGCTACCTTTTGTGCCTATAATTTTTAAAAAAATATTAATTTTTGCATAACTTTTCAAATTTCTATCCTATTCCAAAGGTAGTTTATTTTGCTGTTTTTTATCTCAATTATAGCGTGCATTTCTCCTAAATTTAAGATATATTCGCCATTATCTTGAAATTTAAATTTGTTAATGTCAAGTTTTGTTCCAAGCAAAATATCCTCTTTTCTGCCATTATAAAAATTTTCCTTTAAATTTAGAAAATTTAGTGGATTTAAAGCCTTTTCGTTTTCAAATTTAAACGCCCCTTCGCTTAATCTTTTTAGAGAGCTAAGCGTTGCTGGAACTTTTAGCTTTTGGCTAAAAAGTTCTGCATAAGAGCGGATATAAGCCCCTTCGCTTACACTTAGGCGTAAAGATAAAAAAGGGTGGCAGTAGTTTAAAATTTCACAACTATAAACACTCATTTTACACTTTTTAAGTTCAAAGTTAGCCCCACTTCTAGCTAAGTTATAAGCTCTTTTTCCATCTATTTTTTTAGCACTAAATTTAGGTGGAGTAAACTCTAACTCGCCTTTTAAATTTTTAATTGTTGCTTTTATCAAACTCATATCAAAGGGTAAAATATCTTTAACTTCTGTTATGTTTTCGTTGTCTCCACTTTGGCTAGTTGCACCTATCCAAATAGTTGCTTCGTAAATTTTGGGAGTTTTATCTAAAAATCTAAAAAATTTCGTATAACTTCCAAAAGCCACTATCAAACACCCACTAGCAAATGGATCAAGCGTGCCTGAAAAACCAGCTTTTTTAACGCCGTATTTTCTTTTAAGCTTTGATAAAAAGTGGTTTGAACTTATATTTGATGGTTTGTTTGCCACAAAAAGGCGGTTTTTATTAGTATCAAACTCTTTAAATTTATCTGAAATATTTAAACTTTGACTCATTAAACAACCTTTTCAACAAAACTTGAAAGAATGTTTCTTGTAATTCCACCAAAATTTATAGCTAAATTTGAGTCATTTGTAAGCTTTTTAACGCTTATAACTCGCCCCATTCCAAAGAGTTTGTGCTTTACAAGATCGCCTTTTTTAAAATCAGTGCTTTTTTCAAATACCAAAGCACTCTCAATAAGTCCAGCTTCGCTTAAAAACCTGCTTTTTTCAAGCCTTTCTCTTTTACCACGATAAAATCTTGAGTTTGCTCTACTTAAAACTAGAGTTTTTTTAGCTCTAGTTATAGCTACATAAGCAAGGCGGCGCTCTTCTTCAATGTCTGTGTGATCGCCAATAAGCGGGAAAAAGCCCTCTTCAAGTCCGATAACAAAAAGATGTTCAAACTCAAGTCCTTTGCTAGCATGAACACTCATTATTGATATAGCTTCGTTTGATACTTGATCTTGATCGCTTTGAAGGCTTAGTTCGTTTAGAAATTCTTCTAAGTCAAAATTTGGATTATTAGTTAGTTCATCTTTAAGTAAAGCCGTAAACTCATCTATGTTTGCAACTCTATCATCGCCATCAGGAAGGCTTTTGTAGTACTCTTTAAGACCTATATGCTTTTCAAGTTCATCAAGCATATCGTAATCATTTTCAACGCTAGATAGATAAGATATGCTATTTGCTAGCTGGCTAAGTTCTTTTATGCTTTTTTTACTAACGCTAGAGTTTTCTAAATTTGAAAGTGTATCAAAAATAGACATTTTATTTTCAAAAGCTATTTTTTCTATATTTGCTAAGCCAACCTTTCCAAGACCTCTTTTTGGGCGGTTGATAATGCGTCGAAGTGAAAAATCATCATTGTGATTTAAGATAAGTCTTATGTAGCTTATTGCATCTTTTATCTCAGCTCTTTCATAGAATTTGATCCCACCTACCATTTTGTATGGAATTTTTGCTCTTGCTAAACCATCTTCTAATGCACGAGAAAGAGCATTTACTCTATACAAAACGGCTATATTTTTTGGATCTATTCCAGAATTTACAAGAGTTACTATTTGTTTTGAAATTCTATTTGCCTCGAAATTTTCATCATCGCTTTCATATAGCTCAATTTCGCTTCCTTTGTCTTTTGTGCTGACTAGTTTTTTACCAAGGCGGTTTGTGTTGCAATCAATCAAATTATTTGCCGCAGCTAAGATATTTGAAGTGGAGCGGTAGTTGTTTTCTAGTTTTATGATTTTTACATTTTCAAACTGATCTTTAAAATTTAAGATATTTTCTATCCTCGCACCTCTCCAGCCATAAATACTTTGATCATCATCGCCCACAACGCATAAATTTGAGTGAGAAGAGCAGAGTTTTTTAAGAAGTTTTATCTGGATATCATTTGTGTCTTGATACTCATCGACCATTATAAACTGATATCGTCTTGAAATTTCATCGCAGAGTTTTTTATTAGCTTCTAAAATTTTGTATGGTAAAACTAGCAAATCATCAAAATCTACTAGATTATCTCTTTTTAAAGTTTCTTCGTAAAGTTTATAAATTTCAGCTACTTTTTGGTAAAAACCTGACATTGTACTTTCAGAGCCTATGTCAGATCCAATTAATTTTGAGTTTTCTATAGCTTCTTCAACGCTTACTAAAGAGTTTTTCATCTTTGAGATTTCATTTGCAAGCACGCTTGTTGTAAGTGAACTTTCAAAGCTTTTTATAATTTTCTTTTTATCATCAGTGTCTATTATAAGAAAGTTATTTTTTCTTCCAAGTTCGCTTATATAAAATTTTAAAAACAGCAGTCCAAATTTATGAAATGTGCAAAGTAGGGGGTTTGAGTCTAGTTTTAAGCCATCAAGGAGCTTTAAAGCTCTGCTCCTCATCTCATTTGCAGCTTTATTAGTAAATGTTAAAGTTAGGGTAGAATGAGGTGGAATGCCGTTTTGGATGAGATAGGCAAGGCGAGTAGTAATGGTTTTTGTCTTGCCACTTCCAGCTCCTGCTAGTATCAGCATGGGTCCATCTATATGTGTTGCTGCAATTTTTTGTTCGTCATTTAAGCCTTTTAAAATATCTCTCATTTATCTCTTCATTTATCTCTTTCTGTAAAATTTAATATAATATTTTACTCTATTTTCCTTATAAAATGGTTATGAGCTAAAAGTAAAAATTTTTTTAAACTTATTTTAAAAAATTTACAATATAATTTCAAAATATTTTATACCAAAAGGATATAGATGTTTGCGGATTTTAATATAGTAAAGACCTTCCTTACAGTTGTAAAAACTAAGAGTTTTTCAAAAACATCTAAAGCTCTTAAAATTTCTCAGCCAGCTGTAACTATTCAGATGAAAAAATTAGAACTTGATGTCGGTGTGACGCTTCTACTTAGAAAGAAAAATGGAATTTTACTTACAAAAGAGGGTGAGAAATTTAAAGAGCTTTGTGAAAAAATGAAAAAAGATATTTACGCTTTTAATGAGGAGATTTTAAATTTAAAAGATACTCGCTCTAAGATTACAATAGCAACTACAGCTGAGTTACAAGAGGCTTTGCTACCTTTATATCTTGATGATATAACAAAAACTCTTAATAAAAAAATAGATATAAAAATTCAAGATGATAGTAAACTTTCACAATATATAGAAGATGGTAAATGCGATATAGCTTTAGGTTCAAAGGTTGCTTTTGATAACAGCATTTTATCGAAAGAGTGTTTTAAATATAATTTTATTCTTATTTCAAATAAAAAAAGAGATTTGACACTGAAGGCTGATGAGATATCTTCTTTGTCATTTATAAAAGACAAAACGAAATCGTTTGATTTCATCTTTGAAAGACTTCCTATAAAAGACGAAGAGTTAAAATCTGCTTTTACAGTAAGTGGTGCTATGGCGGTTTTAAATACGATGTATCATAGCAAAAACGAGTATTATGCTTTTATGCCTGAGTATTCAGTAGAAAAAAGCATAAATGCCGGTATGGTTTACAAAGTGGGCATTGAGGGCATAAATTTAGAAAAAACTATTTATGCTGGTGTCTTAAAAGAAAATGAAGTATTGTTAAATAAATTTTTAAAAATAGTGTAAAAAATAGTTCGTTTATCTAAGATAAAGAAAATATTTTTTTACTTTTTTCTCTTTTTGAGTCTTCGCTTTCATAAATTGCTAAATTTATAAAAATGGGCTTATCATCTACAATTATTTGAACTACTCCAAGATATGGTATAGTTACAGTTGATGCAAAGTCCTCTTCCCCAAATCCAGCTTCAAATTTAAGCCCTTCATCGCTAAGTGTTGCACTATCAAGAGTGTAGTTGGCAAGCTCAAAAAGTATTACTGGAAGTTTGCTTAAGTTGCTTTTTATATTTTCAGGAAGTGGTGGGTTGAAACTTACAGATTTTAAATTTGCAACTATCTTAAAATCACTTGTTAAAACAAACTCTAGCATCTCTTTTGAGTGCTTTTGCATTAGCTTTTTAAACTCACTATCAACTATAATCTTTTCAAACATCTATAACCTTTCAAACTCATCTACTAGTTTTTTAACTTCATTAAGCCCAATTTGCCAAAATTCCTTACTTTCTATATCAAGACCAAATTTTAAAACCATATCTTTAGGGTTTTTGCTACCACCAAGGCTTAAAAATTCTGTGTAAATTTCAGAAAAATTTGCTAACTTACCACTTTTATAAAGTGCAAAAAGCGATAATACAAGAAGTTGTGCGTAAGAGTAGGCGTAGCAGTAAAATGGTGTGTGTATAAAGTGTGGTATATAACTCCACCAGATTTTATAGTAATCATTTAACTCTAAGCTATCTTTAAACATCTTAACGCTATGTTTCATCCAAATCTCATTTATATCATCTGTGCTTAATTCACCATCTTTACTGTGAATTTCTCTTTCAAAAGTAGTGAAATTTATCTGCCTAAAAAGTGTGGCAAAGATATCTTCAATCTTACTTCCAAGCAAGGCTTGCTTTTCTTTTGGGTCTTTTATCTTTTCAACTACGCTTTGAAAAACCAGCATCTCACAAAACACAGAAGCTGTCTCAGCTGTAGTTAGTGGTGTATCTGAGTTAAGATAACCTACCTTATAGGCTAAGTGTTGATGGATAGCGTGACCTAATTCGTGAGCTAAGGTAAAAAGATCGCGCCTTGTTTTTGTAAAATTTAAAAGTACAAATGGATGAACGCTGCTTATGGCTGAGTGTGAAAAAGCCCCACCAGTTTTGTTTTGGCTAGGATATACATCTATCCAGTTTTCATCAAATGCTTTTTTTGCAAGTTCGCCAAATTTAGGACTAAACTCACTAAAAGATTTTAAAACTATCTCTTTGCTCTCTTCATATGAAATTTCACCTTCATCACTGCTAAATGGAGCATATCTATCATAATCATAAAGTTTTTCAAATCCTAAAATTTCACGTTTTTTAGAATAATACCTATGTGAAATATCAAAATTTGCTTCACACGCGCCAATAAGAGCATCAACGCTAGCTTTTGAAATTTGGTTATTTTCATGCATATAGCTCTCTTTATGTTCGTATCCTCTTAATTTTGTCTCAATATCAAGGTCAGTTCTAACCATATTTAGTATATAAGTTAGTAGATGAAGGTTTTCATTTAAGGTCTTACTAAGGCTAATGGCAGCGTCTTTTCTTACGCTTCTATCAGGATGACTTAGCTTACTTAAAATTTCTTCTTCTTTTAATGATTCGCCTCGAAATTCAAACCTTAAATTTGCCATCGTCTCATCAAAAAGTCTAGCAAAAGCACTAACCCCAACTGGGCTAGTTTTTAGTAAAATCTCTTCTTCTTTTAGGCTAAGTTGATGTTTTGCGCTTTTTTTAACAAGGTTTAAATAGTATGAGTATTTGTCGCTACCATCTATAAATTTGTTTGAAATTTCATCATCAAGTTTGTTAAATTCGATGTTAAAAAATAGCAAATTTTCGCCTATTTCATTGCAAATTTGGCGTGATTTTGCAAGGTTAGCGCCTTTTGATGTATCTTTAGCAAAATTTAGATAAGCAAAAGTTGCTATTTTTGCGCAATCTTGCGATATTTTTTCATACTCATCTAACGCTTTTAAAAATTCTTCCACGCTTAAATTTGCTAAATTTCCAGCAAATTTCCTCTTAAAATCAACCCCATCTTTTTTAACTCTGTCTACAAAACTATCAAATTCTTTAGCATCTTTAAAAAATTCTTTTAAATTCCATTCCATTTTATTCCTTTGAATGTAATTTTAGTAAAAAAAAGTAAATTTATCTAAATTTACGATAATAACTCTCATCAGCAAATTCTAGCATCTCTTTATCGCCCCTGCTATCGCCATAAGCTATGATTTTATCAAATTTATTTAAGTCGTATTTGCTTTTGATGCGAGTAACTTTTTCATTACCATAGCAGTTTTTGCCATCAATTTCACCAGTTATTATGCCGTTGGTTTTTTTAATATTTGTAGCTATTAAATCAAGTCCTTTCTCATCACACCATGGTTTTAGCCAGTCAGTTAGGCTTGCTGAGACTATACAAACTATGTCACCATTAGCTTTATGCTCATAAATTTTAGACATGGCTGAGTCAAGCAGTATTCCATCTATGTGTGTTTTTGAGTATTTATAGCAAATTTTATCAAATTCTTTTTGACTCATGCCACCAAAAAAGTGTATCATAAGCCTTTGTCTTGTGAAGTTATTGCTTATTATTCCAAGCTGGTAAAGTATTAAGATAGGAGATAGGAGAAAAACTCCTTTAAAAAATTTCTTAAAGCCCACTACGTAAGCTATAAAGCCTAGTAGTGAGTCATCTTTAGTTATGGTTCCATCAAAGTCAAAGCAGACTAGATTCATTTTGTTGCTTCATGAGCAGCTGCTGTGAAAAGCACATCAGATGAGCTGTTTATAGCTGTTTCAACTGAGTCTTGTATAACACCAACTATAAATCCAACTCCAATAACTTGCATAGCTATATCATTTGAAATTCCAAAAAGTGATGTTGCTAAAGGTATAAGCATAAGTGATCCACCCGCTATTCCACCTGCACCGCATGCACCAAGAGCTGAGAAAAAGCATAAAAGCAGAGCTGAACCAAAGCTAACTTCAATACCTAAAGTTTGTGCTGCTGAAAGAGCTAAAATAGCAATAACAACTGCTGCACCAGTCATATTTATAGTCGCACCTAGTGGAATAGTAATAGAGTATAAACCATCACTAATACCAAGTTTTTTACAAAGATTAAGGTTAACTGGAATGTTTGCAGCTGAACTTCTTGTAAAAAACGCATAAATTCCACTCTCTTTTAGAGTTGTAAAAAGTAGTGGATATGGATTTTTCTTTGTTACAATTCCAACTATAATAGGATTTGTTACAAGAGCAACAAACGCCATCGCTCCAACTAAAACTAGTATAAGTCTTAAGTAAGATAAAAGTGCATCAACTCCAGCTGTTGCAACACTTGCTGCAACTAAGCCCATGATACCAAATGGTGCAAACTGAATAACTACTTGAACTATTTTTGTAATAGCATCAGATAGATCATTAAAAATATCTTTTGTTCCTTGTTTTGAGATTTTTAAAGCTAGACCAATAGCTACCGCCCAAGCTAAAATTCCCATATAATTTCCCTTAGCAATAGCATCAAAAGGGTTTGATAAAATGTTAAATAAAAGAGTTTTTATAACATCAGATAGTCCAGCTGGAGTTGAATTTGTAGCTGCCTCAACGCCTGATAAGATAAGGGTTGTTGGAAAGATAAAACTAGCTAAAACACCAATAGTTGAAGCAATAAGTGTAGCAACTATGTATAAAACAATTACAAGTTTTAGCCCTTTTGCATCTCCTATATCTTTAACGATAAAAGAAGTGGTGATTAAAATAAATACAAGTATCGGAGCTACTGCTTTAAGAGCAGCAACAAAAAGATCACCAAATATCATAATGAAGCTAGAAAATCCTGCAATAAATCCAGAATCTGGGAATTTAATAACTAAAAACCCAATAATTGCACCAATAACAACACCCGTAAAGATACGAGCAACTAAATTTACCTCTTTGTAGCTTTTTGCAACACTTCCAATAAGAGACATACAATATCCTTTGTTATAAAATTATTGTGGTATTATACAGTTGTTATTATTAAATTTAGTAAAAATTTGATAATTTTATAAACTTTATATAAATACTATAACTATTTTGTAACTATTTGTAAACTTTTGATCTAAGACTAATGGCTTTAAATTCTTATGAATTTTCATAAATTTAACATATTTTAACTTAGCTTTGTTACAATTATCCATTTTTAAATCAAGGAGATTTATGTATCTTTTTACATCTGAAGTTGTAAGTCCAGGTCATCCTGATAAATGTGCTGATATAATAGCTGATACTATAGTTGATACTGTTTTAATGAGAGATAAAGATGCTAGGATTGCAAGTGAAGTTTTTATAGCGGGTAAAAATATCGTCATAGGGGGCGAAATAAAATCAAGCGTAGAATTTAGTCACAAAGACTACGAGAATATGGTAAAAACCGCTCTAAAACATATCGGTTATAATGGCAATCCAAATTTTACAAAAGAGCAGTGTCTTCATCCTGATGATATCGAAGTTCATGTATTTTTAAATGAACAAAGTAGTGACATATCTCAAGGTGTGGATCAAAGCGATGGCGAGATAGGAGCAGGCGATCAAGGTATAATGTTTGGCTTTGCTTCAAATGAAACCAAAAATTACATGCCAGCAGCCATTACTTATGCAAGAGTTTTGTGTGATAAAGTCTATAAATTTGCAAAGAAAAATCCTGATATGTTTGGTGTAGATATCAAAACTCAAGTTACATTAGATTATGGAGATAAGGATGGCTTTGAGAGTTGTGAACCAAAAAGCATTCACACTATAGTTGTATCTGTACCAAGTGTAGAGAGCATGTCAATAGAAAAAGTTAGAGAGGTTGTGGGCGAGTTAATTGATAATGCGGGACTTCCAAAACATCTTTATAATAAAGAAAAAACTATTATTTATATAAATCCAACAGGACGCTATGTAAATCACTCAAGCCTTCATGATAGTGGTTTAACTGGTAGAAAATTAATAGTTGATAGTTTTGGTGGGTATTCGCCAATCGGTGGTGGTGCTCAATCTAGTAAAGACTATACAAAAGTAGATAGAAGCGGGCTTTATGCAGCTAGATGGATAGCTAAAAATATCGTCGCTTCAGGGCTTGCTAAAAAGTGTATCGTTCAGCTAAGTTATGCTATTGGTGTTGCAAAACCAACAAGCGTGAGTGTAGATACAATGGGAACTCATGTTAAGGGCGTAGATGATGATAAACTTTCAAATTTTGTAACTGAAAATTTTGCACTTACTCCAAAATGGATAACTAATAAATTTGGACTTGACTCACCTAGCAAAGATACATTTCTTTATGCAAAAGTAGCAGCTAAAGGTCAAGTTGGAGATCCTAGCTATCCATGGGAAGCACTTGATAGTGTAGAGCTTTTCAAAAAGCTTTTATAAATTTCAAATTTAGCACAAATTTATGCTTTTGTGCTAAATTTCTTTACAACCTTTTTAATCCACGCTCTTTTTGGTTTAATTATCTCGCTTTTACTTGCATTTACGCTGTGATATACAGTGGTGCAGTGTTTTGTGGCGAAGTATCTTATAAAAAGGCTTTGGAAATTTGGCTCAGTTGATGGAACAAACCAGCCATTATTTGAGATAGCTACCATTATGTTAGGATTTTTTTTATAAATTTCAGGACGAGTTGCTTCGTAGCAGATCGCATTTCTAATCTTAACTCCTGAAATTTCAAACTCGCTATAACTGCTAGCTTTGCTAAAGTCAGTTCCGCCATCAAAAAATGTATCATTGATGAAATTTTTAACTAAATTTGGAAGTGGAATTTCTTCGCCAACAGGAACTAATACATGCTTATCAAAACGGCTCATTTTACCGTTTTGAAAAAGATAGCTTGAGTTGTATTGCTTGCCATCTTCATAAGCGGTAGAACCTAGTAAAATAGTAATTTTATTAGATATGTTTTTTAAAATTTCAACTAAATTTTCATCTAAATTTAGATAAGTTGTAATAGCGCTTTCTGGAAAAATAACAAATTCATAACCCTCATTTATCGCTATTTGGCTTTGCTTTAGCACATCTTTTACTTGAGGCATAACCATATCTTTTTGCCATTTTATGCTTTGTGGGATATTAGTCGTGATAAGCTTTGTTTTAAGTGGGATGTAATTTACTTCACACTCTTTTATTTGAAGTCCTAAAAAAAGCACTAAAAGGCTTAATAAAACTCTAAATTTTGCTATTTTTATAAAAACAATTATGCTTAATAAAATAGCCCCAAGTCCTCTTAAATTTGGCTCAAAAATTCCATAAATCAAAGTTAGTTCTAAATTTAGCCAGTTGAAATTTAGCGGATAAAAATAACTCACTCCTAAAAGTAAAATAGCCCTTATGTAAACGCTTTTAAACCACCCAATAGCTAAAAAAATAAGCCCATAAATTACGCCAAAAATTAAAATCTCAAAAGGGATTAAATAGCTAGCTTGCGCAAATCTTAAGCTAAAACTAACCCAGTAAAACCAAAAAATTCCTATAAAAAAACCGGTATGAAAAAACTCAAAACGGTTTGATCTTATCAGTATAAAAAGTGCAAAAATTACTAAAAATGGTGAGATAAATTCAAAAACTAAATTTTCAAAATAGCTTACAAAAATAAAATTTGATAAAAAAAGAGCTAAACAAAAGCCTTTTATAATCTCATTTGTGGTAAAATATCTCCTTATAAAATTTTTCACAAAGGATTTACATGGAACAAGGGAGTATGATAGGTTCATTTTTACCTCTAATATTTTTCTTTTTAATTTTTTACTTTTTGCTTATTAGGCCACAGCAAAAGCAAGCAAAAGCGCACGCTTTAATGCTTTCAGAGCTTCAAAAAGGAGACAAAATAATCTCAACAGGCGGACTAAAATGCACAATTGTAAAAGTTGAAGATGATTTTATCACAGTTAAACTTAATGACGAGGTAATGGTTGAGCTTTTAAAATCAAATGTAGCTAGAAAACTAGAAAAAATAGAAAATAGCGTAGAGAAAAAAGATAAGAAGTAACTATGGCCAAAATCGTTCAAAAGCAAAAAAGGATGAACTTTAAGCTTATAGTGCTTATTGTGACTTTCATCTTTTCTGTAGTTTTTTCTATCCCATCTTTTTTGCAACTAGAAAAAGGGGCTAAGATAAACTTAGGACTTGACCTTCAAGGCGGTCTTCATATGGTGCTAAATGTTAAGCTTGAAGAGGCGATAAGCTCAAAGATAAAATCAGTCGCAGCAAGTCTTAGTTATTCAGCTAAAAAAGATGACCTTTTATACTCAAATTTTGCTATTCATGATAAAGATTTTGAGTTTGAGATACTTGACCCTGATGAAGCACCTAAATTTGATGCGATACTTGCTAAAATTCCAGGACTTAACATTACTAAAAATGGTAACACTTGGATAGTTTCTCTAACTGAATCTGAAGCAGCCGCAACTAAAGAGTACGCTATAGATCAGGCTGTTGAGACTATTAGAAATAGAATTGATCAGTTTGGATTAAGTGAACCAACTGTTGCAAGGCAGGGAAAAGAGGACATTTTAGTTGAAATTCCAGGAGTAAAAAGTGCTGAAGATAAGCAAAGAGCAAAAGATCTTATAGGCTCATCAGCACACCTTCAACTTATGGCAGTTGATAGCAAAAGACAAGATAGAGCTCAAAGCATGAGTGATGCAGAGGCTGCTAAATATGGCGATATTTTGCTTGAAGATGCAAAAGTAGAAGGATATAAATACGCAATAAATCAAATTCCAGTTTTAGATGGAAATATGATAGTTGATGCAAGAGTTGCTTTTGATCCAAATAATAATCAGCCAATCATCAACTTTACTTTAAATTCTGAAGGAGCTGCGATATTTGGTGATTTTACTGGGGCAAATGTTGGTGAAAGACTAGCTATTGTTCTTGATAATAAGGTCTATTCTGCACCTAATATCAACGAAAGAATTGGTGGTGGTAGTGGACAAATAAGTGGTGGTTTTACTCCACAAGAGGCTCATGACGTTGCTATTGCTTTAAGAAGTGGGGCACTTTTGGCTCCTGTTGTTTTAGGTGAAGAAAGAAGTATAGGACCAAGCCTAGGAGCTGAAAGTATTGCACAAAGTACATTTGCGCTTTTTTTAGCTGGAGCTTTGGTTATTATATTTATGATGGTTTATTACGGTCTTGCTGGAATCATAGCTAATATTGCTCTTATTATAAATATTTTATTTTTGGTTGCTATTATGGCGCTATTTGGAGCGACCCTAACTCTTCCTGGAATGGCTGGAATAGTCCTAACAGTTGGAATGGCAGTAGATGCAAATGTTATCATAAATGAGCGTATTAGAGAGGCTTTAAGGCAGGGAAATTCTGTTAGGGTGAGCATTAAAAAAGGTTATGAAAATGCAATGAGTGCGATTATTGACTCAAACCTTACAAGTCTTATAACTTCAGTTGCCTTGTATGCGTATGGAACAGGTCCTGTTAAGGGATTTGCTGTAACTATGGGTATAGGAATTATCGCTTCTATGATAACAGCAATAGTAGGAACACACGGAATTTTTGACTTTTTAACACCTAATATAGAAAAGAGTAAAAATGCAAAACTTTGGTTTGGCTATAAGTTAGAAGGGAGCAAATAATGCAGATATTTGATAAAGGCAAAATTTATGATTTCATGGGCGTTAGGCACCTGTTTTTAGCTATTTCTGCTATTTTATTTGTTGGTTCAATCGTACTTTTATCTACTTGGGGACTTAAATTTGGTATAGATTTTTCAGGTGGAACACTTATTCAAGTTAAGTATGATAAAGCTGCTCCACTTGATGATATAAGAAAAAGGCTTGATAAAGCAGGCATTGAAGGTGCTAGCGTAACTGAATTTGGAAGCAATGAAGAGGTTACTATAAGATACTCAAGCTCAAATGAGTCTTTGGGGAGCGATGTTGGAGCTGGTATAGCTGAAATTTTAGATGGTAGTGGAAATTTCGAAGTTAGAAAAGTTGATGTTGTTGGTCCAAAGGTAGGAGAAGAGCTTAAAAAAAGCGGTCTTATGGCTATAATAGTATCTTTGGCTGGAATTTTAATATATATAGCAGTTAGGTTTGAGTGGAGATTTGCTTTGGCTGCGATTGCTTCTGAAATTCACGATGTTATAATAACTATGGGTTTTATATCTTTAATGCAAATAGATGTGAATTTGGATACTTTAGCAGCAATACTGACGGTTATTGGATACTCGTTAAATGATACTATTATTGTTTTTGATAGGGTTAGAGAAGGGGTTCAAGAAAGTAAAGAAAACAAACTCACAGCTGTTATTAACGAAGCTGTTTCAAGAACTCTCTCAAGAACCATACTTACTTCGCTAACTACACTTATTGCGGTATTTGTGCTATTTTTCTATGGTGGAGATATGATTCATGATTTCTCATCAATTATGGTTGTTGGAGTTGTTGTTGGAACATTTAGTTCGGTTTTCATAGCAGCACAAGCTCTTATTTGGTTAAGATTTAGTATAGAGCACTATAGAGCAGACTTAGCTGAGAAAAAGCGTCTTAAAAAAGAGAAAGAGAAGATGCGAGCAATGTATGAAAAGGGTATAGTGTGAACTGGGGTAGAGTAGTTCATATATTTTTTACTCTTATGAGTTTTACTACTATAGCTGGGTATTTTTATGCACCATCAGCTATTGCTCTTTTTGTAGCTGCTAGTATAAATTTGATCTCAACTTTGCTAAAAGTAGGAGTTAGAAATGTCTTATCAACTGAACTTTTTACTAGTTCAGTTGTAGCTGATATGCATTTAATACCAGCTTTTATTATATATATTGTTTACCCAGAAAAGACTGATATTATGTATTCGCTTATGATAGGTGCATTTTTATGTAACCTTTTTTCAATAGTTTTAACCATAGTTGAAGCTGCAAAATATAAAGATGAATTTTAGGAGAAGAAATGTCGTATAACCCAAAAGAGATTGAAGCAAAATGGCAAAAAATTTGGCAAGAAAAACAAGAATTTGAGCCACTTGATGATTATACTTTACCTAAAAAATATATCCTTAGTATGTTTCCATACCCAAGTGGTAGAATTCACATGGGGCATGTTAGAAACTATACTATAGGTGATGCAATGGCTAGGTATTACCGTAAAAATGGCTACAATGTCCTTCATCCAATAGGCTTTGATAGCTTTGGTATGCCAGCAGAAAATGCCGCTATAAAGCATAAAATTCATCCTAAAAAATGGACTTATGAAAATATAGAGTATATGGTAAAAGAGCTTGATAGTTTAGGGCTATCTTTTTCTAAAAGGCGTATGTTAGCCACTTCTGATCCACTTTATACTAAGTGGGAACAAGAGTTTTTTATAAAAATGTATGAAGCTGGGCTTATATATAGAAAAAGTGCCATTGTAAACTGGTGTGAAAATGATCAAACCGTTTTAGCAAACGAACAAGTTGAAGATGGTAAGTGCTGGAGATGTGGACATGAGGTCGTACAAAAAGATATGCCAGGATACTATCTAAGGATTACTAAATACGCGAATGAACTTTTAGATGATTTAGAGGGGCTAAAAGATAGTTGGCCTTCACAAGTTATAACCATGCAAGAAAACTGGATAGGAAGAAGTGATGGACTAGAGTTTAGCTTTAAATTTGATGATGAAAGCAAAGAAAAGCTTGATGGAATACCTGGATTTAAGGTTTTTACAACTAGACCTGATACTATTTATGGTATGAGCTATACAGCTTTAGCGCCAGAACACAGCGTAGTAAAAAAGCTTCTTGATAAAGAATTGCTTGATCCTAAAACCGAAGATAAAGTTAGAGAAATTTTAAATCAAAGCCCAAGAGAGAGACAAGAAAGTGATAAAGATGGAGTATTTTTAGGACTTTATGTAATACATCCATTAACAAATAAAAAAATTCCAGTTTGGCTTGCAAATTTTGTTCTTGTAGAGTATGGAGATGGCGCTGTTATGGCTGTGCCTGCTCATGATGAAAGAGATCATGAATTTGCTAGTAAATTTAATCTTGATATTAAACAAAGCATTAAATTAAAAGGCGATAATAGCCCTTATAATGGCGAATTTTTAGATATACAAAGCGGTGGAGAGCTTATAAATTCAGGAGAATGTAGCGGACTTGATAATGTAGTGGCAAAAGAGAAAATCACTTCTAAATTTGAAGAGATGGGCATAGGTAAAAAAGTTACAAACTATAGACTTAGAGATTGGGGGGTAAGCCGTCAAAGATATTGGGGAGCACCAATTCCAATGATTTATTGTAACGATTGTGGATTAGTTCCTGAAAGTTTAGAAAACTTGCCTGTAACTTTGCCTGAAGATATTGAAATTACAGGTGAAGGTAACCCGTTAGATAAACATCCAACTTGGAAGCGTTGTGTTTGTCCAAAATGCGGCAAGGTGGCAAGAAGAGAGAGTGATACTTTAGATACATTTTTCCAAAGTAGTTGGTATTTTGCTAGGTTTGCAAGTGATGAGAAAACATGGGACAAAACTGCTTTTGATGAAAAAAGTGTTAATTACTGGATGAGTGTTGATCAATACATTGGTGGTATTGAACATGCTATTTTACACCTTTTATATGCTAGGTTTTTTCAAAAAGCATTAAGAGATTTAGGTTATTTAAGAGATAGTGAGCCATTTAAAAATTTACTAACTCAAGGTATGGTTTTAAAAGATGGTGCAAAAATGAGTAAAAGCAAAGGCAACACCGTCGATCCTGATGAACTTATAAGCAGTTTTGGTGCTGATACAGCTAGGCTTTTTATTCTGTTTGCTGCACCGCCTATGAAAGAGCTTGAGTGGAATGATAGTGCAGTTGAGGGAGCTTATAAATTTATAAACCGTCTTTTTGACAGAAGTGAAAATGCCTATAAAACCAACACTATTCCTATTATAAATCATGCTGGTTTAACTAAGGATGAGAAGTATGCAAGGCTTAAGGTATATGAAGCTTTAGTTAGAGCAAATGATGTTTATACTAAAACTTTTACCTTTAACACTCTTATTGCAGGGTGCATGGAAGCACTAAATGCCCTAAATGCTCAATATAATAAAGATGTGCTAACTGAGGGTTTTTGGATTATACTAAATCTGCTTGAGCCTATTATTCCACATATTGCAAATGAGCTAAGTCAAAAACTTTTTAATAGAGAAAATTTTAAAGATATAAAAGTACTTGATGAGGTTTTTGTAAAAGATAGTATAAATTTAGCAGTAACTGTTAATGGTAAAAAAAGAGCTGAGATAGAAGTTGATACAAATTTAAGCAAAGATCAAATTTTAACCGCTGGAAAAGATGCAGTAGCTAAGTGGCTAGATGGCAAAGAGATTATAAAAGAGATCTATGTAAAAGATAAGCTTATAAATCTGGTGATAAAATGAGAAAGCTAATTCTAACAGCAATCTTTGCTATTTTTATTATAGGTTGTGGATACTCGCCAATTGCTAGAGTAACTGAGAGCGTTTTGGGTAGAAGTGTTTTTGTTGATGTTGCTATGAGTAAAACAGACCCGCAAAATACTGTAGCGATAAAAGATGCTGTTAGAGAAGGCGTTGTTAACCGCCTTCACAGAGCTCTTAGCAGTAAAGAAAATGCAGATACAAAGATATTTGTAAGTATTTCATCGCTTGATTTTTCAGCTTTAACTTATGATAAATTTGGCTATATCACATCTTATAGAGCAAATTTAAATCTAAATTTTAAAACAGAACTAAAAGATGGTAGAATTTTAAATATAAGTAGCAGCGGCGATCATGATTTTAGAGTTACAAGGTTGGTAAAAAGTAGCCGTGATACGAGTTCAGTTATTAGCGATCAAGAAAGATATGATGCTATTCAAAACGCTTCAACTCAAGCTTTTGATGAGTTTATAGCAGCTTTAGCTGTGCAAGGATATAAAACTGAAATTAAGTGAGTATCTAAAAAACAAACCCATTTTTTATAAAAAAATCGACTTTGAGCGTTTTCCAAAAGCTTATAATAGCATTAAAGACGCTCTTAAAATACCACCTATTATCCACATAGTTGGCACAAATGGTAAAGGCTCAACAGGGCGCTTTTTAGCTCAAATTTTAGAGTTAAATGGCTTTAGCGTTGGACACTTTACAAGCCCGCATATTTTTGAATTTAGAGAAAGATTTTATAAAAACGGAGATATTGTGAGTAATGATGAGCTAGAAAATGCTCACCAAATTTTACAAAACTTGCTTGCTTTAGAGTTTAAAGACTCTCTTAGTTACTTTGAGTATGCTACTTTATTAGCGGCTATTTTATTTCAAAACTGTGATTATGCTATCTTTGAAGCTGGCATGGGTGGTGAGTATGATAGCACAAATTCATTTCCTAAAATTTTATCTCTTTTTACCCCAATCTCGCTAGATCACACTGAAATTTTAGGTGATAGTATAGAAAAAATAAGCAAAACTAAGCTAAATGCCATGAGTAAGACTGCTATTTTAAATGATGATATGAATGAAATTTCAATTAATATCGCAAAAGATATAGCCGTTAAAAAGGGTGCAAATTTAAGCTTAGCAAGTGAGAATTTAACCACTCTTGATAAAGAGAAAATTTCAAAGTATTTAAGAACTTTTACTCTTCCAAAATTTCTTATATCAAATTTAACCTTAGCTTGTGCTGCTGTAAAATCTCTAAATTTAGAGCTAAATTTAAGCGGTCTTGGTAAGCTAAATTTAAGAGGTAGACAAGAGCAAATTTTACCAAATTTAACCGTTGATGTAGGGCATAATGAAGATGCAGCAAGAGCAGTTTTAGAAGAGTTTAAAGGTAAAAAAATAACACTTATTTACAACGCTTTTAAAGATAAAAATTACACTAAAATTTTAGCCATTTTAAAGCCTATTATAAAAGAGGTTAAAATTTACTGTTACAAAAGCGAATTTAGAGAGCTTGCAACTGATGATATTTTTAATGTGTGTGAGAATTTGGGTATAAAATGCTCAAAATTTAGCTCTTTAAATAGTGATGAAAATTTCTTAGTTTTTGGTTCATTTATGCTAGTGGAGGAGTTTTTAAAAAATGAAAACCTATGTTAGCATAACTGACAGTAGTGGCAATAAAAAGTATGAGTTTTCTCCAAATTTTAGGCGAAATTTACTGCTTGGAGCTGTTTTTTTAGTCTCTATTTTTTTACTACTTTTGCTTTCAAATTTGAGTTTAAAACTTAAAAATAGTGATCTAGAAGATATACTTCAAAAAATTTATGCTCAAAATTTAGAGCTTAGAAACTCAAATGAAGAGCTCTTAAAAGCAAGAAATGATTTAACAAAAGAGCTTGATAAAAGCGGTGAAGAGCTTAGTAACTTAGAGCTTATGGCAGCTCTTCAAGAGACAAATTTAAAAGAGCAAAAACAAAATGGAAGTCTGAATTTAAGCTCAAATTTAAGCCTTAAATTTAAAAAAGTTATACCAAGTGGTTGGCCTGTACAAAATAGAGGAGTTACTGATAGTTATGGTGAGCGGATTCACCCAGTAAGCCGTGTTAAAAGGCTTCATCACGGCATTGATTTAAGAGCAAGTGTTGGCACTCCAGCTTATGCTACGGCTGATGGTTTTGTTAAATTTAGTGGAGATTCTGGTACAGGTTATGGCAAACTTGTAAGTATAGCTCACAACTTTGGCTTTGAGACACGATATGCCCATATGGAAAATGTAGATGTTGTTCGCATGGGTCAGTGGGTAAAAAAAGGCGATCTTATCGGCTATACGGGCAATACCGGACTTAGCACAGGCCCACATCTTCATTACGAAGTAAGGTTTTTAGATCATAGCTTAGATCCTATAAATTTTATGGAGCAAACAGGGCTTTTTTATAAAGAGAGAAAAGTGCCTTGGAATGCCACTGCTAAAGCAATTGAGGATTTTTAATAAGGTAGTACATGCAAGCAAAAGTTTATGAGTTTTTTTTAAAAAACTCAAGAGATATCTTAATATGCGAAAATGATAAACAAGCAGATATTTGTCAAAATGTGACTAAATTTTTAGGTTTTGAGACCTTTGTTTTGCCTGATTTTAGGGCAGAATATGGTGAGGATTTAAGAAGTTATTATGATGAATTGGTTGGTATAAGTAAAGAACTAGCCGGTTTTCACGCTTCAAAAAGTAGAAAAAAAATTCTTATATCTCCATATAGAACCATAAAACACAAACTTCCTACTAAAAAGCACTTAGCAACTAAGAGTTTAAATTTTGGCGATAAGATAGATTTAAATGAGTTAAAAGATGAGATTTTACGCTTTGGATATGAGATAGTTGATATCGTAGAGATGCAAGGTGAGGCAAGTTTTAGGGGCGATATTATTGATATTTTTCCTGTAAATAGCCAAAGTGCTTTTAGAATTTTGCTTGAATTTGATGAGATTGAAAGCATTAAAGAATTTGACACAAGCACTCAGCTAAGTAGCTCTGATGAGCTTGAAAGCATCAATATCACGCCATTTATCGCAGCTTTATCAAAAAAAGAGCATGATGATACACTTCGTAAAGTAGAGGGCTTTGAGAGCTCCTCGCTTTTAGCCGATATGACAACTCTTGGGTTTTGGGTTATAGATGATTTTATAGATTATTTAAGTGAGTATTCAAGTATTTCAACTTTCGCATTTGATGAGAGTTTAGAGGTTTTAGATGAGCCAAAAATTTACCGCGATTTAGAAGTAACTTTTACTCCAGAACTTCTTAGTTTTCACAGCGAAAAAAATATTAAAATTTTAGCTAGAAATGAGAGTATTTTTAGAAGTTATGGCTTAGAAAACAAAGAAAATTTAGAGCTTATTACAAGCGAACTTATTGTAAATTTAATAAGTTCCAAAGAACTTATCATCTCTTTAAATAAAACCCTGCCTAAAAAGCGTAAAAAACGCCCAAATATCATCATAGATGAGCTAAAAGAGGGCGATTATGTAGTTCATGAAGAGTATGGTATAGGTAAATTTTTAGGACTTGAAAAGGTTAAAGTTTTAGGTAGCCAAAGGGAATTTGTAACGCTTTTATACCTTGGTGGAGATAAGCTTTTACTTCCTGTTGAAAATTTAAGCGTGATAGATCGCTATATAGCAAGTGGTGGAGTAGCAAGCTTAGATAAGCTAGGAAAAGGTAGCTTTGCTAAGATAAAAGAAAAAGTTAGAGTTAAGCTATTTGCTATTGCAAATGAGATTATAAATCTTGCTGCTAAACGCTCACTTATAAAGGGTAAAGAAATTTACTATAACGGTGAGGATTATGCTAAATTTGTAAGTTCTGCTGGATTTGAATTTACTGATGATCAAGTAAAAGCGATAAATGATATAAGAGATGATTTAAAAAGTGGCAAAGTAATGGAGCGTCTTTTAAGTGGCGATGTTGGATTTGGCAAGACTGAAGTTGCGATGAATGCTATTTTTTGGGCTGTAAAGTGTGGCTATCAAGTGCTATTTTTTGTACCAACCACTCTTCTTTCATCTCAACACTTCACAACCTTAAATGAACGCTTTAGAGGGTATGATATTCCTGTTTATAGATATGATAGATTTACAACTACTCAGGCTAAAAATGCACTTAAAACCGAGCTTTTAAAAAAAACGCCTTTAGTTTGTGTAGGCACTCACGCACTTTTAAATTTAAGTGCTGAAAATGTTGGGCTTGTTATAATCGATGAAGAGCATAAATTTGGTGTTAAACAGAAAGAAAAACTAAAAGAGATATCAGCAAATTCTCACATTTTAAGTATGAGTGCTACGCCAATACCAAGAAGTTTAAATATGGCACTTAGTAGCATAAAAAGCTACTCAACGCTTACAACTCCACCAAAAGAGCGTGAAGATGTTAGAACAAGTGTAAAAGAGTGGGATCCAAAAATAGTTAAAGAAGCCATTACTAGGGAGCTAAGAAGAGGTGGGCAGGTCTTTTATGTCCATAATCATATCGCAAGTATGAGCTCGGCTAAAAAAGAAATTTTAGAAATTTTACCAAATTTAAAGATTCTTACACTCCACTCAAAGATTGATGAAAAAACAACCGAAGAAGAGTTGGTAAAATTTATGAGTGGTGAGTATGATCTACTACTTTGTACAAGTATCGTTGAGAGTGGCATACATATGCCAAATGTAAATACCATTTTAATTGATTCTAGCCAGCGTTTTGGTATAGCTGATTTGCACCAGCTTCGTGGCAGGGTTGGTAGAGGTTCAAGACAGGGGTATTGTTACTTTTTTGTTGAAGATAAAAACGCCCTAAGTAAGGATGCTATAAAGCGTCTTGTTGCACTTGAGAGCAACTCATTTTTAGGATCGGGTTCAGTTTTAGCTTATCATGATTTAGAGATTAGAGGTGGTGGAAATTTAGTAGGTGAGGCTCAAAGCGGGCATATAGAGGCTATTGGCTACTCACTTTATCTTAGAATGCTTGAAGAGGCTATAAACTCACTTCTTAGTAAAGGCAAGGAAGAAGCGGTTAAAATTGTGGATATGAAGCTAAATGTTACAGCGTTTATAAATAGTGATTATATAAGAGAAGATAGGCTTAGGCTTGATCTTTATAGGCGTCTTAGTAAGGCTGATGAGGCAAGTGAAATTTATCAAATTTCAAGCGAGATGGAAGATAGGTTTGGAAAACTTGATAGATATACTAAACAGTTTTTAGATCTTATGATAATAAGAGTTTTAGCTATTAAAGCAGGATTTAAACTCATCTCAAATTTTGAGATGAATATAAGCTTAGTAAAAGATGGTGGCGAAAAAGTTTTGCTAAAATCAAGAAGCAAAGATGACGATGATATTTTAGCAACGATTTTGGAGTTTTTAAGGAGCAAAAAGTGATAAAATGGAGCGAATTTAACGCAGCAATTTGGCGAAAAGATGGCTTAAAAGGCGTGATTGATGTGGATTATGTAGATATTAACTCTCTTGTTGGTTTAGAAAAACAAAAAAGCCAGTTAGTTAATAACACGCTAAATTTTATAGAAGGAAAAGGCTTTAACCACGCACTTTTGTGGGGACATAAAGGTTGTGGCAAATCAAGTCTTGTAAAGGCTGTTTTTACCAAATTTGTTGATAGAAATCTTCGCATTATAGAAATAGGTGTTAATGACTTAGAGAATTTACCTGAAATTTTAGATAAAATTCGCCCCTTAAAAGAGTATAAATTTATTATATTTTGTGATGATTTAAGCTTTGATAGTGGCGATAGAAGTTATAAATTCCTAAAACCACTGCTTGAAGGAAGTATAGAAAAACCACCACGAAATGCAGTACTTTATGCTACATCAAACAGACGCCACTTAGTAACTGAAAGCTTAGAAGATAATGCCATTCATGCTAGAGAAGAAATTGATGAAAAGCTTTCATTAAGTGAGCGATTTGGGCTTTGGATAAGCTTTTATGAGG
Organism: Campylobacter corcagiensis; assembly: GCF_013201645.1. NCBI lineage: Bacteria > Pseudomonadati > Campylobacterota > Epsilonproteobacteria > Campylobacterales > Campylobacteraceae > Campylobacter > Campylobacter corcagiensis. The sequence continues at coordinate 1,105,535 of NZ_CP053842.1, read as the reverse complement.
GAAGTTTTAATGAGTATCTTTCTATAGTAGATGAGTATTTTAAGGACTTTAAAGGGGATAAAGAACTACTTCATATTAAAGCTAGGCAGTATGCGATGCTTAGAGCTAGTAGAAGCGGTAGGATAGCACGGCAGTTTTATGAGCGTTATAAGGATGAGTTTTGAGATTTGGTTTTATAGGTGATGTAGTTGGTCGCCCAGGTAGACAGATGCTAGAGCAATATGTTAAGGTTTATAAAGATAAATTTCAGCTTGATTTTGTAGTGGCAAATTGTGAAAATGCAAGTGGAGGTTTTGGATTAAGTTCTACAAATGCTTTGGAAATTTTTGATTATGGAGTGGATGGTATAACTGGTGGAAATCATAGCTTTGATAAAAAAGATATAATTCCACTTATGGAAAAAATGCCAATAATTAGGCCATTTAACCATTATGACGCACCAGGAAGCGGTGTTTTAAATTTAGAAAAAAATGGCGAAAATTTAAGCATTATAAATATGCTAGGAATAATGGGATCAAACATCGCTAAAAATGCTTTTTTAGTAACAAATGAGGCTTTAAAGCTATGTAAAAGCAAAAATATCTTAATTGATTTTCATGGTCAAATGACAAGTGAAAAAATGGCTTATATGTGGGAATTCAAAGGCAAAGTTTCAGCGATTTTTGGAACTCACACTCATGTTGGAACTGATGATTTAAAGATAGAGTTGGGTACATCTTATGTAAGCGATGCTGGACTTGTAGGAGCTAGGCAGGGCGTTATAGGAATGGATGGTGATATCTCTGTGGCTGGATTTAAAAGTGGACTAAAACAATCTTTTAAAGTAAACAACACATATAAAAAAATTTTCCAAATGATAATTGTAGAGGTTTTAGATGGCAAGTCTAGTGATGTTTTTAAGGTAAAAGTCATAGACGACCAAGAGATTATAACAAGGGGCTACATTGAACGCTAAAGAGCTGTTTGAGTTAATAAAAAGTGAGATTTTTTTACCAAATTTTACTGAATTTGAGTGGTTTTTGTTTGTAATTGTTTCAAATAATACAAAATTTGAAAAATCTATAAAAGGGATGGAGTCTTTAAAAAGTGGTGGAATTTTAGAATTTGAAAATTTAGTTAACATAGATCAAAATAGTTTAGAAGAGCTTATAAAGCCGAGTGGATTTTATAAAACTAAGGCTAAAACATTGTTAAATTTATCTAGTGAAATTTTAAAAAACTTTGGAAAATTTGAGAGCTTTACTAAAAATTTAGATATGGAGTGGCTTTATAGTATAAAAGGCGTTGGACTTGAGAGTGCTGATTTGATAGCTTTGCTAGTTTCGAAGCGAGATATCATGCCAGTTAGCACAGATGCTCTTAAAATTTTAGGCTTTTTAGGATATGAATTTGAGAGCTATTTCGAAGCTAGAGAGTGGCTTGATTTGGGTGATTATAGTAAGAATTTAGAATTTTACTTTAACATAAAAGAATTTGTTAAAAAGCACTTTAAAGGAAGAGAAATCCTACAAAGTGGGGCTGAAATTTTAAAAAATTTATAGCGTTATAATAAGCTAGACTTAGCTATCTCTTAAAGCTTAAAAACTATCTTAAATTTTATTATAAATTAATTAAAACTTCATTATAATTCTTATATTTTACTAAAATAAAGGAGATAAAATGAAAAGAATTTTATCTATTTTGCTGCTATTTGTAACTTTTACATACGCAAATGTTATAAAAGATCAACTCGGTAGAGAGGTAAATTTACCTGATAATGTTGATAAAATCGTCGTTTTGCAGCACCAAAGTTTAAATGTTTTAGTCCAGCTTGGCGTGGAGGAAAAAATCGTTGGGGTTTTGCAAAGTTGGGAAAAACGCCTTGGAAGTGAGTATAAAAGGCTATTTAATGGCATTGAAAATCTTCCAACTCCAGGGGATTTAAAAACCATAAATTTTGAAAGCATTTTAAAGCTAAATCCAGATGTTGTAATAACGACAAATTATCTCGATAAAAGCTATATTAAAAAGCTTGAAGATCTCAAAGTTCCTGTTGTTGTGATGAGCTTTTTTAAAGATAGCGTTGCTGGAAAAGAGAGCGTAAATCCTGAGTTTGACGATGAGTACTCATATGATAACGGACTTTATGAGGGAATTTTACTTCTTGGAGAGATTTCAGGTGCTAAGGAAAGGGCAAATGAGTTGGTTGAGTATATCAAAAACTCACAAAATGAGCTAAAAACCTACACTAAAAATATTAAAGATAAAACCAGACTCTACATGGCAAATCCAAACTATCAAACTTATGGTAGTGGAAAATATACAAGTATAATTTTTAAAAGAGCAGGTGGCGAAAATGTCGCTGCAAAGGACATTAAAGGTTATAAGCAAGTCTCACCAGAACAAATCATCGCGTGGAATCCAGATGTGATTTTTGTTCAAGCAAGATATAAAAATGTCGTAGATGAGTTAAAAAATGATAAGTTTTTACAAAATTTAGGTGCAATTAAAAATGATAAAGTTTATCTAATGCCAGAATACGCAAAAGCGTGGGGTTATCCAACACCAGAGGCGATGAGTATAGGCGAGTTTTGGGTGGCTAAAAAGCTTTATCCAGAAGTTTTTAAAGAGTTTGATTTAGATAAAAAAGTAAAAGAGTATTATAAAAAATTTTATGAGTTTGATTACGACGGCAAATAAATTTGGTAAAGATTTAAGATATTAAGGCAGTTTTTTGCTAAAAGTTGCGTTTTTATCTATTTTATGGCTGATTTTTGGGCTTTACTCGCTAAAATTAGGTCAAATCGATGCTAGTTTTAGCGAAATTTTTAAAGCCCTTTTTGAAAGCGATAACACATTAAAAAGCGTTATTTTAGATATTAGACTTCCAAGAGTTTTGATTTCTAGCTTTTGTGGTGGGATTTTAGGGCTTTGTGGGATTTGCTTGCAAGGGCTTTTTAAAAATATCTTAGTCGATCCAAAAATCATAGGCGTTAGCACAGCAGCATCATTTGGTGGGTGTTTGGCAATTTTATATGGATTTAGTGGCTTTTGGCTAATTTGTTGTGCGTTTGGATTTGGGATTTTAGGGTTATTTTTACTTTTTTATATCGCAAGTTTTGTAAGAAATTCATCAATTTATACTTTTATTTTAGCTGGAATTATCATAAATGGCTTTTTTGGAGCATTAATCAGCCTAACGCAGTATCTAGCAGACAGTGAAGAAGTGCTTCCAAACATCGTATTTTGGCTAATGGGAAGCTTTGTGGCATCTGGATATGACGAGCTTAAAATTTTATTAATTATAGGAACTCCTTGCATTGCTATGTTGATTTTGATGCGGTGGCGATTTAACCTTTTAAGTTTAGATGAAAAAGATTTAAAAGCTTTAAAAGTTAATCTGAATTTTTTAAGAATATTTATACTAACTCTTACAACTTTGTTTATAGCAACGCAGGTAAGTATCAGCGGAAATATCGGTTGGGTAGGGCTTATCGTTCCACACATGGCTAGACTTCTAAGTGGAGTAAATCATCTAAAAAGCATTCCATCAGCATTTTTAATAGGGATGATTTTTATGCTTTTGGTTGATAATTTAGCTAGGACTTTATCACAAAGCGAGATCCCAATAGGCATAATTTCAGCTCTTGTTGGTGCTCCAATTTTTGCATATTTGCTAAAAAGGAGTTATAAAAGTGCTAATTGAGGCTTTAAATTTAGGTTTTTATTATAAAAAAGATGAGTTTTGTTTTAAGGATCTAAATTTTAGCGTCGGCGAAAATGAAATAGTTGCGATTTTAGGGCTAAATGGACAAGGAAAAAGCACACTTTTGTATAATTTAATAGGCATTTTAAAGCCAAAAGTAGGGCAAATTTTTATAAATCAAAGTTTTTCATATCTTAGTCAAAATTTAAACTTAAATTTTAATTACCGCGTGATTGATATTGTTTTAATGGGACTTGTTAAAGAAATTTCACTTTTTAAAGTACCATCAAAATATGACTATGAAAAAAGCATAAACGCACTTGAAATTTTAGGAATTTCTCATCTTAAAGACCGCTTTTATCACACCTTATCAGGTGGGCAAAAACAGCTTGTTTTACTTGCTAGGACGATCGTTTCAAAAAGTAAAACTCTAATACTTGATGAGCCATTTAGTGCGATGGATCTTAAAAATCAAAACAGAGTTTTAAATTTAATTAAAAGCTTAAAAAATGATCTTAAAATTAGCATTATTTTTACTACTCATAATCCAGATCACGCTCACGCAGTAGCTGATAAAACGCTTATTTTATATGATGATTTAAGCTATAAATTTGGCAAATCAAAAAGCGTTTTAAGTTCTTTAAATTTAACAAAACTTTATGGAGTTAGAGTTAAAAATGTGGAATTTGAAGGCAGGGATTATTTAATAACTTTGTTTGATAATTAAAAAATACTACGCATAGGCGTTTTACCTCTATTCTCTTCGGGTAAATTTATTAAATTTTTTCACCAATAAAATCAATCATACTAGATATTAAAATTTGTTTTAAGTCTATTTTACTTTTCATCTCTTTTGTGAAATTTATAGCTGAGATAATGGTATCAAAAGCGTATTTTGCGTAGTTTTCAAACTCGTTAAAATTACTAAAATTTATACTATTTTGACTATCTCTTTTTAGGTATGAAAACTTATAAAGTTTAAATTTCTCAACTCCAAAAGCATTTAATTCATTAATTATATTTAAAATATTACTATATAGATACTCGCACGCCTCATCTATATTTTTTTGAGCTATTTCTAAGCTTTTTTCAAAAACATTTTTCATATCATCTTTATATCTTTCAAAAATATCAGTATCTTTTGGTGATGCATCAGTTTTTTCATCCTTATAAAAATTACTCCTTACAAAATATCTTAAATCCAACCTTACGCCATTTGGTAAATTTGTAAAAAAAAGAGTGCTAAAATCATCAAAAAGATTTAAAAACTCACGCGTATAACAAAGCAAAAAATCATCGCTTTTTATAAAAGCCTTTTTTTCTAGGAAAAATTTATTTTCAAAAATGCTAAAAATCCTACCGCTTACTTTGTAAATAGAATTTTTATCCATTATAGAAATAGAATTTTTGTTGATGATTAAAGCTAAAATTTTGATATTTTTAGCATCGAATTGATTATTTTCTAGCATAGAGAGATTTATAGTTGGAACTTGTGGTGTTTTTTGTTTAAAAATTTGTTTTATTTCACTAATATCAGCTTGGACATCGCTATTTACAATATCATTAAATTCGTAAAATTTTACAATTTTTCCAGCATTAATTTGATCATATAGATAAAGTATATCATTCCCATTGATTTTATTAAAAGTATCAAATGGAATTCTAACTAAAATTTGACTTATATCTTTTAATAAGAGTGGATTTAGGCTATCATTTTTTATCTGTGATATAAGGCTTTTTATCTCTGGAATTGGTGTTAAGATGTAGTTATGTTTGATTGTTTTTCTATCTTTATCATCAACTTCTCTTAAAAGATATAAAAAACATAAATTTTCAATAAGCTCAGTTTGTATCTTTTCAAACTCTTCAGAGATTAGTTTTTGAGAATCTTCTATATTTTTCATTTTCTTTAACTTTTCTAAAATTTTATAGTTTGCATTTGTCTGTGATATATCCGTATCTAGCAAATAGTGGAAAACATCGTTAAACCCTCTTCTAAAATATGTCTCTTTTGTTCTAAAAACTTTGCCATTTTCATCTAAATTTTCTACATCATCTAACTCAATTTTACTCTTTGCAAAATTTATTGGATTTTGAAAAAACTTCCTAGTAAGCTCTCTTGGAGCCATAAAATACTCCTTTAGAGGCTTTGTTTTTTTGGCAAGTTCTTTGCATTCTTTAGCGTCAAAATTTCCTTTATCTTTATAGTATTCTAAAATTCCCTCTGAGGAGATCTTAAAAACATTATAAAGCCATGTTCTACTAAACCATTCATAAAGCTCTAACTCATCATTTTTTATATCATACATTGGATAGTAATACATACAATAGCTTAGCATTTCTACTATTTTTTCCTCTTTTAGTAACTTTTCTTCCATGAAAAATCCTTTAAAATTATTTTTTTACTGCCCAATGATCGACATTTGATAGCAAAACTTCAAAATGCGACAATTAAGCTTTTGAAATTATGCCATAATTTTCGCAAATTTAAACTTAAAGGAGAAAAAATGAGAACCATTGGTTTTTTAGCAGAGAAAAGTTGCCCAAATAAAGTAGAAAAAACTATAAATTTAGCCCCTAATTACACTCATGCGATGATAATTGGTGCTACTGGAGCTGGTAAAACTTCATCAGCAATAATGCCTATTTTAGAAGATAGAATTTCTAAAAATCACGGTATTTTGATGTTTGATTATAAAGGTGAAGAGCATAAAAAGGTTAAATTTTTAGCTAAAAAATTTAATAGATTAGAAGATGTTGTTATGATAAATTTGCCTTGGGGTAAAAGCATCAATATAATAAATGAGTGCAATACAGAGACTTTTGTAAAACTTTTAGAGGATAAGTGCTTTACAAGTAATGGCAATGAATTTTGGTCTAAATTTGCATCTGGGTATCTAAAAAGCGTTTTAGATGTTTCAAACTCTAAAGAAAGGCTCATCAAAACACTCACAGAACAAGGTTTGGATTTATTTACAAAGCCTGAGATAAATTTTAAAATGATAACAAACATTTTATCAAGTGCTGAAAATTTTAAAGATTTTTGCTTGCAAATTAAAGAGTTTAAAGATGCGATAAATTTTTGTGATTTTAAGAAATATGCTAATGATTTACCAACTGATGAAGCTGGAGTTAATTTTTTAGTAAGCATAAATAATCCATTAAAAGAGTTTCTAAAGATTAGCGATACTTTTTTAGAACAAAATAGATCATTTTATGATGAAAAATTAAAATATGATGATTCCTTGTATGTTTTCAAAAAAAATCTACCAGCAATGCTATCTGTCATTAATAGATACGCAAATAATGATTTTATCAATCAATTAGATGAAAAAACTATTTTTGAAATGCTAAATGAAGGCAAAATTGTTGTTATAAATACCACAAATTTTAATGATACGATTTTGAGTGTTTTGCTGGGTGGGGTTTTAGAAAATAGTGCAAAAAGAAAGGCTTTTAAAGAGTTAAATCCGATAAGTTTGTTTATAGATGAAGCACAAAAGGTTCTATCGCCTGATATGGATCTACACACCGATGTTTTAAGGGAGGCGAAGGTTGAAGTTATTTTGTCATTTCAAAACGAACACCTGCTTATAAATAAGATAGGAAAAGATGAATACTTTGCTTTAAAGCAGAATTTAGTAAGTAAATTTATCTTTAAAAGTGAAATCCAAAGCTACTATGAAGATGCAAAAGATTTTGAAACTTTTGAGTGCTTTGACGGCAATGATGTTTTTATGGCAAAGCCGATTTTCATTGGAGATGATGAGCTAAATTTGGTTGAGTATGAGTATCAAAGACTAAATAAAGTTATGAAAAATTTTGCAGCTCACATTAATAGTAGCGATAAATTTTTAGTTTACAATCACGCTTTATTTGAAAAGGATAGTAAATTTTATCTTTTTTGCTTAAAAAATAAAACGATAATTGATGAAGTGGATTTTATTTCATGGGCTGATTATATGAGGATAAAAAGATCACTAAAAACAGGATTTGGCTTTATGAAATCATAATTATAAAGGTATTATAGAAATCTTATAAAGATTTAATAAAGTGGTTTAAGATAAGTTTAAAAAAATTAAGTTTAAAAAAATTAAATTTAAACAAGTTATCTAAACTACTTTTAAGTTATTATAGATTAAGTAAGTTTAAAGCCATAAAAAGAGATAATCTGATTTCAAAAGTGTAGTTTTGGTATTTTGGCAAAATTTACACAAGCTTTATTATTGATTTTTAAGGATTTAAAATTTGCGACTCTTTTTAGGCTTAATTTTATTTATAAATTTTTGTTTTGCAAGTATCATTAAAATCATCGTTGTTGGTGATATAATGACGCATAAACCGCAGATTGATTATGCAAAAATAAATGCAGGGTATGATTTTTCACCTCAGTTTAGCAATATAAAAGATTTTTTAAAAAGTGCAGATTTAGTCGTTGGTAACTTTGAAAGTGCTTCTAATCCAAATTTAGCCTATAAAGGATATCCACTTTTTAACACTCCGCCTGAAATTTTTAAGGCATTAAAAGATGCTGGATTTCACGCTTTATCAACGGCTAATAATCACGCTTTGGATGCTGGAATTGATGGAATTTTTAGTACAAATGAGGCTATAAAAAATGCTGGTCTTTTTAGCTTTGGCACAGGAAAACAAAAAGAGTTAATTTTAGATGTAAAAGGCGTTAAAATTGCACTCTTAAGCTACTCGTATGGATATAATGGGCTTGAAAATTCAATAAGCCTTAATGAGAAAAAGTTTATAAATTTCTTAGATGAAGATCAAATTCAAAAAGATATTGAGAAAATGAGCAAACTAGGGGCTGATTTTATCATGGTTTTTCCACATTGGGGCGTGGAATATCAGAGTTTTTCAAGCAAATCTCAGCAAATTTTAGCTAAAAAAATGATAAATTTTGGAGTAAATGCTGTAATTGGAAATCATCCTCATGTTACGCAAGAAATTTCTTGGGATGTTCAAAACGGCTTTATAGCTTACTCTTGTGGAAATTTTATTTCGAATCAACGGTTAGAAACTATTAAAAAAATACAAAGCGAACAAAGTGTTGCTTATGAAATTGTTGTATCAAAAGATGAAAATTTCACTCAAATAGTTGATGTTTATGCTAGTCCTTTGTGGGTAAATCCAGTTTTTGAAAACGGCAAGAAAACTATAAAAGTTTTTCTTGCAAACGATATAATGGAAGAAAATTATGATAAAAACACAACTAAATTTTTAATATCAAACCCTGAAATTAGAGCAAAAAAAGCTTACGATGATTTTTTGAAAAAAATAAGTGATTTAAATGCTAGTTTTTAAGAATTTAGTTTAAATTTAGATAATCCACACTTTTTATAATTTTTCCATCTTTTATGTAAATTTTAGGGATTCGTCTTCTTATAGAACAAAGCACTTCATAGCTTATAGTGTTATATCTTTCTGCCACATCTTGAGCTGTTAAGGTGCTTTCATCAAAGATAGTTGCATACTCTCCTATGTTTACCTTCATATCAAAAGGCACTCGGACCATGCACTGATCCATACAAATTCTACCAACAACATCACACAAAACACCATTAATTAAGACTTTTGGTTCTTTTTGAGCTCTGCTAAATCCATCTGCGTATCCGATACTTATAGTGGCGATTTTTTCTTCTTTTTTGGTTTTATATGTTAGTCCATAGCTTATTCCAATGCCTTTTTGAAGGGTTTTAATATTTATTATTTTTGCTTTTAGGCTCATTACTGGAAGAAGATTTATATCGCTTTTAAAATCACTCGATGGCAAAAATCCATAACTTGATATACCAACTCTTACCATATTAAAATGTGCGTTTTTAAATTTAATAGTTGAAGCTGAGTTTGATATATGTTTTATTTTTATAAAAAGTGAATTTTTTTCAAGTAAATTTATTAAATTTCTAAATTTGTTACTTTGAATATATGAAAAATCACTATCTTCATCAGCGGTTGCAAAATGGGTAAAAATTCCAACTATTTCTAAATTTTTAAGTTTTGAAATGGCTAAAATTTCATCACAAACTACATTTTCATCGCCTAAAACAAACCCAAGACGAGACATTCCAGTATCTAAGGCTATATGAATTTTCAGTTTTTTTTGCTCTTTTTTTGAAATTTCATCTGCTTTTTTTGCCATTTCTAAGCTAAAAATAGCTACTTCAATGTCGTATTTTAAAGCTAAATTTATATCATCACAGTAGCTAAGGATTAAAACTGGTAAATTTATGCCATTTTTTCTAAGTTCAACTGCTTCATTTAGTCTAGCAACTGCTAAATAATCAGCCCCTAATTTCTCATAAAATTTTGATATCACAACGCTTCCATGTCCGTAAGCATCAGCTTTTACTACCCCGCAAAATTTAACGCTAGGATCAAGCAGGGATTTTATGATTTTAAAATTATGTTCAAAATTATCTAAATTTATAGCTGCAAAGATATTTTGCATTTTTATCCTTTTGGTGTTATGATTTTTACTGTTTTTGCATTTTTGCTAAATTCTATTAAATCTTCAACACTTTGGACATTCCAAGGCAAATTTTTAAGACATACTTTTAGAATTTCACACGCACTTATAGCATCATTTAATGCTCTATGATGAGCGTTATTTATGCCTAAAAGCTCTTTTAGAGAACTTAGGCCGTATTTTTCAGCTGATATGGTTCTTCTGGCTAAATTTATAGTGCATATTGCACGGTTTAGAAGTGGTCCAAGTCCTAAATTTTTAGAGGTTATACTTATAAAGTTGTAGTCAAATTTAGCATTGTGAGCTACAAAAACTGAGTCGCTTAAAAATATCTTAAATTTTTCGATCACACTTGAAAGAGCTGGTGCATCTTTTAAATCATCAAGCGTTATGCCTGTAAGTTCGACTATATTTTCAGGTATGGATTTTGCTTTTGCAAAGCTTTGGAATTTATCCAAAATTTTGCCATTTTGAAATTTAACAGCCCCGATTTCAATGATTTGACCATCTTTTATCCCACCACTTGTCTCAATATCCACAACACAAAAAATAGCCTCATCTATAGAAGTCTCACGAGTTTTAAGTGTTACTTTTCCATTATCAAGTTTTATTATAGGAAGACCTAGTGTTTGCCACATAGTAAAGCTTTTAACCTCAATTAATGAGTTAATTTCATTAATGTGCTTAGCTTTTGTGATAAAATCATAATAATTTATGCTTTTAGATGCTAGGAGATTTATTAAATTTTCTAAATCTTTTTGCATATATTTTACAGCTTTAAAGAGTTAATCGCGGTTTTATAATCATTTGATGAGAAGATATAGCTTCCAGCCACTACGATATCAACTCCAGCATCATCTAAATCTCGCACATTTAAGCCATTTACGCCGCCATCTACTTCTATCATACAAACGGAATTTGTTTTATATATCAGCTCTCTTAGTTCCTTTGCTTTTTCTAAAACCAAAGGCATAAATTTTTGACCGCCAAAACCAGGATTTACACTCATTAAAAGCACCATATCAACCTCATTTATGATGTGTTTTAAAGATGATATTGGGGTATGAGGATTTAGCGTGATAGCTGGAGAGACGCCATTTTTTCTTATGTGATCTATAACTCTTAAGGGGTGCTTTTCTTCTTCAATGTGAAAGCTTAAAAATTTTGGTTTAAGAGGAAGATATAAATCAACAAAAAAGCTAACATTTTCTACCATTAAGTGAATATCAAGCGGGACTAAGCTTGCATTTTTAGCAGCTTGTACTATCATCGGCCCCATTGTTAAATTTGGAACAAAATGCCCATCCATCACATCTATATGAAGTAGGTCAGCACCCGCTTCACACACAGCTTTTACATCACTTGCTAAATTTCCAAAATCTGCTGATAAAATGCTCGGTGCTACATACATAAAATTTTACCTTTGAAATTTTTTGCCAAATTCTACCACTTTAAACATAAATTTTACTAAAATTATAAAATTTATCTCTCTTAAGCAAAATTTGAAGTTTTTTAGGTATAATTCTAGCTTTGATTAAAATTTATAAAGGAAATACAATGGCAAAAAGATGTGATATTACAGGCAAAGGCCCTATGGTAGGACATAGTGTAAGCCACGCAAATAACAAAACTAAAAAAAGATTTATGCCAAATCTTAGAACCGTTCGTGTAAGACTTGAAGATGGTACAAGTATGAAGATTAAAGTTGCTGCTTCAACTCTAAGAACTATGAAAAAAAATTCTAAGTAAAAAGGCAAAAAGTGGAGGTAATCTATGTCCTTCACAGATAAAATAAGAAAATTTTTAGGCTGGACTAAGATCTCAAAACCAGACATAGATGCTGATTTAGAAATTTATTCTCAATTAAGACACTTTAGATTACCATTTATCCTAGTTGTTTTTGCTATGATGATAGGAACACTAGGATTTATATTTTTTAGCAATTTTTCAGTTTTAGATGCTTTCTATCAAGCGGGAATGACGCTAACTACTGTTGGTTATACTGAAGTTGCATACATAACTCCTTCTGGACGAATGTTTGCTGTGTTTTTTATGTTTTTGGGTTTTGGGATTTTTACTTTTTCTATAGGTATAGTTATAGAAGTTTTAAGGCGGGGAAAACTTATAGCCGCCATAAAGGAAAAAAGTATGATTTATAAAGTTGCTAGGCTTAAAAACCACTTCGTGATATGCTACCACAACGCCTACACAATCGAGCTTTCAAAACAATTTAGAGAAAACCACATACCTTTTGTTGTGATTGATAATAGTGAAAATTTTGAAGAGATTGCAGCTGAGTATAAATATCCTTACTATATAAAAGGAGAGCCGCATACTGAGAGTTCGCTTTTAAAATCTCACCTTTCAAGTGCAAAAGGAGCTATAACACTTAGTTCAAATATCGCTGATAATATCGCAATAATTGCCTCTGTTAGGCTTTATGAAAAAGAGCTTGAGCTAACTAGAAAATATTTTATTATGACAACAACTGATAATGACTCAAACGCTAATAAACTGAAAAAGCTAGGAGCTGATTTTGTGCTGATGCCATCAAAACTAACAGCTCAGCGTCTTTCTGCTATCAGTGTTCGTCCTGATATGGAAAATATCTTAGATAGATTTTTGTATAACAAAGACTCACCAATTGATATGGAAGAGATTTCTGTACCTGAACACTCATGGGTTAGATTTAAACGCATTAAAGATACGCATATCAGGGAGCTTACAACTGCTTCTATAGTTGGTATAAGAGATGAGTTTGATAAATTTACCCCAATGCCAGATGGTGATGCTGTTATTGGTACAAATGCTAAGCTTTTGATAGTTGGTACAGCAGAGGGTATATCTTTTGCTAGAAAGCTGATAAATGGACGATATAAACCAAGGGATTTTAATTATGTTTGATATTATTTCACTAAAAAATGGGCTTGAAAATGTTGAAGGATTTTATTTTGGTGGCGTAAGTGCTGGATTTAAAAAAGATGGTAAAAATGACTTTGGTTTTATAAGAAGTGATGAGCCATTTTTGGTAAGCAAAGTTTTTACTACAAATAAATTCAGAGCTGCTCCTTTAGAGCATGCCTTAAGATATGGTAAAAATTTTAGCTCAAATTTCATACTTTTAAACTCAAAAAATGCAAATGCCATGACAGGAGAAGCTGGCATTAGCGATATAGATGAGATTTTATCTAACATTCCACTAAATTTAATAAATCCTTTAATGAGTTCAACTGGAGTAATCGGAGAGAGGCTTAAAAAAGATAAACTTATAAAGGCAATTTCAAAATTTAACTTTAAATCTAAAGATTCAAATGCTGTAGCACAGGCTATAATGACAACTGATAACTTCAAAAAAGAGCTTGCCTTTAGGGTTGAACTTAAAAATGGCAAAAGCTTTAATATAGCAGCCATTTGTAAAGGCGCTGGAATGATACAGCCTTGTATGGCTACTATGCTTTGTTATATTTTAACAGATGCTAAAATTCCACAAAGTGATATGGATGAGCTTTTAAATGGTGCTATTAAACAAAGCTTTAATGCTATAAGTGTGGACGGGGATACATCTACAAACGATACAGTGATGCTTTTTAGTTCTGGTAAAAAAGATTATGACAAACAAGCTTTTAAAGCAGCTCTTAATATGATAACTCTAAATTTAGCCCTTATGATAGTAAAAGATGGTGAGGGTTCTAAAAAAGTAGTCTCTTATGAGATAAATGGAGCAAAAAGCGATTATGAAGCTCAAATTGTAGCTAAGAAGCTTTCAAATTCTCTTTTGGTAAAAACTGCTCTACATGGAGAAGATCCAAATTGGGGAAGAATAGCTTCAACTATTGGAGCAAGTGGCGTGGAGTGTGATCCAAAGACTCTTAGCATATACTATGATGATGTTTTAGTTTATGATAAAGACCATACAGAGCTTGATGAAGTTAGAGAACAAAAAGCTCACAAAGTTATGAAAAAAGATAGCTTTAAGATAAAGTGTGATTTAGGGGTTGGTAAAGGTAAATTTATAGCTTATGGTTGCGATTTAGGGCATACTTATGTAGATATAAATTCAAGTTATCGCTCATAAAATTTTAAGTATAAATTTGATAAAATATCAAAAATTTTTATAAAGGAGAAATGATGTTTCCAGAGTACAGAGAGCTTATGTCAAGCTTAAAAGGTAAAAATGCAAGATTTGACTCACTTATGGAAAAACACGATGAGTTAGACCATAAAGTTACCCAACTTCAAAATTCCTATGCTAGAGATGAAGAAATTCAAGAGGTAAAGCAAGAAAAACTTAGAATAAAGGAAGAAATTTATAAACTTTTAAAAGATGCTGATAAGTAGGTAAGAAGAGCTTTTAAAGCTCTTCTTATGAGAATTTATCATCAGATAAGGCGTTTAGTCTTGCAAATCCAGTCTCACACTGTCTTTTGAGATTGTCATGTATGGTCATTAAATCATCAAAAATTGCTTTTATAATATCCTCATCTTTTCCTGTTATTTTTTTTAGTTTTGGTTTCCTTGCTGTTTTGTCAACTACAAGCATATTAAAAATGCTATCACAAGTCTCTTTCCACTGCTCGTAATATTTACCAATCCCATCAAAAAGTATTGAACCAAGAAGTGGTCTTAATCTGTTGTTTTCGTCATATAAAAAGCTTCCAAATGCTGTTGTTTGGTGCAATACATCTAAAATTTCATTCTCTCTTCTTTGGTTTATACTATTTCTAATCCTAGTCATTATAAAGTCTTGTCTATCAACGCATTGCTTAAGACTTTTTATAGTATCTTGCTTGTTCATAAAATCTCCTATGAATATTTATTACACCATTATAGCATATAATTTATATATTGACTTGAATTTAATGCTATTTGGCTGAAATATTATATGGTTGGTAAAAATACTTTACCGAATAAAATGGTAAAGTCTAATTAAGGTAAGTAGTTTTATAATATAAACATTTATGATGCAATATGTGATAAAAAGTGATAATCCTTAAAAAGTATGTTTTAAGTCAAATTTATCAAGATTTAAGTTTTATAAAAGTATAATAAATTTATTTCTTATAAGGATATGTTATGACAAAGCCAGTTCCAAAAGATGAAGAGATTATATTTGATCCTGATAGATTTGTAATCTCCAAAACAGACCCTAAAGGATATATTACATACGCTAATGAATTTTTTTGTAGTGTGTGTTTATATAATAAAGATGAATTAAAAGGTGTTAATCACAATATAATTCGTCACCCAGATATGCCAAAAATAGCTTTTAAGCTTATGTGGGATACTATAAAAAGCGGCAAAAAGTTTAAAGCTTTAGTTAAAAATTTGGCTAAAGATGGAAGGTATTATTGGGTTTTTGCTGAAGTTGAGCCGCATTTTGATCCTACTACAGGTGAGATAGTTTCTTATACTGCTTATAGAAAAGCTCCATCAAGAGAAGCTATAGCGGCTATAGAGCCTATCTATAAAGCTTTGATTAGTAAAGAACAGGTTGGTGGGATGAGTGCCAGCCTTGATTTTTTAAATAAATATCTAGCAGATAATCAAACAACATACGATGAGCTTATTGATAGTCTTACCAAAGATGTTAAGATAAGCAGAAGTGGTATTTTTAATTTTATAAAAAATCTGTTTTCCAAAAAGAGTTGGTAAAATTTAAGGGGTCGTTGCCCCTTAAATTAATGCTATCTTTAAAACATCTTCTATTTTATCAACTGGAGTTATTTTTAAGCTATCCTTAACTTCATCTGGAATTTCATCTAAATCTCTATCGTAGTTTTTACGAGGAATTAGTGCCTCTTTTATACCTGCTTTGTGAGCTGCTATAAGTTTTTCTTTTAGTCCGCCTATTGGTAAAACTTTACCACTTAGCGTTAGCTCTCCAGTCATTGCCACATCAGCCCTTACTTTTTTCTCACTAAAAATAGAAGCTATAGCTGTAGCCATTGTTATACCGGCACTTGGGCCATCTTTTGGAGTTGCACCTTCAGGTACATGAATGTGAAGGTCAAATTTATTGTAAATTTGCTCTTCATCTGTTTTTATAAAACCACTATCTATTAAAACCTTAACCACACTAAAAGCGATACTTGATGACTCTTTCATTACATCACCAAGTTGACCTGTAACTAAAAGATTTCCTTTGCCTTTTATCTTGATAGTTTCTATCTTCAAAACATCTCCACCAACAGCAGTCCACGCAAGTCCGTTTACTAAACCAATACTATCTTTTTTATCGGCCTTTTCTATTTCGTAAACCTTTTTTTCTAAAAATTCATCTAAATTCTTAGTTGTTATGTTAATTTTATATGATTCTTTTAGAATTCTAACTGCAACTTTTCTAAATATATCAGCTATTTTGCGCCTTAAATTTCTAACACCACTCTCTCTTGTATAGTCACTGATTATAAGCCTAAGTGCAGCATCATTTATACTTACATCGCTTGCTTTTAGTCCATGTTTTTTAAGCTCTTGTGGTATGAGATATTTTTTAGCTATGTGAAATTTCTCTTGTGGGGTATATGAACTAAGGTAGATAAATTCCATCCTATCTCTAAGTGGTGCTGGGATATTTCCTACATCATTTGCAGTAGCTACAAATATAACTTTGCTTAGATCAATATTAAAATTTAGATAATAATCGCGAAAATTACTGTTTTGTTCAGGGTCTAAGATTTCTAAAAGCACAGCAGTTGGATCACCTCTGAAATTTCTAGATACCTTATCTATCTCATCAAGTACCATAACTGGATTCATCTCTTTTGCATCAATTAGCCCTTGTACTATACGCCCAGGCATAGCTCCAACATAAGTTCTTCTATGTCCGCGAAGCTCATTTACATCTTCAAGCCCACCAAGAGCTATCCTAACTAGCTCTCTTTTTAAAGCAGTTGCAATTGAGTTTGCAAGACTTGTTTTACCAACTCCTGGAGGACCTGCAAAGCATAAAATAACTCCACTGTTTACCTTTCCAAGAAGACCACGAAGCTCTAAAAGCTCTCTTAGTCCAAAGTACTCAACTATTCTTTGTTTAGGTTTTTCTAGTGCGTAGTGGTCGGAATTTAGTTGCTTTTCAACTTCACTCATTGATGACTTTTTCTTTGAAACTTTCTCAAAAGGAATTTCTAAAACCCAGTCAAGATAGCTTTGGACCATGGCTGAATCAGCTGAATCAGGATGTAGTCTTGCAAAGCGTTTGATCTGCTTATCTATCTCTTTATACGCATCAGCTTCTATAAAAGGCTTTTTGTTATTAAGCTTTTTTCTATACTCAGCTATCTCCTCTTCTTTGTCATTATCTGTGCCAAGTTCTTTTTGAATTTGCTTTAGTTGCTCTTTTAGGAAGTACTCTTTGTTGTTTTTATCTATCTTTGAGCTAACTTTGCTTTTTATTTCGCTTTCTAGTTTGTATGCTTCTATCTCTTTGTTTATATAGTCAATAAGACTAAAAAATTTCTTTTCTAAATCTGTTTCTATAAAAAACTCAAATGCTTTGTTTTTTGAAAGCTTTAGTGAGCTTAAAACCAAATCAGCAACCCTATCAGCATCTTCAGTATCTTCTATGCTTGTTAGCAAATCAGGCGGAAAAAAGTGAGTCATTGAACTTAGTGTTTTAACTTTTTGCTTTAAAACCTTAAGAAGTGGGGCATTTTTATCACTATCAATAGTTTCTAAAATTTCTAAATCAGCCAAAAAAGGCGTATGAGAATTTATCTTAGTAATACTTGCTTTATAAGCACCTTGAAAGAGAATTTTCACCCTTCCATCAGGAAGTGGAACTTTTCTCATGATATTTCCAACAACTCCAGCTTTATAAATACTCTCTTGTGAGTCGCTACTATCTTTTGTGCTTACGACCATTATCATGCTATCGTTTTCCACGGCATTTTTAAGTGTAGCTAAATTTTTTTCATCACTTAAAAAAAGCGGAGTTATCATAAATGGATATAAAAAGAGCTTTTCTTCAACTATAACTGGTATATTTTTCATCTTATTTGGCATTACTATCTCAATCCTTTTTACTCAAAAAATGCTCTATACCAAGGCATATCAGGTGGAATAAGATTTGCATCTTTTAGTGGTGAGTTTTCATTTATTTTTTTATACACCATAGCTGACTCAGGGCGACCTGTTTGATTGTATAGATCTATGATATTTTCATTTAGATAATAAAGTGCTAGTTTAAATTTGATAAGCATAGTCTCAAGAAGCGGTCTGTACTCTGTTTGTGGATATTGAACTAGGAAATTATTTATCATTACAATGCTATTTTCCATTAAATTTTGGTTACGGTTAGCGTTTTGAAATGAGTCGAAATTTGCTTTGATTTTTAGATATTCAGCGTGTTCTATCTTATCTCTCGTGCCATATTTTCTTATATACTCATTTAGATACATACTTGCATCAGTATAGTTATTTTCTTCAGAATTTGCCATGGCTAGTATTAGCAGTGTTTGTTCTAGAAGTGGAGAAGCTATATGTTCACTTGCAAACTGAGTATAGTGGAGTTTTGCTGCTTCATAGTCAGCTGATTTTAAATCTTGCATTATTTTGGTATACCACTCTTCGGGCGGTAGATTGTAAATTCCATCACTTTTGCTAGAACATCCAGCTATAAACAATAAAACGCATATAAAAATAAGAAACTTTTTCATATTAAACTATCCTTTTTAGTTTTGTAAGTGCTAATTTTACTATATTTGTATAAATAAACAAAAATTTGTAGTAAAATGTTTTTGTTATTAAGCTTAAAAAGGGAACAAATGAAAATTTATATATTTGGAAATGGTGCGATGGCAAGTGCGATGGCTTATGGACTTATGGATAAATTTGAAGTTATTTTAGTTGGACGAAATAGTAAAAATTTGGCTAAATTTAGTGAGTTTAAAACTGAAATTTATGGCTCATCGTATGATATTTCTGGTAAAAATATCATCTTAGCCTTTAAACCATACGCTCTAAAAGATATGGTATCTATACTTAAAGGCAGGGCAAATTTATGTATAAGCGTTCTTGCTATGACAAATTTAGCAGATATAAAAGCTATCGCCGCAAACGCTCACTGTGTTTGTCTGCCAAATATCGCTGCAAAATATAAAGCCTCTACCACAGCTTATTATAGTGATAGTGATGATGAGATGATAGATGAAATTTTAAATTCTTTTGGCAAGGCGATAAGAGTAGAAAGTGATAGTGAGTTAAAAGTTGCTGGAGTTTTAGCTGGATGCGTACCAGCTTATCTTTCAGTTGTTGCTGAAGCTTTGGCTAATGGCGGAGTAAAGGAGGGTTTAAAAAAAGAAATTTCTTTAAATTTAGTAAATTCTGTTTTTAATAGCACATCTAAACTTTTAGAAAACTACCATCCTGCACTTCTTAAAGAGCTAGTTTGTTCTCCAAAAGGCACAACAATACAAGGCGTTTATGAGCTTGAAAAAGCTGGAGTTAGAGGGGTTTTTATGGATGCATTAAAGGCAAGTACAAAAGGTGCTAATTGATATAAAAAAGGAGTTTTGTAGAAGTTTGTGGTATAATAAAGGTATTTTATTTAAGGGAGAGTAATATGAATGTAGATATTACAGGTAAACAATTTGAGCTAACTGAACCTATAAAAGCTTATGTTTTTCAGAATTTAGAAACACTTCAGAAGTACGGTCTTGATATAATATCAAGCAGGGTAGTTATATCAGCTGATGAGAAGCAAGGAAGGAAAGGCTTTAAAGTTGATTTAACGCTAAATTTAGCAAAAAGAGGCACTGTTGTTATAAGTGGTAAAGATAAAGATCTCTACGCTGCAATTGATGATATAGCAAACCGCGCTTCAAAAGTTCTAAGAAGAGAGAGTGATAAGATAAAAACTCATAAAAATAAAGATGAGAGAAAAGAGCAAATTTTAGATCAGGCAAATGCGCCATTAGAGAAAATCGATGCTGATGAGATAGTTCCTATGGAGCTTAATTCATATAAACCTTTAGAAATTGATGAGGCTTTAAATATCTTAAAGGCTGATGAAAATGGTCAATTTTTAGTATTTAATGATATGGATGCTAAGATGAGAGTTATATATAAAAGAAAAGATGGTAAATTTGGTTTATTTTAAGCTAGGTGGCAAAAGCCGCCTAGGTTTATAAAGATAGTTAAATTATTAAAGCTTTAGTAAAATGGTATATTTATACCAAATCAGATATCTGTTTTAAGCTAATTTATAATTAATTTTGTCTATTAATAATATTTTAAAAATTTTTGTTTTAACAAAACAGTTTAAAACTCTTTTAAATTTACTCTTTGAAATTCAAAAACAGATAAATATCTATATCTTTGTAATTATATTTTAATTTAAACTTAACTATCTTGAGTTCTTACTATAAGGCTTTTTGGTAGATTGAAGTGCTTTAAAATTTCGCTCTCTTTTTGCCTCATTTGCCCGCTATCAACTTCATGGTCAAAGCCTAAGATGTGTAAAACGCCATGAGTAAAAAGCAAAGCTATCTCATCTTCAAGGCTGTGATCTAAGCTTTTTGCCATATCTTTTGCCATATCTAAATTTATGACGACTGAACCTATTGGAAAATTTGCTATTTTCTCATATGGAAAGCTTAAAACATCGGTGGTTTTGTTAATTTTTCGCTCCTTAAAATTTAACTCTTTCATCTCATTAGTATCTATAAAAACAAGCTCAACCTCATTTTTCACACCTAAAAATTTCAGAATCTCATCTAAAATTTTAGGATAACTATCTTGGCAGTTTATCAAATTTAGACCTTTTTTAGTGATTTTTGTGTAAAATTATACCAAAAATTTAAGGATTTATATGAAAAAAGCACTTTGCATAATGAGTGGTGGTATGGATAGCACACTTTGTGCTTATATGGCTAAAAAAGAAGGATATGAAGTAGTTGGACTTCACTTTAACTACTCGCAACGAACCCAGGATAAAGAAAAAGAGTGTTTTTATAAAATTTGTGAGATTTTAGGTGCAAAAACAGTTGAAATTGATACAAATTTCATAGCACAAATTGGCGGAAATTCTCTAACTGATAGAGATTTAGAAATTCGTAAAACTATGAGTGATGAAGTACCAAACACATATGTGCCTTTTAGAAATGGCATTTTTTTAAGCATAGCAGCAGCTGTGGCTGAAAGATATGAGTGTGAGGCTATTTATATCGGTGTAACACAAGCTGATGGAAGTGGATATCCAGACTGCACAGCTGAGTTTATAAAAGCAGCTCAAAAATTTATAAATTTAGGCAGAGTCTATCAAAGCACTGTAAAAACTCCGCTTATAAATTTAAGCAAAGCTGATATTGTAAAAGAGGCTTTAAATTTAGGCGTGGCGTTAGAGTATACTTGGAGTTGCTATGAAAATGGCGTTGTAGCGTGTGGCAAGTGCGATAGCTGTAGGCTAAGGCTTAAAGGTTTTAGTAAGGCTAATGCTGTAGATAAGATAGCTTATGCAAAGCTAAGTTAAAAAATAAAATAATTGAGAATTTAGAGATAAATTTATAGATATTTATGCAAAGCTAAGTGGGTCCATATCAACTTCAACTCCTGAAATATCATAAACACTAAAGCCTGATTTGATTAAGGCTTTTATATTTTTGGAGCGTATCAAAATTTCATAGCGAAATTTTGATGCTATATACTCAATACCAGCTTTTCCATATCCTACTATTTCTATATTTTCTACGCTTTTTAGTCTTTCTAAACACTTACTAGTTGTTGATATGGCAATTTTTTCGTTTTTATGAGATATTAAAATACGCAAAAGCTTAGTAAATGGCGGATAAAGCCCACTTCTATACTCTAGCTCATCAGCTAAGAATTTATCGTAGTTTAAAATATACTCTTTAAAAAACTCAACTTGCCTAGTTTGGATTAAAACCTTAGCTTTTCCAGCCCGTCCAGCCCGTCCTGATAGCTGTATGGCAAGAGCAAGGCTCTTTTCTCTAGCTCTAAAATCAGCGTAGTTTAAATTCTCATCTATACCCATTATCACCGCTAAGGAGACATTGTGATAGTCATGACCTTTGCTAAGCATCTGAGTGCCGACTAATATATCTATTTTTTTATCGTTAAAATCCTTAAGCAAACTAACGAGCTTTTTTTGTGTAGTTATCTCATCTCGGTCAAATTTGGCGATATTTGCATCTTTAAATACAGCCCTAAGATTATCTAAAACCTCACTTGTGCCCATTCTTTTTGCTTCTAGTAGGGGGCTTTTACATGATGAGCATTTTACTTTAGCAAAGGTTGAGTATCCACAGTAGTGGCACTTAAGAGAATTTTTATCTTTATGATAGCTCATTCCAACGCTACAAAATGGACACTTTACCAAAGTAGAACATTTTGAACAAACCATGTACTTAAAATTTGCCCTAGTTGGCAAAAACACAATTGCTTGCTTTTTGTCTTCAAGACAAATTTTAAGCTCTTTTATGATGCTTTTTGATAGTTTTGTCTCATTTTCATCATAAATTATCTCTTTAAAGCTTTCGTGATACGTTCCTTTTAGCCTAAATGTAGGCTGTTTGTTAAAGGTTGTTAAAGATGGTGTTGCCGAACCTAAAAGAACTTTTATATCAAATTTAGAGGCTAAAAAAAGTGATAAGTCTCTAGCATTATAGCGTGGTTTTTGCGCTGATTTATAGCTATCATCATGCTCTTCATCTACAACAATAAGCCCTAAATTTGTAAATGGCAAAAAAAGAGCCGACCTTGCTCCAGCTATTAGTTTTACTTCTCCACTTTCAAATTTAGTTAAAATTTCGCTCTTTTTTTTAGGGCTTATTTTGGAGTGCCAAATGGCAAGAGCATCACCAAAGTAACTTAAAAGGCGTTTTTCCATTTGTGGGGTTAAGGATATTTCAGGCATTAAAAAAAGAGCTTGTTTGCCTTGATTTAGCGTTTTAGCTATTAGTTTTATGTAAATTTCACTTTTTCCACTTCCTGTATCGCCAAAGATAAGGCTAGTTTTATGCTCATTTGCAAACTCATAAGCTTTGGTTTGATCGCTACTTAAATTTGGAGTTAGATTGAAATTTATGCTTTTAAATTTAGTCTGTTTAAATGGAGTAAAAATATTAAAAGCTACCCCAAGATCACATATATAGTAAGCAGCGATAAAATTTGCTAGAGTAGCTTGAGTAAGGCTAAATTTAAACTCAGTTGCTTTTAAAATTTCTTTTGTTTTAAAATTTGGCTTTTGGCAAAGCTCTAAAATCACCCCTTTTTTAAGGCTATTTCTAACATAAATTTCTACGATTTGGTTTGGTAGGAATTTAGAATCTGACGCGTAAGTAAGCGGTTTTAGGGATGAGCCTAAGACCGCTATTTTATAAAAAAACACTACTCTAAACTACTGCAAAGAGTGCCTGTACACTCAAATGTTCCAGCACTTTTTGCTCCATCAGCTTTACGGTAATATGTAAGATCTGCACATGAGCCAGCTACACATAATTTAGCAGTTGTTTTATCTGTTTCATTTTTTACACTTTGCCAACCATTTCTTCCATTGTTAGTTATTTTTACTCCACCATTTACAACATTTGAAAAGTTAGCACCAGGATCTGGCCATGTTGCCTTGCCTGTTAACATCTCTTCGCCTCTTTTTACGGATATACCGCTTTTTATAGCATTTATATCAGCCATAAGCTTTGTTAAGGTTGCATCATCTCTTGTAACTGCAAGTCTAGGTATAGCAACACCAGCTAAAATTCCAAGAACAACAATAACAAAAACAAGCTCTATCATAGTAAAAGCACTTTTAAAATTCTTCATACCTCTCCTTTATACATTTATAAGCACTAAGATTATACTATTATTTCTTAAAAAGCTATCTTAATTTTATCTTTACTTTGTATTTATGGTAAAATTTCTCCAAATTTATCTCCAAATTTAACTCTATCATTTGCTTTTATGCTAAATTTAAGAGCGTCTTTGGGCGATAAAAGAAGTATAGTTGAGCCAAGTTCGAAATTTCCTAAATGATCACCTTTTTGATACTCCAAATTTTCATACTCATAAGTAGCATCTCCTAGTTTTGCATTTGTTTTTATACGCTCATCAAAGTCAAATTTCATCTTGCCAACATTTAGAGCCCCAACAAACACAATCCATAAAATTTTAGAGTTTTTAAGTTCACATTTTAGCACAACTCGTTCATTTTTAGCATATAAATTTGGTATTTTTCTAAGAACTTTTGGTGCTACGCTAAAAAGTTCTGCGCTAAAGTATTCTGCTTTTAAAATTTTTATATCACAAGGTGCGTGATAGTGGTGATAATCTTTTGGTGATAGATAGATATTTGCGTAGTTAAGATCTTCTAAATCATCCTCACCTAAAAGAGTTGAAATTTCATAAGTTTTACCTTTTATACTCATTGCTTTTCCTTCACTACTAATGCCACTATCGAGTATTAGCCCATCACACGGGGCGATAATGCTTGAGTTCTCAATACATCTTGGTTTAACTAAGTGCCTCGTAAAAAGAGCATTTAGGCTATCGTATTTGTCATAACTTTTAAACTCACTCATATCAATATTAAAGGCTTTTATATACTGTTTGTTAATAAAATTTTGAATAGTTTTAGGAAATTTATAGTTTGCAAATTTACCAAACATATTTGATATAAAACTTCTCATTTTGCTCCTTTTAAATTTAGTATAGCTACTTCGCTTGGTGCTAAAAACCGCATCGGCATTCCCCAAAATCCAGCCCCGCTTGTAACATAAATTTGTGAATCTCCAGCCTTTTTAAGTCCATAAACATAGCCTTGTTGTAGCCACACAAACAGACCAAATGGAAAAACCTGTCCACCATGAGTGTGTCCTGATAGATATAAATCCACATCAGTTGTTAAGTTTTTTGATACAAAACGGGGTTGATGAGCCATTAAGATGGTTGGAATTTTAGGATTTATCATATTTAAAGTTTTATTAATATCTGGCATCATATATCCAAAACTTAAGCCCGTTATATCATGAACTCCGGCTATATTTATGCCTTTAAACTCCACACTTTCATTTTCTAAAACCCTTACGCCATGGCTTTTTAAAGCACTAACTAACTCTTTAGCCCCGTAATAAAACTCGTGATTTCCAGTGACAAAAAATATAGGCATTTTAGCATCTTTTAAAGGTTTAAGAGTATCTTTAAGCTCATCTGCTTTTATATCAAATAGATCTCCAACTATAAGCATAGCATCAGCGTTTTGAGAATTTACTTTTGAAATTAAAGAGCTTAAAAGATTATCATTTGTAGCTTTATCTAAGTGAATATCTCCAAGCAGAGCTATTTTTAAAGGGGTTTGTAAATTTTTTATATAAACATCGGTTTGGGTTATTTTTGGTTCTTTTAGTCCGCCATAAAAGCTAGCTAAAATATATAAAAAAGATAGAGTTAAAAAGGCTAAATTTTGCCATTTTTTATGTTTTTTATAAAATATCCATAAAATATCAAAGACAATAGAAGTAAAAAACAGCATAAAAAGCACAGCAACAGCGCAGTTTAAAAGCGATATAAAAAAATAACTCGTTAAACTTTCTTTTTCTATTAAAATTGCAGTCACAACTACAATAAAAATAGCTATAAAAAATAGCCCTAAAATTTTATAGCTTCCTAAAAAACGCCTTTTAAAGCTTCTATAAATATATATAGAAAGTAAAGATGCTAGAGTAAAAACTACACTAAAAAATATAAAAAATTTCATACTTTATAAAATTCCATTAGTTCATTTTTAAAGCCTGTTATTTGAGAGTTTGTACACTCTAAAAGTCCTAAATTTTTAAATTTAGTAATACTTCTTGAAAATGTCTCAGGTGTGATGTTTAAAATTTTAGCACTTTGAGAGTGCTTAAGAGTAGTAAAAATATCAAAATCTTCACATATAAATTTAGCTACTTTTCCATCACTATCAAGAATAACCTCTCTTATAAACACCTCATTTATAACTTTTAGCTTATCTGAAAGTGATTTTAAAAGCTCAAAAACAAGCAGTGGATTATCCATAAAAATCTCTTTAAATTTTGGATAATCTATCTTTAAAACCTCGCCATCAGCTATAAAAACAGAGCTTGCTGGATATCTTAAATTCTTAAAATTTACAACTTCAGCTATGAAATTTATAGGATGAATTTCATGCATAAATATCTCTTTTCCTTTTGGAGAAGTTTTATAAATTTTAAGACGACCTTTTAGAAGGATAGATAGCCACTTTGGCTCTTCACCTTCTATAAATAAAATCTCATCTTTTTTATATTTTTGAACTACGCTTATGTTTTTAATTTTTTCTATGTCATCTTTACTTAGATGCTTAAAAAAAGGGATATCTTCTATCATTTTATCTCTTTAAAAGATCCCTTATTTCAGTTAGTAAAGCGATATCTTCAGGAATTTCTTTAGGAGTTTGTTCCTCTTTTTTAACTTCTTGTTTTTTGAGTTTGTTTATACCTTTAAGGGCTATAAATATACAAAAAGCAATTATTAAAAAATCAACCATAGTCTGTATAAATGTACCATAATTAACAGTAACTGCAGCCAGTTCGCCTTGAGCTTCTTTGATAACTAGCTTATAATCCGTAAAGTCAATTCCACCAGTTAAAACTCCAACCACAGGCATTATGATGTCAGCTACAAGCGAACTTACAATCTTACCAAAAGCTGTTCCAATAACCACACCAACTGCCATATCAATGACATTGCCACGCATCGCAAATTCTTTAAATTCTTTAACGAAGCTCATTTAAATCCTTTTTTAAAATAGTCACAATTCTATCTAAACTTGGTAAATTTGGCTAAATATTATCTGCGTTTTGTTATAATTAGCCAAATTTAATAATATAAGGAAATTTATGTATCGTTTTGCGCCATCGCCAACTGGTGATATGCATATAGGAAATTTACGGGCTGCACTTTTAAACTTTATCTGTGCAAAACAGGCTAAAAAGGGCTTTATTTTACGAATAGAAGATACCGATAAAGAGCGAAATTTAGAAGGAAAAGATAAGGATATAAAAGAGCTACTTACTAAATTTGGCATAACATGGGATGCTTTTTATATACAAAGCCATAACTTAAAATTTCATAGAAATTTTGCTAGTAAACTACTTCAAGATGGTAAGGCGTTTTGCTGTTTTTGTTCTGAAAGTGAGCTTGAAGCAAAAAAAGAAGAGGCTAAAAAATTAGGCAAAGCATACCGCTATGATGGAACTTGCGAAAGGCTAAGTGATTTAGAGGTTTTGGAGTGCCAAAAGCCATTTGTAATAAGAATGAAAAAACCACCACATGCACTAAATTTCACAGATGAGATAAAAGGCGAGTTAAGTTTTGAACCTGATGATATAGATAATTTTGTCATAATGAGAGCTGATAAAACTCCAACTTATAATTTCGCATGTGCTGTTGATGATATGCTTATGGATGTTGAGTGCGTTATAAGGGGCGAAGATCATGTAAGTAATACTCCAAAACAAGACTGGATTAGAGAGTGTCTTGGGTATGATAAAAAGATAACTTATGCACACCTTCCTATCATCTTAAATGAAGATGGTAAAAAAATGAGCAAAAGAGAGAGTGATAGTTCGGTTAAATTTTTGCTTGATAGTGGATATCTGCCTGAAGCAATTGCTAATTATTTAGTACTTTTAGGTAACAAAACTCCAGTAGAAATTTTTACTATAGATGAAGCTATTGAGTGGTTTGATATCAAAAATATCTCAAAAAGCCCAGCTAAATTTGACATTAAATTTTTAAACTATCTAAATAGAGAGCATATCTTAAGAGCAAGTGATGATAGACTTGAGAGTATTTTTGGAAAAGGTAGAGCAAATTTGGCTAAATTCTACACTCAAGAGAGTAGTTTGGTAAATGAAATTTTAGGCAAAATAGATAAAATTTACTCTAAAAAAGATAACTTTGATAAGTGGCAAAAAGAAGCTGTTATTTTAAGAAATGAAATTTTAAAGATGGAAATTCCTGATGATTTTGCTAAATTTAAAAGTGAGCTTATGAGTAAAACTTCTTTAAAAGGTAAGGCGTTTTTTATGCCTTTAAGATTGCTTTTAACAGGAGTAGATCATGGTCCTGAACTAAGTGAACTTTATTTGTTTATAAAAGATGATATAAAGGAGATAATTTGATAATAAGTGCGTTTTTTGGAGCTTTAGTTAGCATAATAAGGATGGTTATATCAGCTTATATTTTGGTAATAATAGTAGCTGCTATTATGAGTTTTATTCGTCCAAATCCATACAATCCTTTTGTTCAGACGATTATTCGTTTAACTGAGCCTGTTTATGAGCTAATAAGACGCTACATACCTACAGCTTATGGTGGACTTGATTTTGCTCCACTTATTGTGCTTTTAGTACTTCAGTTTATAAATAGCTTTTTGGCTAGATTGTTTTAGGAGATTTGATGATAAAAAAGATAGTTATATTTTTAAGTTTAGTAAGTTTTGGAGTTGCTTCGGTTTTAAGCTATGAAGAGCTAAAAACTAAGCCAAAATCTTTAGCAAAAGACTACTATATTTACAGGTTAATGACCGAAGGAAATGTAAATGATAAAGAGCTTAAAAGCTTAAGAAGTGGTGTTTTTAGAGATAGAGGCAAGCTTAAAACAGCTCTTGATAAAAGGATTGGCTCAAGGACTTTTTATGATAAATGCAAAGGCGTTAACGCAAAAAACATCCTAGATGCAAACCTAACTTGTAAGCTAAATAGACTTGGTGGAGTTAAATTTGTATCTAGATTATCTCCAGCAGTTAGAAATAGCCTTGCTAGTGAGCTTTCATCTTATCCTGATGTTGTAAATTTACTAAATGGTATAAATAGTGAAAATCCAGCTAAATACTTTGCAAATACAAAAAATGTAAAAAATTTCTTTAGTTACTTTAAATCTTTAGATGAAAAAAACAGAGCTAATAAATTTAACTTCGCTTTAAGTCCTGAATTTGGTGCCATGCTAGGAAGTGATAGTTACTTTAAAACATTTATAACTGACGCTGTTGTTAATCAAAATTTAGTTACTTTAAGAAAATCTTTAATAGATATAAATCCAGCAAATTTTGACTCGCAAAGCTCTTTTTATCTGGGAATTAACGCTATAAAATTTAAGCAAGATGATAAAAGCGTTAAATTTTTTAATCAAGCTATAAATTCAGCCAAAACTTCACAAGATAGCGATAAGGCAAATTTGTGGATATATCTTGTCACAAGTAGCGAAGAAGCGCTTTTAAAGGCTGCAAATAGCAAGGATTTAAACATGTACTCACTCTATGCAAAAGAGCTAACTGGCAATACAAATTTAAATATTGTCATTCCAAAACCAACTAAAAATAGCGTAGCTGGCTATGATGAAAAGAGTCCATTTGATTGGGTAAATTTAAAGGCAAAAGTTAAAAACACACCAAAAGAGAGCTTAAACGAACTTGCTACTAAATTCGATACTAAAAAAACGCAAGGTGAGTATATCTATATCAAAAACATCGCCGATGGCTATCCTGATAACTTCTATCCAACTCCATTTATGGAGCATATTGGCACGAGTGATAAACAAAGGCAAGCACTTATTTTAGCCATCGCAAGGCAAGAAAGCAGATTTATCCAAAGTGCGATATCAATCTCATACGCTCTTGGAATGATGCAGTTTATGCCTTTTGTTGCAAATGACTGGGCTAGTAAGCATGACTTTGGAAATTTTGATCAAGATGATGTGTTTAAGCCTGAAGTTGCATACAAAATGGCAAATATCCATCTTGATTGGCTAGAAAGATATCTATATAATCCTGTATTTATTGCTTATGCGTATAATGGCGGCATTGGTTTTACTAAGCGTATGATAACGCAAAGACCACTTTTTAAAGATGGAAAATATGAACCATTTTTATCAATGGAGTTAGTTCATTATGCCGAGAGTAGGGAGTATGCAAAAAGAGTTTTAGCTAACTATGTAGTTTACTCTTCTATCTTAAATCCTAGTGCAAATATCTCAATAATAGAACTTATTAATAACCTTACAAATCCAGCTAAAACTGATAGCTATAGGAAGTGATTTAAGGGGTTTTGCCCCTTAGTCATCTTTTAGTTTGATCTCAGGATTCCAGTACATTGACTTTGAAACTTTTAGAAATTTCAAAGTTACATTGGTATTTTTTTGTGTGGTGTAAGTTATGGTTAAATAATCAGCATTTTTAACAGGAGAGATTATCTCATAGTGGTTTGACCATGGAAGGTTTATATTTGTAAGATTTAAAATTTCATCGCCATTTTTAACCTCTTTTACGCTTAGATTTGAATCTTTATTTACCTTTAAAGTATCAAATTTAATGCCTTCAGTTTGTGGGTAAGATGATAGTAAAAACCTCTCGCCATTGCTATTAGCCAAAACTGGATTTAAGTATGTAGCAACAGCTAGATATCTATCGGCATTTCCTCTTATTGCTTCAAATTTTTGAGTATATGCTAAAAGCTCATTTTTAAGCGGGTCATGGACATACTCTTTGTTAGAACACCCAGCAAAAACAAGAGCTAAAATAGCTAAATTTATAAATTTTTTCATATTTTACCTTTTGAATTTTGGGCTATTTTAGCGAAATTTAGCCTACTTCAAACTTAAAATGGTATAATACACACTTAAAAATTAAGGATTTAAGTGAAAAGAGTGGCATTTTCAGGACCTTCAAACACAGGCAAAACAACTCTTATTTTAAAAGTTACTAAGATTTTACAAGATAGGGGTTTAAAAGTTGGTATTGTAAAACATGACCCAAAAGATAAAGCTACCTTTGATACGCCTGGCAAAGATAGTTATAGATTTTCTTTGTTAGGTGCTGAGGTTGTAGTGGTAAGTCCTACAAGGACAACTTATTTTAGTAAAAAAGAGCAAAGCATTGATGAAATTTCAGATAATTTAAGCGTTGATATTTTGTTAGTTGAAGGGCTTAAAAACCTTCCACTGCCAAGGATTACTCTATTTCGTGATAAAATAGATGAGAGTTATTTAGAATTTTCAGATGCGATAGCAACAAATTCTTTAAAATGTGATAAAGATATTCTAAATTTAGATATAAACGACCCAGAAGAGATAGCAAACTGGGTTTTAAAAAATGCTCAAATTTATAAAAACAAGGATGAGAGATGAATGAAATTTTAAAAGCCATAAAAGAGTCAAGCATAAAGATAAGTGAGCTTTTAAAAGATGCTGACTTTGGCTATACAAGTCATACAAACCACACAGGCGATACTCAGCTAAAGCTTGATGTAAGAAGCGATGAGTTAATAACTGAAATTTTTAGCGGTGTAAAAAGCGTAAAAGCACTTATTAGCGAAGAAAAAGATGAAGCTCTTAGTTTAAATGAAGATGCAGATTTTATCGTAGCTTATGATCCACTTGATGGTTCAAGCTTGGTTGATGTAAATTTTGCTGTTGGTAGTATATTTGGGATTTATAAAAATAAAGTCAGTGCTAAAAATTTAGTAGCAAGTGCTTATGCTGTTTATGGACCACGACTTGAACTTGTAATTTGTGGTGATAAACCTATACTTTACCGATACAAAAACGGCGAGTTTGTAGCGGTAAAAGAGCTAAAATTAAACGAAAAGGGAAAACTAAATGCTACTGGAGCAAGCCAGTGGGGTTGGAGTAAAGAGCATAGAAAATTTATAAAAAGCCTTTTTGATGAGAAGTATCGTTTAAGATATAGTGGGGCTATGGTGGCTGATTTACATCAAATTTTACTAAA
Source organism: Campylobacter corcagiensis (assembly GCF_013201645.1). Taxonomy (NCBI): domain Bacteria; kingdom Pseudomonadati; phylum Campylobacterota; class Epsilonproteobacteria; order Campylobacterales; family Campylobacteraceae; genus Campylobacter; species Campylobacter corcagiensis. Next base: position 1,073,633 of record NZ_CP053842.1, on the reverse strand, counting down.
AGGTGGTGGGCTTTTTAGCTATCCAGCAACAACTGATGCACCAAATGGAAAACTTCGCGTTACATTTGAGGTTTTGCCGTTTGCTTATATCTACGAAAAAGCAGGTGGGGCAACAACTGATGGCAAAAACAGCTCGCTTTTAGAGCTTGAAGTAAAACAAATTCACGCTACAACTCCTTGCTATTTTGGCTCAAAATATGAAATTTCAAAACTTCTAGGAGAAAAGTGTGAGTAAGGATAAATTTGATATCCATCTTGATGAGATGATAGAAAAAGTTAAAAGCTGTCAAGAGTCAAATTCGCTAAAGAGTTGTTCTAATTGCGATAAATTCTTAGAGTGTGATTTAAGAGATGAGTATGTAAAATCTGCTTATGATAGTATGAGCAAGGGTCAAGATGGCGGATTTGAGTTTTAAAATTTAAAGAGTAAAAACTAAGGAAAAAAATGAAAAAATTTATAACTTCACCTATTTATTATGTAAATGATGTTCCACATATCGGGCATGCTTATACGACTATAATTTGCGATTTTTTAGCTAGACTTTGGAGACTGCAAGGAGATGATGTTTACTTTACAACAGGCACTGACGAACATGGTCAAAAGATAGAAGAAGCCGCTAAAAAAAGAGGCTTTACGCCACAAGAGTATGCTGATGAGATAAGTGCGAAATTTAAAACCCTTTGGGATGAGTTTGATATAAGCTATGATTGTTATGCAAGAACTACAAGTGATGACCACGCTAAAACTGTAAGGCGAGCTTTTGAGATAATGCATGCAAAAGGAGATATCTATAAAGGCGAGTATGAGGGCTTTTACTGTGTGAGTTGTGAGAGCTTTTTTCCTGAGACTCAACTAGTTGATGGTGAGTTTTGCCCAGATTGTGGTAAGTCAACAAGAATTTTAAAAGAAGAAAGCTACTTTTTTAGACTTTCAAACTACGCTGATAAGCTTTTAGAGTGGTATGAAGATCCAAACTGTATATTACCTCAAGGTAAAAAAAATGAAGTAATAAATTTCGTAAAACAGGGTTTAAAAGATCTCTCAATAACAAGAACTGGCTTTAACTGGGGGGTCAAAATTCCAGAAAGCTTTAATGATCCAAAACATATAATGTATGTATGGCTTGATGCGCTTTTAATATATCCATCATCTCTTGGATATTTAAGAGATGATAAAAATATGAGTTACTGGGATAATGCTTATCATATCGTTGGTAAGGATATTTTAAGATTTCACGCAGTTTATTGGCCGGCATTTTTAATGAGCCTTGGACTACCACTTCCTAAGAGTATTGGAGCTCATGGCTGGTGGACAAGAGATGGTAAAAAAATGAGCAAATCAATAGGCAATGTGGTAAATCCTAAAGAAGTTGCCGATGCTTATGGTTTAGATCAGTTTAGATACTTTTTACTTCGTGAAGTGCCATTTGGTCAAGATGGAGACTTTTCACAAAGAGCTTTGATTGCTAGGATAAATAGCGAACTGTGTGATGATTTAGGAAATTTACTAAATAGAATCATCGGCATGAGTAAGAAATACAGCGACTATAAGATAAATAGCAAAGATAGCCTAAAGTATTTTAAAAGCGAGATAGATGAGGCAAATGCTATTTGTTTAGAGGCTCTAAATTTAGCTGATGAGCTAGCAACTAGCAGGTATCTTGAAGAGCTTTGGAAGGTGCTATCTATCGCAAATGTGAGCATTGCTAAGTATGAGCCATGGAATTTGATAAAAAATGGCGAAACCCATAAAGCTAATGCCTTAGTGGCGATGGTGGCAAATTTATTAGCCAAAGTAGCGGTTTTAGCAGCTCCTGTGATGCCAAAAAGCTGTGAGAAAATCGCTAAAGCTATGAATTTTGAGATAGATACTATGAGTTATGAAAAGCTTATAAAAAATGGTGAACTTATAGATTTTCTGGCAAAAGATAGCCAGCCGCTTTTTGCTAAAGTAGAAGAGCCTTTGCTTGAAAGCCCTGTAGCAACACAAACAAAAGAGGAAAAAACTGAAAACATCATAACAATTGATGATTTTAAAAATATCATCATAAAAGTTGGTGAAGTTTTATCGTGTGAAAATGTAGAAGGAAGTGATAAGCTTTTAAAATTTAAAATAGATTTAGGCGAAGATAGACCTAGACAGATCATCTCAGGAATCGCTAAGTACTATAATCCTGCTGATTTAGTTGGCAAACAAGTTTGCGTTTTAGCTAACCTAAAACCAGCTAAAATTTTCAAACAACTTAGTGAAGGTATGATACTAAGTGCTGAAGATGGATCTTTAACTCTAATTAGTTCTATGGCTAAAGTTAAAAACGGTGCGATAGTTGGATAAATTTGCTAGCTTAAATATTGATAATCTTGTTCGCCTAACTAAGGGCGAACTTTTAAGTAAACCAAAAATTTCAAGTGTTACAAATTTTGCTACAACTACTAAGGAGATAACTCTTGGGAGCTGCTATTTTACTAATGATTATAGCGATGCCCTACAAGCTCTAAAGCTTGGTGCTTATGCGATTATTTGTGAAAGTAAAATTAGCTTAGATGATGATGAGATAGCTCTTATAAAAGTTGATAGTATAAAGCGGGCTAAATTTCGTATAATGCGTTATTTTGTAGCACTAAAAGAGCTTAAATTTGTTAAAGTCACACCTGTTATGATGGAAATTTTAGAAAATATCAAATTTGACTTTAGCGGTGTGGTTTTAAGATCGGATTTTAAGCAAATCATAAACGCACCAAAAAAAGCTTTGGTTTTTAGTGATGAATTTGATATGGATATAACTAAAAATTTCATAAATTTAGAGCCAAATTTAGATATTTATCCTGATATTTTAGGCTCAATTTTTCATACTAAAATTTTAGGACAAACACTAAATTTACCTGAGGTTTTCTATCCTGAACTACATACTTTACTTAATTTTTTAGATACTAAGGAGTTTAAATTTAGAGATTTTTCTAGTTTTTCTCATTTTGAGCCGATTTTTGTAGATAAATTTTACCGTTTAAAAGAATTTGGCACAAGTTATAGAGCTTTTATAGCTGAGAGTGATGAGGAGCTTTTTTTAAGGGCTAACAAGTATTTAAAAGCTAAATTTAAGCAAGGCATCTTAACTTTTAGTCCCAAAACAAGCAGCGTTAAAAGTGATATAAAATTTAAAGATTTAGGCCAGATAAAAACAGATCTTGACTTTAGATATGCTTTAGTTTTAGCCACAAAAGATGAAATTTTAGAAATTTTAAGCTCAAAACAAGATGAAAATTTGTTGTTTTAACTCACAAATACTCTAAAAATATCAATGTAGTTTTTATAGTATTTATTATAAAAGGGGTGAAATTTCACCCCCTAAATTTAGTTACACATTAAACCTAAAGTGCATTACATCGCCGTCATTTACGACATAATCTTTACCTTCAAGGCGCATTTTTCCAGCTTCTTTTGCCTTTGTCTCGCCACCACACTCTATAAAGTCATCATATGATATAACTTCAGCCCTTATAAAGCCTTTTTCAAAGTCGTTGTGTATAACGCTTGCTGCTTTTGGGGCTTTCCAGCCTTTTTTTATGGTCCATGAGCGAACTTCTACAACTCCAGCTGTGAAGTAGCTGATTAAATTTAGCTTATAAAAAGCTGTTTTTATAATCGCATCAAGCCCACTTTCTTCTGCTCCAAGAGATTGAAGCATCTCTTTAGCTTCACTTTCATCCATTCCGATTAGCTCTTCTTCTATCTTTGAACATAGTTTTATAACGGTGCTACTATTTTCATCTGCGAATTTACGAAGTGTTTTTACATACTTATTATCGGTTGAAATTCCTTCTTCATCAACATTTGCACCATATATCACATCTTTAGCTGAAAGAAGTCTTAACTCACGGTTAAAGTTCTCAAAAATCTCACTATCAAATTCACTAAAACTTCTAGCATTTTTGCCTTCATTTAGATGTTCTAAGAGTCTTGTTGCAAGTTCTAAAGTCTCTTTTGCACCTTTAGCATTTGCTTTAACATCGCGGTTTAAGCGTTCTATTTTTTTGCTAACTTGTTCTATATCAGCTAGAATAAGCTCTGTTTCTATGATAGAGATATCACGAAGTGGATCGATTGAGCCTTCCACATGCGTGATATTTTCATCATCAAAGCATCTTACGATATGTAAAATAAGCTCTGTTTCTCTTATGTTTGATAAGAATTTATTACCAAGTCCTTCGCCTTTGCTAGCGCCTTTTACAAGACCTGCTATATCAACAAACTCAACTTGAGAGTGCTGAATTTTGCCAGGATTTACTATCTTAGCTAATTCATCAAGCCTTTTATCAGGAACAGCAACTATAGCTTTATTTGGCTCAATTGTGCAAAATGGATAGTTTTGGGCTTGAGCATTTTGTGCTTTTGTAAGGGCGTTAAAAGTTGTTGATTTTCCAACATTTGGAAGTCCTACTATACCGACTGCTAAGCTCATTATTTAAGCTCCTTTGCTAAATTTTGTAAGAAGTAAAGATTAGCTCTAACTCCAGCTCCACTTGCGCCATATTGGTTATATCCCCACGCTTTTTCAACATAAGCAGGTCCAGCGATATCAAGGTGAAGCCATCTATCTTTATACTCATCTTTTATAAATTTATCCAAAAAAAGTCCAGCTGTTGTAGTGCCGCCGTATCTACTAGAACTTACATTGCTAACATCAGCTATTTGGCTATCTATTAGCTCTCTTAAGTAGTCGTTAAATTCAAATATCGTAAATAACTCACCGCTCATACTAGCACTATCTTTATACTCTCTTAAAAGTTCTACATTGTTGCCTAAAAGTCCAGTTGTAAACTGCCCCACGCCTACAGCGCACGCTCCTGTAAGAGTTGCCATGTCTATTAATAAATCAGGGTTAAAATCTTGCGCATAGCTTAAAACATCAGCTAAAACTAAGCGTCCTTCAGCGTCTGTATTTCTTACTTCTATAGTTGTGCCTGAACGAGAGATTAAAACATCATCAGGTTTGTAAGCATTACCACCGATCATATTTTCAGTTGCGCCGATGATTGCATGAATTTCAAATGGAAGTTCAAGCTCGCTTGCTCCTTTAATGATACCCATAGCAGCTAACGCACCACTTTTATCGCACTTCATAGTAAGCATATAGTTGCTTGGCTTTAGGCTAAGTCCGCCACTATCATAAGTCAAACCTTTACCAACAAAGATGATTTTTTTAAGTGGTTTACTTTTTGGTGTGTATTTTAGATGTATAAGTCTAGGTGGGTGAATGCTAGCTTTATTAACTGCTAAAAATGCCCCCATATTTTGCTCTTTTAGAAATTTCTCATCATAAACTAAACACTCTACATCTGTATAATTTGAAGCTAGATTTTGAGCCTCTTTTGCCATATGATCTGGCGTATAAGTGTTAGGAATTTCATTTACACCATCTTTTGCAAAGTTAGTAGCATCTGCTATAATCTTACCAAATTTAAGCCCCATATCAGCCTTTTTAAGATCTATCTCTTTTTCATTATACTCATCAGTAGAGATTAAAATTTCATCTAAGCTAGACTCTTTTTTATCACTTTTGTATTTATCAAATTTGTATGAACCTAAGATGAAGCCTTCAGCTATTGCTTGAAAAGTCTTTTTGGTACATTTGCAAAGATAGCTTGCTATTTTTAAGCTTTTTATATCATAGCCTTTTAAAGCGTTATAAATTTGCGACATAGCAACTCTTAAATAGTCATAATCTAATCTTTTAACACCTACATAAATTCTTCTTTTTTCAGGTAGAACTAAAACTCCACACCCATCAAATTTATAAAATTTAAAGTCATCTTTTATAAATTTATGCTCTAAATTTTTATCTACAACTAAAACTGCTTCAAAATCAGCTTTGATTTCGTCTAAATTTTGATTTAATATTTGAAATTGCACTTTTTTTCCTTTCTTTTCTTTGATTTAAAATTCTATTTTCTATACTTTTTGTGCCATAAAATATTAGCCCAATAAAAGCTAAAACTATCGGTATAGCTAGATACCAGTGCTTCTCAGCCCAGCCAACAAATTCCCAAATTTCTTCCCCAAAATACCAAGAAATAACAATAGCACTTCCAGCCCAAATATAACCACTTATGAGGTTAAAAAAGGCATATTTTTTTGAATCATATCTAGTTAGTCCAATGCTCATAGGTATTATGATTCTAAAGCCATACATATATCTTTGTAAAAATATAATAATAGCCCCATAGTTATTTAACATCAGGTGAGCTACAGCAAATTTTCGCTTTTGTTTTTCAAAAAATTTAAGTATAAAGCGTTTGTTGTAGCGACCAATATAAAAATAAAACTGATCTCCTACAAATGCTCCAGCCCCACCAACTAAGATAGCAGGAACTATACTCATAAGACCAGCATGACACATAATTCCAGCAAAAATAAGTCCTAATTCGCCTTCTAAAATACACCATATAAAAAGCACTATATAAGCGTATTGGTGGTACTCAAACATAAGACTTTTTAGGAATTCTTCCATTTAAACCTCTAAAACATTATAAACTTTGGTTAAATTTGCTAAATTTTTACTTCCACATAACTCTTTTAAATTTATAATAAAGCATGCTTCTACGCATTTTGCATTTGTTAAATTTATAAGTTCAACGCTAGCTTTTGCAGTTCCGCCTGTTGCTATTAAATCATCTATTAAAAGAACTTTTGCATCTTTTACATTAGAAAATGCATCGATATGAATTTCTATCTCATCAACGCCATATTCTAAGCTATATTTTTGTGAAATAGTTATATATGGTAGTTTTCCTGGTTTTCTAATAGGCACAAATGGCACTCTAAGTCTAGCTGCCAAAGCTGCCCCAAAGATAAAGCCACGACTCTCAATGCCTGTTATAAAATCAAGCTCGTAGGATTTATAACGCTCTTCTAGGTGATCTAATAAAAAGTTAAAAGCATCACGGTTATTTAAAAGAGTTGTAATATCTCTAAAAATAATGCCTGGCTTTGGAAAATCATTAATGCTTCTAATGGTGCTTAAAAGATAGCTTTTTTCCTTTTCATTTAGGACCGTTTTACTCATTTTTATCTCCTAGTTCTATCTTAGCTACTCTATTAGTGTGCCTACCACCACTAAATTCTGTGCTAAAAAAAGCATTTAGCATTTCTGATATAGATTCTTTTGAGTTTATTCTAGCACCATACGCTAAGACATTTGCATCGTTATGCTCTCTTGCTAAAGTGGCGGTTTCTTTATCGTGACATAAAGCACAGCGAATTTTAGCGTGGCGATTAGCCGCTATGCTTATACCTATGCCTGTACCACATATCAAAACACCTTTTGAGCCATCATCATTTAGCACTTTGTTTGCTAAATCATGGGCAAAGTCTGGATAATCAACACGATCTTTTGAAAAGCATCCAAGATCAACTACTTCAAAGCCTAAATTTTCAAGCTCAACTTTAGAAAATTCTTTCATATCAAAGGCTGCGTGATCTCCTGCTATATAAACTCTCATACTAGTCCTTTTGTTCGTATATAAATTTTGGATTATTTTCTACTGTGTCTACAAAGCGACCAACTCTTTCCCATCTTACTTTTTTATCTTTGTCCCAGCTAAAGTAGATAAACCAAGGTTTTCCAACTATTAAGCGGTAAGGCACACTTCCCCAAAAACGGCTATCATCAGAGTGATTTCTATTATCGCCTATCATAAAAAATTCACCTTTTGGAACTTTTATATAAAAAGCGTTAAATGGTAGATCGCCTCTAAGTTCTCCTAGTTCAGGTACGATAGTTGGATCCATTGCTAGGCGGTTTTTAGCTAAATTCATAAGAACCAATGGCAACAAATCTACCTTTTCATCATAAGATATGCCTAAATTTGAGTATGGCTCTTTTACGAAAAGTCTGCCTTGAAGGGTGACTATTTTTGATTTATCGTAATTTTTAGTTATAAACTCATCGCCTTCATTTGGTCTTAGATACATCGCATCTACTGTGTATATAACTTCATCTCCACCTACAGCGAAATTTCTTTTAACAAAATGTACTTTTTCATTTACAGGGTAGCGAAAGACAACTATATCGCCACGCTTAGGGCTTTTGCCTTTTATGATATGTCCATCGCCATTAAAATCAGGCAAAACTGGTATTTCTATCCAAGGAAGGTGCGGTGTAGGAATTCCATAGCTAAATTTCTTAACAAATAGAAAATCTCCTATTAAAAGAGATCTTTTCATAGAACCACTTGGTATGACAAAAGCTTGAGCAAAGAAAAATATCACAAGTAAAACTATGATAATAGTACCAGTCCAGCTACTTGAGAAATTATAAGCTTTATGTAAGAAATTTCTCATTTTTGTCTTTCAATGTGATTTTGTGCTGATGTTACGGTGTTTTGAAGTAGCATAGCTATTGTCATCGGTCCAACACCGCCTGGTACTGGAGTTATAAATTTGCACTTATCTTTTAGTCCTTCAAAATCAGCATCTCCTACTAGTTTGCCACTATCAAGGCGGTTTATGCCTACATCAATAACAACTGCACCTTCTTTTACCATTTGGCTAGTTAAGAAATTTGGCTTGCCAATAGCAACTACGATGATATCTGCTTTTTTAGTAATATCATCTAAATTTTGAGTTTTGCTGTGAGTTATAGTAACTGTTGCATCTTCATTAAGCAGTAAATTTGCCATAGGTTTTCCGACAATGTTACTTCTGCCAATAACTACTGCGTTTTTGCCTTTTGTATCTATGCCATACTCTTTTAAAAGCCTCATCACGCCAAGTGGAGTACAAGGCACAAATCCTTCAAGTCCGCTTACAAGTCGTCCAACATTTACAGCACTAAATCCATCTACATCTTTTTTTGGGTCTATTTTTTCTAAAATTTTATCTGTATCAATGTGCTTTGGAAGTGGAAGTTGGACTAAAATGCCGTGAATTTTATCGTTATTATTAAGCTCATCTATTAAATTTAAAAGCTCATCTTCTTTTGTGGAAGCTGGAAGTTTGTAAGCAAGAGAGTAAATTTCGCATGCTTTACAAGCTTTCTCTTTTGAAGCTACATAAGTAGCACTTGCTTTATCATCTCCTACTAAAACTACAGCTAAGCCTGGTTGTACGCCTTTTTTTGCTAGCTCTACTGCTTTATCTTTAACTTCAGCTTTTACTTTAGCACTGATTGCTTTTCCGTCTATTAAATTCATAAATTCTTCCTTTTAAAAATAACCGTTATAATACCTAAATTTCGCTTGATAATGGCTAAATTTTAAAAAAATTATGTTATTATATTAGAAATTTTTAGGGGTAAAATTTGAAAAAATTTGGAATTTTGGTAGTGATTTTAGCTACTTTTTTAGCAGCCAAGAGCTTTATTACCGATATTGAGTATGGTAAAATGCTATATCAAAATCCCCGCGGAATAGGGTGCGATAAGTGCCATGGCAAGAGTGGTTTTGGAGGCGTGATAGCTATATATAAAGAGTTTAATAAAACAAGTGGCGAAAAGTATGATGCAAATTTAACTACACCAAATATCATAAATTTAACTCCACAAGAGTTTGCAGATGGTATAATGCAAAGTAGGGGCGTGATGCCAAGCTACTTTTTAACCGCTGATGAGATAGTTGCGATATACAAATACCTAAATAAGGAGAAATTAAATGACAAATAAAGAGGCGTTTTTAGAAGCAAAAAGTGTGATACCAGGCGGAGTGGACTCGCCTGTTAGGGCATTTGGCAATGTTGGAAGTGAGCCGTTTTTTGTAGAAAAAGCTGATGGGGCTTATATTTATGATGTAGAAGGAAATAAATACCTTGACTTTGTTCAAAGCTGGGGACCACTCATATTTGGGCATTGTGATAAAGATATAGAAGATTTAGTTATAAAAACTGCTAAGAAAGGCTTAAGTTTTGGAGCTTCATCACCACTTGAGACTAAGCTTGCTAAGCTTATTTTAGATGATTACCCACACCTTGATATGATACGCTTTGTAAGCAGTGGAACAGAAGCTACAATGAGTGCTATACGCCTTGCTAGAGGTTTTAGTGGTAAAGATGGAATCATAAAATTTGAAGGGTGCTATCACGGACATAGTGATAGTTTGCTTGTAAAAGCAGGAAGTGGGGCAACTACATTTGGCACTTCAAGTAGCAGTGGTGTGCCGGCTGATTTTGCAAAACATACATATTTAGCCATTTATAATGATATAAAAAGTGTGAAAAATTTACTAGATAAAAACAGTGATATAGGAACTATAATTATCGAGCCAATCGCAGGAAATATGGGTCTTGTGCCAAGTTGTCCTGAATTTTTAAAAGAGCTTCGTGAAATTTGTGATGAGAAAAATATCGTACTTATTTTAGATGAGGTTATGAGCGGATATAGATCAAGCTCGGTTGGAAGCTTTGGGCAGTACGGCATAAAAGGAGATATTGTTACATTTGGTAAGGTAATAGGTGGTGGTATGAATGCGGCTGCTTTTGCTGGTAAAGAAGAGATTATGAATCACATTAGCCCTCTTGGTGGGGTTTATCAAGCAGGTACTTTAAGTGGAAATCCAGTGGCGATGGCAGCAGGTATTGCAAGTCTAAGCAAGATAAAAAATAGTCCAAATTTATATAAAAAGCTTGAAAATTTAGCGACTAAATTTACTGGTGGCTTAAAAAAGATAGCTGATGAGAATAAAATTCCACTTCAAGTTTGCGTAAGAGGCTCTATGTTTGGGTACTTTTTCACAGATAAAGAGGTAAAAAACTATGATGATGCTCTTACTTCTGATACAGCTAAATTTGCTAAATTTCATACAGGTATGATAAAAGAGGGCGTGTTTTTAGCACCAAGTCAGTTTGAAACAGGTTTTATTTGTGATGCGATGAGCCAGGAAGATATTGATTTTGCACTTAGTGCTGCAAAAAAAGTGATGGAAAAATTATGAAAAGACCTAGTATAAATTCTATTATAAGAGGAGCTGATGCTTTAAGTCTTGGGATATCTTTAGTTGTAGCAGTAGTGCTTGGTTTTGTAGTTGGATACTATCTTTCAAAATGGACAGGCATTAAAGCCCTTCTTTGGGTTGGTTTAGGATTTGGATTTGCAGCTGCTATAGCAAATGTTTATAAATTTTATAAATTTCAACAACGTGAACTTCACGAACTAGAAGATGATCCAAAATATGCTGAGTATGCTAAGACTATAAAAAAGCAAGAAGAAGATAGGTTAGCAATGAAAAAGAAAATGGATCCAAACTACTCTAAAGATGATGAGAAATATGGTCTTGATGAGTGGGATAAAGAGGATATGAAGTGGGAAAAATAAGAGTTTAAATTTGCCAAAAAAAATCTTAAAAATTTATATTTTGATCGATGCTATTGTTCTGTTTTTAGCACTTTTTTTTGGATTTAAATGGCTTATTAGTTCTCAAATTTCATTTATTCTTTCTATTTTCATAGTTTGGGCTAGTTTTCGCTCATATAAAGGGCTAGTGGAAAAAGAGATTATGAGTGGTAAATTTGATAATTATGAGGATTTTTACGAAGATTATCTAACTAAAGAAGAGCTTAAGGAGTTAAATAAACATAATTTAAAGGTAGATGTAACTTCTAAGGCGGTGGCTTTTTTCTCGCCGCTAAAGCTTTTAGGATACACTCTTCTTGGACTTTGCTTTTATCTGCTAACAAAATTTGAGCTAATCCATGCTATTGGGTTTTTAGTTGGGGTTTTACCACTTACTTTTGGGACAATAATAGGAGCTTTCGCAGGTGAAGATTAGAAGTGTTTTAAAAGATCTTTCTGCTTTGTTCGTAGGTGCTTGGTTTGTTTTTGTTGGAAATGGGCTAATACTTACTTCAGCTGGAGTTATGCTAAAAGATATGGGTATAAGTGATACGGTTATTGGATTTATTAGTTCTAGTTACTTTCTTGGGGCACTTTTTGGCATAGGCGTGGGGTATAAATTTACCATTAAATTTGGCTTTGTTAGGAGCTATGCTATATTTACAGCACTTTTTGCTATGGCTGCTATTTTACACGATATGAGTAGTAGTATTATTTTTTGGGCAATTTTGAGATTTTTGCTAGGATTATCATACTACGGGCTTATAATGGTAGTAGAAAACTGGATAAATGTTAGAACAACAGATGATATTCGCTCTAGAGTTTTTACTATATATACGGCTAGTTTTTACATAGCATTTGCAGTTGGAGTTGTGATTTTAGGTATCAAGTTACAAACATCACAAATTTTTATAGTATCAGTTTTTTGTGTGCTTTTAGGTATGATACCACTAAATTTAATACAGATAAAACCACCAAATTTAGAGTTTGAAAGTAGTAATAAAGTAGAAAAATTTAATATCTTTAAGCTTGCTCCACTTGGTGCTTTAGCGGCATTTTTTGCAGGAATTTTAGTAAATGGCTTTTTAGCTATGGCTGGAGTTTATGTGTTAGGACTTCCAAATGCAGATATTAATGATGCTTCAAGATTTCTGTTTGCTGCTATGATAGGGGCCTTTTTATCTCAAATATTTTTTGGTCAACTAAGTGATAAATTAGGCAGAAAATACTCTATAATCATAAGCGTTTTAATAGGACTTGCGGGCGGGTATTTTCTTATGATAAATAGTGAAAATTTCATCTTTCATAGAATTTCAGCTGGTCTGTTAGCACTTGGGGTTTTTAGTCTTTATGCTTTAGCTCTAGCAAGAGCAAACGATATGGCAAATAGCAAAAACGAAACTGCAAAAGTTGGAGCAGCTATACTTTTTATCTACTCTATCGGGTCGTTTTTAGGACCTACAATAATGGGCATAAGTATGGAAATTTTTGGTGTAAGTGGTTTTATTTATGTATTTTTTGTCTGCTTAGTTACTCTTTTAATCTTTGCTTTAACTCAGCCTGTTATTCCTTCTAAAGATAGAAGTGAGTTTATACAAACTAGACCAAGTCAGGTTGTTGTGGATTAAAGAGGTATCAAACTTTTAGGTGGTTTAAATTTACAGGCATTACTGTTTTATTAACATAGATTTAAGTTAAATATTTCTAAAATAAGAACTAGGTTAGAGTTGAAATTTAGCTTTAGGCTCCGCTTAAAACAGAGCCTAAAATTTAAGGGATTTTTATAGTTTTTAGTTCTACATAAGTTATCGGTTCAGAACCAGATAGATGTTTTTCTCTTTTAGAAGAAGGAATATCTTTTATGCCCTTTTTTCCTGTTTTGTTATCCACTCTTATAATGTGATAACTTTTTAGGAGTTTTCCTGATTCGCCAAAGTACCAAGTACTATCATTATCAACTTTTATTTGCTCAAGAGTTTTCATATGTGTCCTTAAAATAACTTTTTAACCTTATATTCTAGCTAATCTTACCTTGAAGTTTTATAAATTTTTATAGTTTATGGTAAATATTTTTTGTATAATAAAGTGCTGCGATTATAAAATGTACTCCCATTAAAACGGTTATAAGCCAAGCAGGAAGCCCTAAATCATACAAAAAGCCAACCAAAATAGAGGTTATAGCAGCAATTCCAAGATATATCATATCAAGATAAGCTATAACTCGTCCGTAAAATTTAGAATCACAAACATTTTGAACAAGGGTGTAGGTATACGACCAAAGTGTTGAGGTTGTAAGTCCTGTAACAAAAAGACCAATAAAGCTTAGATAAAAATTTCCTTGTAAAAGTCCCCAGCTTATAAGCCCAACTCCTTGAGCTATGAATATATAAAAAAGATTTTTACTGTTTACAAATTTACTTAAAACAAAAGGACCAACTATAAGCCCAAAAGCCCTTATTGTGTTTAAAACTCCTATTGTTAAAGATGCACTTAAAATTTCTTTATAGTTAACTTTGGCTAAAATTCCAATAAGCGTATCATATGTAGTTACTGCTACAAATCCATGAAGGAGCAAAAGTTTAATCAAAAAGGGGTTGTTTTTAAGATAAATAAAACCTTGAACTATCATATGTATAGCTTTTTGCTGGGTGCTTTTTTTGTTTTCTTTAAGGTTTAATTTAATTAGAAGAGCAATGCCAACTATGTAAATTAAAAAGTCAAAAATAAATGAGTTATAAACACCGTATTTTGCTACAAAAAGTCCAGCAAAAGCCATTCCTAGCGTGTATGAGAGAGCCCAAATGATGGAGTGAATTTCATTAGCGATTTTTAAATCATCTTTGCTTAAAATTCTAGGAAGTAAACTCATTTCAACTTGAAAATAAATCCCAGCTGTGCCCATTCTTATAAAAACCATAAGCTGCAAAAACCAAAACCACTCTAAACTATCAACTAAAAGCAGAAGTATGACCGTTATAGCCTCTATAAACATAAAGATAAAAAATAGCGGATAAGCTCTAAACCTATCTATAATAACTCCAGCAAATGGTGCTAATATCACGCTAGGAATATATGCAGATGCTGCTGTTAGTCCTATCATCCAAGTAGCGGCATTTAAATTTATAAGTAAAGTAAAAATTCCAACATGGCTAAACCACGCTCCAAAGTAGCAAATAAGCTGGATTAAGGCTAGAATTCTTATTGTTTTATTGTGTTTAAGAAGAGCTATGTGTTGATTCATCTATCGCCACTCTAAAATAGCTCTTTTTACTTTGGCTGTTTTTGGGTTTTTAGTTACTTCATTTGAGCTAAAATACAAAGATAAATTTAAAAACTCACTTTTAAGAATAGTAAAATTTCCATCTCTGCTTTGGCTGAAATTTAGCCCCTTAAGATCTTCATAATTGCTTTTTAAGCTAACATTGTTTGGCGTTTTATAGATATCATTTAAAATTTCTATGCTTTTTATATCTTCCCCGCTACTTGTAAAACTAAAAAGTTTTTTACCATTTGGTGATAAAACGGTTATAAAGTTACTGTTTTTTTGAATTTGCTCTTTTGGCAGATATGATAAAATCTGGCTAACTTTTACGCCTTGATGAAGCAGTCCTAATGAGTGATGAGTTATGGTGTACTCGTGATTTTTATCACCTTTATATTTTCCTGAAATTTCAGGACATTTTTTAGAAATGATAAAAATAGTGCTAGAATCTAAGCTATTTACTACTAAATTTTGCCCTAAAATAAGCCCATCTTTTAGCTTTATATCTTCACTTATTTCACATTTACCAAATTTAGGATAAAACTCAAAGCTCAGTGTATTTTTTCCACTTTGCTGAATTATAGCAGTTCCATTTGCGTTTTCATATTTGCCAAGATAGCTTTTGTAATAGTTCTCATCTACTAGTTTGAAGCTAAATTTTTTATCATCTTTAGAAGAGATTTTATTTTCATCTATTGTAAAATTTTGGTGTGAAATTTGTGGCAAATTTAGAGTTAAATTTTTGCCATCTAGTTTGTAAGGAGCGTTTTTTTGTGTAAAGTTACCATCTTTACTAAGAAGCGATATATAAGCATTTCCGTTACTGTTTAGGGTTATTATTGTTTTATCTTTTTGAGTTGTTTTGTAGTAAGTTGGTTGCAAGGCAAAGCTAAAATTTAGTAGTATAAATAGAGTTAGTATTAGTTTAAAAAACATATCATTCCTTTGTGAAATTTAGCCCTTATTATAGCAAATTTTGGTAATATAGCGTATTAAATTTAAAGGGGTAAATTTGAGAGTAACGATATTTTGCGGTTCAAGCAGTGGAAATGAAAACTTTGTAAATGTGGCTAGAAATTTTGGTGAGTATTTAGGGCTTACTGGTCATACTGTGATATATGGTGGTGGCTCAGTTGGGCTAATGGGAGCTGTGGCCGAAGGCGTGATGTCTAAAAATGGCGAGATAATAGGCATCATTCCAGAAAGGCTTTACGATAGAGAAGCTGGAAATGAAAATATCACAAATTTAATCACAGTTAAAACAATGCATCAAAGAAAGGCTCTTTTAAGCGAAATGTGTGAAGCCTTTGTTATACTTCCAGGCGGTCTTGGCACGCTTGAAGAGCTTTTTGAAGTGTGGACTCATGCTCAGCTTGGATATCATCAAAAACCAATAGCTTTTTTAAATATAGATGGTTATTATGATGGGCTTTTTGATTTTGTAAAATTTGTTTCAAAAAGTGGCTTTATAGATAAGAAATTTGTAGATATGGTTATAGTTAAGAAAAACTACGAAAAGCTAATGGAGTGCTTAAAAAACTATAAAGCACCAGAGTCAAAGTACTAAATTTAATCTTGCTTTTGGTATAATTAAGCTTAAATTTTAGCACTAAGGATAGAGCATGGATTTTTTAAGTTTAGTCATTGTTATAGTTTTTTTAGTTGCACTCTTTGCAAAATCAGCAGTAAAAATCGTTCCACAAGCTGATATGCTTATAGTAGAAAGACTTGGTAAATTTCACACTGTGCTTCATGCTGGATTTCATGTGATTATACCTTTTATTGACCGCATCACAGCAAAGCTTACCACAAAAGAGCAGTTAGTTGAGATAGCTCGCCAACAAGTCATAACAAAAGATAATGTTAATATTACTGTTGATGGCATTGTTTATGCAAAAGTTGTAGATGCTAAAATGGCGATTTATAATGTGGAAAATTATAAAAAAGCGATCTCAAATTTAGCTATGACGACTTTAAGGGGCGAAATAGGTGGGCTAAATTTAGACGATACTTTATCATCAAGGGACCGCTTAAATGCGGCTTTACAAATGGCATTAGGAGATGCGGCAAATAACTGGGGCATAAAGATAATGCGTGTAGAAATAGCTGAAATTTCAGTACCTGATGAGATAGAAGATGCGATGAATTTGCAGATGAAAGCTGAAAGAGAAAAAAGAGCAGTTGAACTAAAAGCTGAAGGTGAAAAAAGAGCGATGATACTAAATGCTGAGGCTTCAAAGCAAGAAAAGGTTTTAGAAGCTGAAGCTATAGAGAGAATGGCAGATGCTAAAAAATATGAACAAATCGCTTTAGCTGAAGGTCAAAAAGAGGCAATGGAAAATATCAATATGGCTATGTCAGCTTCAGATTTTGCAGCCCAGTATCTTTTAGCTAAAGGTAGGGTAGAAGCTTTTAATGAGTTAGCTAAAAACGGTAGCAAAGATAAAGTTGTAGTGCCTTATGAGACAACTGAACTTATAGGAAGCTTAGGTTTGATAAAAGAATTTTTAGGTAAAAAAGAGTAATGATACCAGCGATTTATATGATAGCAATAGGGCTATTTTTGATGGCTTTGGAGTTAATAGCACTAAATTTTGTTCTGATATTTTTTGGGATAAGTTTTGTGATAGTTGGTGCTATAAATTTTGGCTTTGAATTTAGCTTAGAGTGGCAGTTGGTTGCTGCATCTTTACTGGCTTTGGTGCTTATATTTGCCTTAAGGGGCAAGCTTAAGGGAGCTTTTTTAAAAGATAGTGATGGTTTAAATGAGAATTTCTTAGATGAAGCTGGAGTTGGCGAGATAAATAATGGAATGATTTATTATAAAGGGACATTTTGGAAAAGCGATGAAATTTCAGGGCTAAAAAATGGCGATAAAGTTGAAATTTTAGGAACAAAAAACGGTAAAATTTATATAAAAAAATAGAAAGTATTTTAAAAATTTAAAGATAAAGTATATAAATTTATGTTAATATCAAAGATTTATAAATTAATATTTTGATAAAGAAAGGCTAAATTTGAGTAGATTAAGTATAGACGAAGCGGTTGATTTGATAGAAAATGCTGAACTTACAGACCTTGGCAAAATGGCTTTTGAAAAAAAGCAAGAACTTCACCCTGATAAGATAACAACTTTTATTGTTGATAGAAATATTAATTACACCAACACTTGCTGGGTGGATTGTAAATTTTGTGCGTTTTATCGCCATGTAAATCAAGATGATGCTTATATTTTAAGCTTTGAAGAGATCGGTAAAAAAATAGAAGAACTCATTGAAATTGGCGGCACACAGATACTTTTTCAAGGTGGAGTTCATCCTAAGCTTAAAATCGAGTGGTATGAGGATTTGGTGGATTATATTAGCAAAAACTACCCAACTATCACGATTCATGGATTTTCAGCTATTGAGATAGAATACATCGCTAAAATTTCTAAAATTTCAACGCGTGAAGTTCTTTCTAGATTAAAAGCTAAAGGCCTTTACTCTATGCCTGGTGCTGGAGCTGAGGTTTTAAGTGATAGAGTTCGTGATATCGTAGCTCCTAAAAAAACCAGCACCGCTACTTGGCTTAATATACACAAACAAGCTCATGAACTTGGTATAAAAACGACAGCAACTATGATGTTTGGCACAGTTGAGAGTAACTACGAAATAGTTAAACACTGGGATTATCTAAGAGATCTTCAAGATCAAACTGGTGGCTTTAGAGCTTTTATTTTGTGGAGTTTTCAGGGCAAAAATACTAAGCTTTTAGCTGAACATCCTGAGATTAAAAAGCAAAGCTCAAACCGCTATTTAAGGCTACTTGCAGTTTCAAGACTATTTTTAGATAACTTTAAAAACATCCAAAGTTCATGGGTTACACAAGGTTCATATATAGGTCAGCTTGCACTTAAATTTGGTGCAAATGATTTAGGCTCAACTATGATGGAAGAAAATGTCGTAAAAGCAGCAGGAGCTTCATTTAGAATGAATCAAGATCAAATGATAGAACTTATTAAAGATATTGGAGAAATTCCAGCTAAAAGAAATACAAATTATGATATTTTGGAGATTTACAGATGAAAGTAAGCGAACAAAATGGTGTAAAAGTTTTATATGAATTTGATCAAAGTTTGCCTGTTGTAACACTTAGACTTATCTTTTGTGCTAGTGGAGTTGTATCTGAAAAAAAGCAAGGCTTAGCAAAACTAAGTGCAAAACTTCTAAATGAAGGCACAAAAACCAAAGGACTTGAATTTAATAAATCTCTTGAGATAAAAGCAGTAGAAATTTATGCAAGCTGCGGGTTTGAGACATTTGTTATTGAGTTAAACTGCCTAAAAGAGCATTTTGGCTTTGCTTATTCTAAGCTTTTAGAGCTTTTAAAAGATCCAAATTTAGACGCTAATATTTTAGAAAAACTCAAAATCATAACAAAGGGCGAAATAGCTACAAATGAGAGCGATTTTGACTATATCGCAAAGTGTGAGCTAGATAAAATTTTACACGATGGATCAAATTTAGCATATCCAAGTAGTGGAAGCATAAAGAGTGTAGAAAGCATAAATTTAGATGATATTTGTGAGTTTTTAGGTGGGCTAAATTTATCAAATTTACATATCGTTTTAGCAGGAGATATAAAAGAGCAAAATTTCAAAGAGCTTTTTGAAATTTTACCAAAAGGTGATAAAAGAGAGCTTCCTAAAATTTCTACAACTAATAAAATGATAACAAAAGAGATTTCAAAACCAACCGAGCAAGCTTATATCTACTTTGGAGCGCCATTTAACGCTACAAAAGATGAGAGTTATAAAGCAAGTGTGAGTACATTTATACTTGGAAGTAGTGGGTTTGGAAGCAGACTTTTAGAAGAAATTCGCGTTAAAAGAGGGCTTGCTTACTCAGCTTATGCTAGAAATTCTTTTACTCTTACAAATTCTAAAATTTGGGGCTATATGCAAACAAAACTTGAAAACAAAGATAGTGCTATATCTGTGATAAAAGATGAATTTGAGCATTTTGTAAAGTATGGCGTAAGCGATGATGAGCTAAAAGCAGCAAAGAATTTCTTGCTTGGAAGTGTGCCTTTGCAAAAAGAGACTATGTTTAAAAGAGTTGCTATTAGACAAAAAGAGTTTTATGATGGGTATGAATTTGGCGAGTTTGAGAGAGATTTGGAGCGTATAAAGGCATTAAGTCTTGATGGGTTAAATGAATTTATAAATACTCATCATGAGATAACAAAGCTGTCATTTAGCATAGTTACAAAATGAGTTTAGAAAAAATCGGAGTTAAGACTGCTATTGATTTAGCTTTGTTAATTCCTAAAGCTTTTGATGATTTAACTCTTAGCCAAACTCCAAGTGAAGGCGAAAACACCATTGAAATAGAGACTAAATCCTTTAGAGTAAATTCAAAAATGCTTATCATCCAAGCTTACTCTTTAAGCTGGGATCAAGATATCAGACTTACTATTTTTAACGCAAGACCGTGGCATTATAGCACTTTTAAAAGTGGCAAAAAAATGTATATAAACGGCAAAAGCTCTATTTATGGTGGAATTTGGCAGTTTACAAATCCAAAAGTTATTACAAAAGTTGGAGAAATTTTACCAAAATACAAGCTTGAAATTCGAGATGCCACGGTTAAAAAGCTAATAAATGAAAATCTAAAAAAAGACGATCTTATAAACGAAGGACTTACTGAAGAAGAGGCTGAATTTTTACTAAGTTTTCATAAAAATGATAAAAAAAGCGTAGAACTAGTTGAGAATTTAGAAAATGATGAAGCTAGTTTAAATACTTTAAAATTTATAGAAATTTATAACTACATAAGAAAACTTAGCAAAAAAAAGTATAAATTTAAGGCTAAAAGCTTTGAAATTTATGATATAAGTAGTTGGCTAGAAACTTTGCCATTTACCCCTACAAATGATCAAATTTTAGCTATTAATGATATAAAAAACGACTTTAAAAGCGGTGATGCTACAAGGCGAGTTGTAATGGGCGATGTTGGAAGTGGCAAGACTTTGGTTATGTTTGCAGCGTCTTTGATGGTCTATCCAAATACCGCTATCATAATGGCTCCAACTAGTATTTTATGTGAGCAAATTTACAGCGAAGCAAAGAGACTTTTACCTGAGTTTTTAAACATACTTTTAGTAAAAAGTGGCGATAAAAATGTTGATTTTAGTGGCGTAAATTTAATAATAGGAACTCATGTTTTGCTTTATCAAAATTTGCCAAAAGCAAATTTAATCATGGTTGATGAACAGCACCGCTTTGGCTCAAATCAAAGAAATTTGATTAACTCTCTTACAAAAGATGGCGAGTTTAGAAGTCATTTTGTCCAGTTTAGTGCTACGCCAATTCCAAGAACTATGATGCTTATAAACTCAGATCTAGCTAGATTTAGCTCTTTAAAAGAGATGCCATTTAAAAAAGATATAAAAACCATCATCATTCAAGGCGATAAATTTGGCTCTTTAATAACTCACATAAAAGATGAAATTTCAAAAGGAAAACAAGCTATCGTTGTCTATCCACTCATAGAAGAAAGCGATGTAAGCCAGTATCAAAGCCTAAGTGAAGGTAGTTCTTACTGGCTTAAAAATTTTGATAATGTCTATATCACGCACGGAAAAGATAAGGATAAGGAAAGCGTTTTAGAAAAATTTAGAGATAGCGGAGATCTGCTTTTAAGTACGACTGTTGTTGAGGTTGGAATTTCACTTCCAAGACTTAGCATCATAGTTATAGTTGCTCCTGAAAGGCTAGGTCTTGCTACTCTTCATCAGCTTCGTGGAAGAGTTGGAAGGCATGGTGGTAAGGCGTGGTGCTATCTTTTTACAAAGCTAAAAGAGCCAGCTGAAAGGCTAAAAGAATTTGCTAAGACTTTAGATGGATTTAAAGTAGCTGATATAGATCTTAAAAACCGTCAGGGCGGGGATTTAATAGATGGAAGTATTCAGCACGGTAGTGCTTTTAGGTTTTATGATTATGAAGAAAACATCGCCAAAGCTGCTAGAGATAGGCTAGCTTGTTTATATTTATAAACTATAATATAGTTAATTTAATCAAAGGAGATATGATGAAAAAAGTAATTTTATTTTCACTTGTAGTAGCAAGTTCTGTATTTGCTAGATCTGTTACGATAGATGTAAGCAGGCATGTACCGATTTATGAAACAAGAGAAGTTACTAATACAGTTGAGGATTGTGGGAGTGGCTTTGATGATAACAACATTCTTGGAACAGTTGTTGGTGGAGTTGCTGGTGGCGTCATAGGAAATCAATTTGGTGGCGGTAGTGGTAAAAAGCTAGCAACCGTAGCTGGTGCGATAGGTGGCGGCATAGCTGGAAATCAAGTTCAAAAAAATGTAAAAAACAAAAACTGCACTTATAAAAATATAACTTCAACTAAAGAAGTTTTAACAGGATACAGAAATATCGGATATTATAAGGGCAAAGAGTACTCAAAAGTAACTCTTGAAAAGCAACCTAAAATCGTTATAGAGGTTCGCTAAATTTTTAGAGATAGTCTTTTATGACTATCTCATTTAATAATCTTAAATTTACTAATATTTATTTTTATCACGATAAAAAGCTATAAAAATTTTAAATTTAATTTAACAGCTATTTCAAAGATAACTCTAGCTTGGATATAATTTTAAAATAGGATTTATATAAAGTTTTACTAAAACTTAGAAAATTTGCTTAAATTTAGCCTTAATAAGGAGTTGTATTGCCAAATTTAAAAGATCTAAAAGAGTTAATGACAAAGGCTAATAGTGAATATAAAAATAGCAAAGAAAAAAATGAAAAACATTACGCATTTTATACAGTAATGAGTATCTATGCTATTGCTTCACTAAGTGTTTTTATAATGCCTAAAGATATTTTAGAAAGAGATGAAATTTTACTAAAATTTACAGAGTTTATGGCTGGATATTTTCCAAATATATCGGTTTTTAGTGAAGCAAGTTCTTTACCACAAGTAGTAGCTTTTTATACAGCTTTGATGTGGATAATGGGCATATTGTTAGCTATAAGTTTTTGTATTATCATAGTGAATAACTTTATCATAAAAAGAGATAATAACTATAGAAAATATAATAGTAATTTTATAATTGATTTGGTTATTTGTGCTGTTATTATATCCGTATCTTATGATTATTATACTGGAAAAATAGTGAATGGAATTTCTTTTATTAGAAATACTTACTATATAGATATGAGTTCACGTTTTGAAATGTTTGTGTTTATTGGCTTTATGCAAATGATGATTTATTTTATAATATACATAGCTATTTGCATTATTATTTTTGATTTACACATATTATTAAAAAATAAAAGGAGCTAATTATGGGTGAAGTTGTAAAATTAGATGAAATTGAGGTTTGTGCTAGTTCTGATTTGGATGATGCATGTTAAATAAAAATTTGCTGAAAAAGCTTTATTTTCTAAAATTTATCGTTTGGGATATAACTTGGAGAGGCAATCAAAGTTTATCAAACATTTTTGCTAGACTTTTTTATGTTTTTTTGCTGTTTTCTACTATTGCTATAGCGGTGGGAATATTTGATACTAGTAAGAGTATTAATAATATAAATGATTTGGAGGTAAACAGTGGATATTTTCTAAATTTTAATGTTGGCTATAAAAATATTTGCACTTTTAATTTATATGATAAAAATCATAAAAAGAAATTTCGTATATTTTACCCGACTTTTAACCAATATAAACTAGAAAATAAACATATAAAAATTTGGAGTAAAAAAATATTTTAACTGACATAGATGATATTTATCAAATTCAGCTATTAGATAGTGAAAAATTTGTGTTTAAATTTAGTGAAAAAAAACTAGATAAAGATAAAAAAATACTGAAAAAATGGATAAAATTTCTATAGTTTTTTCATTTATATTTTTTATTATTATATTGTTTTGCAATAGAATGACTTATATAAAAGGAGATTATAATGGCGGTAGCTACAGGTATTGAATTATTAACAGAAGCGTTGTGTCAACCAATAACTAGTATTGATATGCTTAAGAATATTGAGCAAGGCAACTATGAAAAAGCAGCAGCTTTAGGATTATCTGCAATTGCTGGAGTAAAAGAGCTTATAGATGATACAAAAAGACCTTGTGACAATAGTGCTAAAAGTTTTTTAGACTTTGATACTACAAATCATACTATCCTTACAAATCAAGGTATAAAAAGAGTAAAGAATGTGAGTTTTTAAGATGAAACACAAAATTATAGTTATATTATCTTTTATTTTTACTTTTACGATAATTTATATAAACTCAAATCAACAATTTAGATATAAATTTAGATGTTATGGATGAGTGATTATAGCGATTGTCTTAAAGCCACAGAAATTGGTGAAAATATTAAAGCAACTGATAAATTATGTGCCTTTGGCAATGAAATAGCTTGTTTTAATATGGAATTTATAACCAGTATAAATATAATAACTTAAATAAGTCGATAGGGTATTATAAGCTATCTTGTGATAAAAACTACGATAATGCTTGCATAAATTTAGCTAAAATTTATGCAGAAAATTTTGATGAAAACAAAACTGCGTTTGATTTACTTAAAAAAAGTTGTGATAACGGTAGCTTTTTAGCATGTGAGAATTTAGGTATTTACTACTTAACTGGGGTTGGAACAACAAAAGATATCAATAAGTCCATTAAATATTTTACTTTTGCTTGCGAAAACAATATTAGTATTTCTTGTATTAAATTAGCAACTTTATATTCTTCAAGCGAGTTTGATATGTTAGATGAAAAAAAGCTTATAGTTTATATAATAAATCTTGCAGTTTAAATAAGGATAATGTATTAGCCTGTAGTTTAAAAGGTTTTATGCTTTATATGGGTTTAGGTGTGGAAGAAAATAAAGAACTTGGTTTAAAAATCCTTAATAGCCTTTGTGATAAAGGCATTAAAGAGAGTTGCCAAATATTAGAAAAAATTTATAAATAAAATAGCAAGTGGATTAAGCATAGGTGTTAAAAGTATAGAGTTAAATTTGAATAGCGTATTTCAAATACGAAAAATGTTTTAATCTTTCAATATATATTCAACATTTGCATTGTTTTTATATTCATTGGTATTTTTACTATATTTTTACATATAAAATTAATTAAAAGGATGCGAGTATGAGTGAAAAAGATGTAAGAACTTTTGTGAATATTGGGATGCTGTTTCAGATAACAATACTACCACTATAGTAAATTCTAATATTACTGAAAATATAAATTCTCTTGGCAGGGATATGAAAATTATTGCAAATATTGATAGAAATAATTCTCGAGATAATAATTCATCGTCTTCTAGTGATAAAATTAATGACTATATAAATTCAGGGCTTTTCGCCCCAAATTTATTTAGCTCTCGCTTAGAAGTTTGCTTGCAAGCACATCATGTGTTTCATGATGTTTTTTAACGCTTTTATATAGCTTGTTGTAGTAGTTTTCTAAAATTTCTTGACTATTTAGAGGGGACGCACCTTCTTGGGCTTTAACTCTTGTATACTCGCCATCATTACCAAGTTCAAAAGCTAAAGCTGTATCGCTTAGCTGGATTGTTAGGATGTCTATGATTTTTTGCTTTTGTACTTCGCTATAAATAGGCGTCATAAGCTCTAAACGACGCTCTAAATTTCGTGGCATCCAATCAGCACTTGATATATAAACTCCTGGACTTGAGTGTTTAAAATAAAAAATTCTAGCGTGTTCTAGGTATTTTCCAACGATTGAAATCACTCTGATATTATCACTAACACCTGAAATTCCGGGTCTAAGGCAGCAAATTCCTCTAACTATAAGCTCTATTTTTACCCCAGCTTTGCTTGCTTTTATAAGAGCTTTTATCATATCTGAGTCAACTAAAGCGTTCATTTTAGCTATTATATGACCCTCACTTCCTTTACTTTCTTCGACTTTTATCATCTCGATTAGTCTTTCTTTTATCTGCATAGGCGACATAGATAGCGTGTTTAAACGGCGATTTTTATTATATCCTGATAGTATGTGAAAGAAATTTGTGCTATCTTTTGCAAAGCTCTCATCAGTGGTAAAAAAGCTAATATCTGTGTAAATTTTAGCACTACTTCCATTGTAATTTCCAGTACCAAACTGCATGTAAAATTTCAGTTTATCTCCGCTTTTTCTGATGATTTGTGTTACTTTTGCGTGCACTTTAAAGCCTGTGATACCATATATCACATGAGCTCCAGCACTTTCTAATGCTTTAGCCCAATGAAGGTTATTTTCTTCATCAAACCTAGCTTTTAGCTCAACCATTACAGTTACTTGCTTGCCGTCATTTGCAGCATCCATCAAAGCAGCCACTATAGGGGAGTTTTTCTCAACTCTATAAAGAGTCATCCTTATACTAACTACTTTTGGGTCTTTTGAAGCCTCTTTTATCATCTTTTCAACTGGATCAAAGCTCTCATAAGGGTGATATATCATCACATCGCCTTTATCAAGCGTATCGAAGATAGAAGCAGTTTCTGTAAAAGGTGGCAAAGTTTTTGGCGTATAGACTGGATGGCTTAGGTGAGTAAAATTTTTATTAAACACAACGCCCCAAAGCCCTTCTAAAGATAGTGGGATATTATACTCAAAGATATCTTTATAGAAAATTTTCATATGTTCATTTAAGAAGTTAAGTATATCAAGGTCAGCATCTTTTGCTATTTGGAGTCTTACGAAAGCACCTTTTCTACGAAGTTTTAAGCCTTGTTCTAAAATCATCATAAAGTCATCAGCTTCCTCTTCTTCGATGATGATATCAGCATTTCTTGTAACTCTAAAAGGCGCTGAACTAACTAGATTAAATCCTGGAAAAATCTCTTCTGCGTGACGATGAACGATAGTTTCTATAGGTACATATGTATCTTCGCTAACTTGCACAAAACGAGGCAAAACTCTTGGAATTCTTATCATTCCATATCTAAAATTTTCATCATCTAAAGGATCACTTAACTTTACAGCTAAAGCAAAGCTTAGGTTATTTAGGTGTGGAAATGGATGAGTGGCATCTACAGCGATTGGGACTATTATTGGGATTATGTTTGAGAAAAAATACTCATCAGCCTTATCTCTTAACTCAAGACTTAAATCTTCATACTCTTTTATATAAAAGCCCTCTTTTTCAAGAGCTGAAATGGTATCGTGATAGTGTTTTTCAAGTTCAAGTTTTTCTTTATGTAAATACTCTCTAATCTCACGAAGCTGATCAAGTGGCGTCATCTCATCGCTTCCGCTAGCAGTTATTCCAGCTAAGAAAAGTTGCTTTAATCCAGCCACTCTTATCATATAAAATTCATCTAAATTTGTAGAGTAAATGGCGATAAATTTAAGTTTTTCTAAAAGCGGTATATCTTTTTTGCATTGATCCAAAACGCGGGTATTAAAGCGAAGCCATGATAGTTCTCTGTTAATAAATAGACTATTTATCATAATTTTCCTTTTTTTATTTTGATTTAATTATATCAAATTTTACCCACAAGATTAACTAATGCTTTGTTTTAAATAGCTTTTGTTTCCGAAATGTTTCCTAAATTTTTAAAGTTAATATATAATTTTATTATGAGAAAATTTGAACTTTTTGAGAATAGATCTGAGATTTTGATATTTTTAACTGTTATAATTTCTATTTTTATCTTAAATTTAGGCTATGAGTGGGTTAAATTTAAAGAATTTAAAAGTAGCAAATTTCACTTTTTAGATGCAAAAGTTGAGCACTCTTATCTAAAAACTAAAAATTCTAAAACTTACAGGGTTTTAAAGCTTGATAGTGGGGAGTTTAGCTTTTATACAACTACTAAAAAAGATGCTAATATAAGTAGATATGATAGACTAAATTTAGGTGTTGTAACTAGTTCTATAAGTTATAAAGATTGGCTAAAAAAGAGATTTTATCTGCCATCATTTAAGATAAAAAAGCTTAAACCAAAGCCAAATTTTAAGCAAAATATCATAAATTTCATAGATTCTCAACACAGCAGCGATAAAATAAAAGAGCTGTATGTTACTTTGTATCTTGCAACTCCTATCTCAAAAGAGCTTCGTGATGATGTTACAAAGTGGGGCATAGCTCATGTGGTATCGATTAGTGGCTTTCATTTGGGAATTATATTTGGCGTTATTTTTCTAACTATAACGCCGATTTATCGTTACTTCCAAAGGCGATTTTTTCCATATCGAAGTAGCTATTTTGACATATCTATCTTTGCTTTTTGTTTGATGGTTTTTTATCTATTTTTGCTTGATTTTACACCTAGCTTTTTAAGATCACTTGTGATGGCTTTTATTGGGTTTTTATTTCTCATAAAAAATATAAGAATTTTATCATTTTACACGCTTTTTTTGACAATACTTTTAAGCGTATCTTTTATACCACATCTTTTGTTTTCTATTGGGTTTTATTTTTCGTGTTTAGGGGTGTTTTATATCTACTTATATGCTCATCATTTTGGAGAGATAAAATACACTAAATTTAACATAATAACTCACGCGATTTTGCTAAATTTATATGTATATTTTGCTATGAATATTCCTGTTTATCACTTCTTTCACACTTTAGCTTTTAGCCAGATAGCTGTTATTCCTATTGGGTATATATTTGTAATTTTTTACCCAGTAAGTATTTTGCTTCACATATTTGGAGTTGGAAATTTAATGGATGGTATGCTTTTAGAGTTTTTAAACTATGAAATTTCAACTTTTCAAACTCAAATTCCAGCACCTCTTTTTTATATTATGAATTTACTTTTACTTCCTGCTATAAGGTATAAATTTATAGCTCTGTTTTTAGCATTTATAGGAATTTTGCCACTGTTTTTTATAGTTTGATATTGTCAATTCTTTTTTCTTTACTTTCTAAATATATATAAATTTTAAATCCATAAAGAAATATTATCCAGCTTATATATATCCACAAAAGTGCGAAAAATAGCACGCTAAAAGAGCCATATAAACTCATGTAAGTTTTGTTGTAAAATGTATAACCTATAAAAATATACTTTGATATATTCCACACTAGGCTTGTTATAAATGAGCTAATTAGTATATTTTTAAGTGTGAATTTTGAATTTATTGATATCATGTAGGTAACTAAAAATATTATCCATATTATCAAATACGGCAGTATAAATGCTAAATTTATCCAGCTTGTAACAAAGCTTTGATTTAAAATTTGCTCAAATTTCGCCGATAAATAAAATGAAACTCCAAGCCCAAAAGGTGCTAATGTAATAAGCGTCCAGTATTTGCTAAAGTCCTTCCAGAAGCTGTTTTGTTTAGTATCTGTAAGTTTTGAAACTATGTAGCTATAGTTATCAAAAAACATAATTGTAGTAAAAATAATGGCAACTAGACCTAAAATCCCTAAATTTACGCTATTTGATAAAAACTGCTCGATATAGCTAGATATGGCGTCTTGATGTGCTGGAAGTAGGCTTTGGATGATAAAATTTTTAGCTTTTTCATAGTATTCTGTAAAGCTCGGAAGCTGTGTGAAGATAGAAAACGATAGCAAAAATAACGGAATAATCGATAAAATAGTGTTAAAGCTAAGACTTGATGCGTAGTAAAAAAGCTCCGCATCATAAGCTTTGTTCATATAGTTTTTTAATTTTTTCCAAACCATAGTTATAAACTCTTATTATTTGATATATTTTAGCCCCTAAAATGGCACCTATAGTGTTTAGCATTAAATCATCAATCTCAAAAATTCCAACTTTGAAAATAAGTTGACATATCTCAATCATTAAAGAAAAGATAAAGCTAAAAATAAGAATTTGAGTTAAATTTAGCCTTTTGTATTTTAAAAATACTCCAAAAGGTGAAAAAAGAAGAATATTTCCAAAAAATATCACTCCAAACTGATATGGTGTAGCATTTCTAAA
This sequence comes from Campylobacter corcagiensis, assembly GCF_013201645.1. Classification (NCBI taxonomy): domain Bacteria; kingdom Pseudomonadati; phylum Campylobacterota; class Epsilonproteobacteria; order Campylobacterales; family Campylobacteraceae; genus Campylobacter; species Campylobacter corcagiensis. The sequence goes on along the minus strand of NZ_CP053842.1, from coordinate 1,044,134 downwards.
AAGCTCAACTATCTCAATAAAAGGAGCTAGATTATATCTAAAAAAATTTCCACCACTTAAAAAGCCATCTCTAAATACTGCAAATTTTAAAATGATAGCTACATAAATAAAAAAAGATAAATTTATAAAATTTCTATTTTTTATAAATTTATCCATTATAGTCCCATTTTATTTGGGTTTAAGATATTGTTTGGATCAAAGGCTTTTTTTATAGCACGAAAAAGATTCATCTCTTCATCACTAAAAGCCAACTTCATATATGGTGCTTTTGAAATTCCTATGCCGTGTTCTCCACTTAAGGTTCCGCCAAGTTCAATTGTAGCTTTAAAGATCTCCTCAATTGCGGCGTATCCTCTTTTTACAGCTTCAGGGTCATCTTTATCTACCATAACATTTGTATGGACATTGCCATCTCCAGTGTGTCCAAAACAAGGAGTTGTAACTCTGAATTTCTTTGAAATTTCAGCTATTTTTTCTAGTAAACTAGGAAGTTTTGATCTTGGAACTGTGATGTCTTCATTAAGCTTTAAAGAGCCATAGCAAGTTATAGCTTGTGAGCAGTTTCGTCTGCTAAACCATAAATTTGCTCTTTCGTTCTCATCTTTTGCTACGGTAAATTTAGTTGCACCATTTTCTTTGAAGAGTTTTTCTATCTTAGCAAGATCATTTATCAAAGCCTCTTCTATATCGCCATCTACATCTGTTATAAGTATCGCTCCAGCATCTGTTGGAAGCCCTTTATTAAAGCGTTTTTCAACAGCTTGTATGCTTAAACTATCTAAAAACTCCATAGCAACTGGCTTTACACCACTTGCTAAAGTTTTATAAACAGCATTCATAGCGTCATTTACAGAGTTAAATACGCCCATCGCTGTTTTTACAAGTTTAGGTTTTGAAATTAGTTTTAGTGTTATCTCAGTTATAATGGCTAAGCTTCCTTCACTTGCTACCAAAATTCCAGCTATGTTATACCCTGCTACATCTTTTATGGTTTTTTTACCAGCTCTTATTATATCTCCATTTGGTAAAACAGCTCTAAGTGCCATAATATAGTCTTTTGTTATGCCATACTTTGCTGCACGCATACCGCCTGCATTTTCGCTTACATTTCCACCGATGGTTGAGTAGTTTTGGCTAGCTGGATCTGGGGGATAAAAAAGACCGTGATCTTCTACTACTTTTTGAAGGTCCATATTTATCACACCTGGCTGAACTACGGCTACCATATTTTCAAGGTCTATTTCTAGAATTTTGTTCATATGTTTTTCAAAACTTAAAATAATTCCTCCATTTACAGCAAGTGAACCACCTGTAAAACCACTTCCAGCCCCTCTTGGAATTACGATTATTTGATTATCGTTACAGTATTTTAAAATCTTACTTACATCGCTCTCATCTCGTGGAAAAAGTACTCCATCAGGGAGATGTTTTTTTCTTGTGGCATCGTAGCTATACGCTAAAAGATGAGCCTTATCAAAGTAAGCGTTGTCTTTACCTAAAAGTTTTATGAAATACTCTATGTGAATGTTTTGCAAAATTTAGCCTTATTTTATATCTAAAAGAAATTTATAGTGTTCGTTGTAGTCATTTATATATTCACTGTTCCATTTCCACCACGCTGGTGAAATTCCATAAATTCTACTATAAAACGGTACTTGATAGTTATCAACACTTGCACTTTCAAAGCTTTTTAAAATTTCAAAACTTCCACAATCAGCAAATACAGCCTTTTGATCCATAGCGATAAATATTAGCCCAGCTGCGTTATCAGCACACATTTTACGAAAATCATCTCTGCTTGGATTTGGAGTGCTGTGATTGTTAAGATAAGCTCCTATTATATCTGGGTGAACAAAGTTGATATTTGTAAAAGTTGAAACTATTTGATTATATATATTTTCATTTGGAACAACGATTAAAGCTCTATCATAAAGGAAATTTAGCACAACTTCATCACCTTTTTGTGGTAAAACTCCAGGTAGTGGAAGTGCTGGTTGAGATAGCATACTAAAAACTTCAAATCTTACTTTTGCCCTGCCGTCTTGTTTGCTTTCAACAACAGCTCTTGCTATGATAGAGCTTTCGCCATTATCAAAAGTGTGTGAAATCACACCACTGCTTCCTATAGTTATGCTTGAACTATCTACAATAAAGCCAGTTCCTTTTTCTTGGTCAACATCTAAAAGTATGGTTTCATATGTAGGCATATAAAAAGAAGCTCCAAAAACACTTCCTATAAATAGGAAAAACGATATTAAATATCTCAAATTCTCTCCTTAGATCATGTGATTTGTAATTATACTGAATTTATGGTTAATAACTAATAATGCTTTATATTTGTAAAATACTCTTTTTCAAGAATTTATTTGGTTTTATTGTTTACTGAGTGTATGCCAAATTTTTGTAAAATCAAAGTTTGGTAAATGAAAGGGAAATATGTTTAAGAAAATTTTTATTCTACTAGTTATAGTTCTAAATTTACATGCTAAGGGCTATAGTATGCAAAATTTCACATGGCCAAATGGAGTTACTTTTTTACAATTTTTAGAAAACTCAAATATTCCATTAAGGCTATATTATAATCTCTCAGATACAGATAAAGAGCTTGCAACTGAAGTTGTAGCAGGAACTGAGTGTGAGATTATGGTGGATGAAGATGGCATACTTGAACAGCTTCTTGTGCCTATAACAGAAGAGCTTCAAATTCATATTTATAAAGATAAAAGTGATAATTACGCTTTAAATTTTACACCAGTTATATATACACAAAGTGAACATCTTCTTGGGGTTTCTATAGAGAGTTCACCATATATGGATATAAGTAAAGCAACAGGAAATAGTGCACTTGCTAATGCTTTTAGTGTTGTTTTTGGTAAGGTTGTAAATTTTAAACGGCTTCAAAAAAATGATAATCTTGCACTTAGATATATCCAAAAAGAGCGTCTTGGTCGACCTTATGGTCAACCTGAGATCATATCTGGAATGATAGAAGAAAATGGTAAAAGTAAATATATGTATAAATATGGCTTAAAATATTATGATGAAAGAGGGAAGATAAGTGAGAGATTTTTTTTCAAGCTTCCAATACCTGGAGCTAGAGTTTCGTCTAAATTTAGCCCAAAAAGATTTCACCCTATACTTAAAAGATATAGAGCACATCTTGGAACTGACTATGCTGCAAAAACAGGAACTCCTATAAAAGCAGTCGCTGATGGTAGAGTTAGTTTTGTAGGCAGGAAGGGTGGATATGGAAAAACAGTTGAGATCACTCATGCAAACGGATACAAAAGCCTTTATGCGCACACAAATGGCTTTGCTAAGGGGTTAAAATCAGGGCAAAGTGTCAAACAAGGACAAGTTATAGCTTATGTTGGTTCAACTGGGACAAGCACAGGTCCACATCTTCATCTAGGTCTTTATAAAAACAACAAAGCTATGGATTTTCAAAAAGTAGTAAGTGTGGAAAAAGAGGTTCAAAATGTTAAGGAAAAGCAAGAATTTGCTAAGCTAGTAAAAGAGCAAAATGAAAAACTTCAAATGGCAATGGGTGGTTTTCACAATCCTGAGAAATTTGTAGGTTTTGATAGTTTTATAGCATTTTAAGGGGACTTTATGGAAGAGTTGCAAGATGAGATATTAGAAGAGAGTAAAGAAGAAAGCAGAGAAGAAAGAGCTGCTAGAAAAGCAAGAGAAGCACAAAAAGCTCTTGATGATCATATAGATGATGTTGGGGAGTATTTAAGTGCTCCAGATATTGCCTACCATCTTAGAAAATTAAAAAAACATGATGAAGAAATTTATGAAGAGTATTTGCATAAGCTAGATACGGATGATTTGGCAGAAGCAACATTTGATATGCCAAATCATATGCTTAAAGATATGCTTGATGTTATACCTAGAGATAGGATGGTCGAGCTTTTTGAAGAGCTTGAAAGTGACGATCAACTTGAGCTTTTAGAAGATCTATCTGAAATAAATAAAGAAGAGGCCAAAAAGATCTTTGATGAGCTTGATGATGATGATAAAGAAGATATTTTAAAACTATCATCATATGAAGATGACGAAGCTGGTGCTTATATGCAGCTTGAACTTTTTAGTGCTAGACTTGATGAGCAAGTTAGTGTAGCTGTAGATAGACTAAGAGATATGCGTCATAGTGGTGAATTAGAAGTGGCTTATCAGCTTTTTGCTGTTGATGAAAAAGGGTATTTAAAATACGCTATAAATTTATCTGACCTTATTTTGTATAACTTTAGTCTTACAGTTGAAGAGGTTGTAAAAAGTGCTCCTAAAGATGATGATTTTACTCCTATAACAGTGCATGATAGAGATAAAATTTCAGATGTTGCTAAAATTTTTGGTGATTATGATTTGTCTGTTGTTCCAGTTGTTGATAGTCGTGGGGTTTTAGTAGGGCGAATTACACCTGATGATATCCACGACTTTATGACTGAGAGTGCAACTGAGCAAATTTATAACCTTGCTGGAGTTGATGATGAGGTTGAAGATGAGAGTGAGAGCCTTATAGAAGTAGGGCGTTCAAGGGGAGCATGGCTTGGCGTGAATTTAGTCACAGCTTTTCTTGCTTCATTTGTTATAGGGCTTTTTGGAGCGACTATTGAGTCATATGTGGCTTTAGCTGTTCTTATGCCAATAGTTAGCTCAATGGGGGGAAATGTCGGTATGCAAGCCCTTACTGTAACAGTTAGACGCCTAGCCTTAGGAGATATAAATTTCGAACACGCAAAAGAGGTTATAAAAAAAGAGTGTAGCATAGCTCTTTTAAATGGAGCTGTTTTTGCCTTACTTGTGGCTTTAGTGTCGTTTGTTTGGTTTAAAAGTGCCATGCTTGGTGTTGTAATAGCTATGGCTATGGTTATAAATTTAATGATTGCTGGGCTTTTTGGGGCGGTTATTCCTTTGATGTTAAAGAAATTTGGCGTTGATCCTGCTGTTGGTTCATCTGTGGTTTTAACAGCACTAACTGATATGATAGGCTTTTTTGCATTTTTGGGACTTGCAACAATTATACTATTATAAGGGCTTAAAATGGTTAAAATTTTAGATATATACGAAGCTAAAGATTCAAAATACATAAAGCCTTTTAGGGTGAAATTTGAGAAAAATGAAAAGATTTTTCAGTGGGACTGTATGAAGGTCCACGATAGTGTGTCGGTGCTTTTATATCACCGTAAAAAAGATGCATTTTTACTTGTAAAACAGCTTCGTATACCAGCTCTTTTAAGGGAGCTAAATTTGGGTGAAATTTATGTAGTGGGATAACTTATGAGCTGTGTGCTGGGCTAATGGACAAAGGATTAAGCCAGGAAACTACTGTCATAGAAGAGATAGAAGAAGAGGTTGGTTATAAGGTAAAAAGCGTGGATAAAATAACTACATTTTATGGCTCACTTGGCACAAGTGCTGGGCGACAGACACTATTTTACACTGAAATTTGTGATGATATGAGAGTAAGTGATGGTGGCGGGATAGATGGTGAAGATATAGAGCTATTTTATTTGCCAGTCTCTAAGACTATGGAATTTTTAAACGATGATAGTTTGGTTAAATCTGCAAATTTAGGATATGCCTTGCTATGGTGGTTTATGAAATTTAAAAGCTAGTTTATATAAATTTAGTTTTTAAATTGATTTTAGATACTCGCTTAGTAAATTTTTGATTTTTTCATTTAGTTCATTTGGCGAGATAACCCTGATAAATGGGATAAACCTAAGTATAAAAGGAACTATCTCATACTCATTTGAAATTTCTAAATAAATAGTTGTAAAATCATTTTTTTGTGAGATCATTTTTTGTGTTTTAAGTGGAATTCTTTCAATAAATTTTAAAACCAAGTTATGGACTAAAAGCTCAACCACAAAGCTTTCCTCATCTATATCAAACCAAATAGAATTTGCATTTTTTAGCTTTGTTTCTATCTCTTTTGAGGTTTTAAAACTCTCATTTGAAACGCTTAAATTTTTAATAGTTTTTACATGAAATTTTTTAAATTTATCATTTTTATCTGCGTCCAAACAGAGTAAATACCAATATCCTTCAAATTTAGCAACTTTTAATGGCTTTACTTTAAACTCAAAATTTTCATATAAAAAATTTATCATTTTTTTATTTTCTATAGCTTTTGCTAAGTTTTCAAAAAGAGCTAAATCATCACTATTTAAAACCTCATCTTTTGCGTGGATAAAAAAGGCATTTTTATACCCTTTATCAAAATCATCAAATAAATTTTTACTTTTATTAAAAAACTCAACGCCTTGATTTTGGCTTAAATTTTTAATAACTTCATAAATCACGCTATTTTCATCTTTTTCAAAACCAGTTATCTTATAAATTCCATTTTCTAATCTTATATTTATGCCATCATCTTTTAAAATTTTTATATATCTTGCAATTGTCCTTCTGTCTTTACTAAAAATTTCACATAGCTTTTCTTCGCTAGTTGAGGATTTTTTAAGAATATTTAAAATTTCTTTTGTTTTTTTAAGAGTTTTTTGTGTTGGCATTTTTTTCCTTTTTTGTTGATGACAAAAAAATGTCATTAAAAGACCATATAATTTTACCATATTTTTTAAGGAGGAGTTATGAAATACTATGATGATATGATGAAAATTATAGAGTTAAGGGTGGCTGTTTATCCTGAACAAATAGCACTTTTGATAAAAAATCGCCCAACTGCTTTATATAAATATTTAGGCGAAAACGCTATAATTAACAATTTAGAAATTCCAAATATCTTAAAAAAATTAAAAGAAACTCTAAGAAATTTAGAAGCAAATTTTAAAGTAGATAACCAAAATGTTTTAGAAAAAAACCTAAATTTCTTAGAAAAAACTCTAAATTTAACTCATACTCAAAAGCAAATTTTAAAAATTAGCACACTTATTTTATCTTTAGACTCTGCTATTTTAAATAGCGTATCATCAAATTTTAAATTTAAGCACGATATTTTTACACTTTATTCTAAGATACTTAAAATTTCCACCGAAGAGATTGAAAAAACCTTTGAAGCAAAAACTGTTTTGGATTATGTTTTTAGTATAGATCTTAGTTCTAGGCATAAATTTTTAGAAGATAATGATTTTGCAAAATATCTTTTTTTAGAAGATGGCATTAATAAATTTATAGAAAATTACACTTACAAACTTCCTAAAACTAGTCTAAATTTTAGTGATTATTCTCATATAAAGAAGCATTTAGATATTTTACTACCTTATTTAAAACACTCTATAAAGCATCAAACAAAAGGCGTTAATATATTGTTTTATGGAAAGCCAGGAGTTGGAAAAAGTGAAATTTGTTCGCTAATTGCAAAAGAGTGTGATGCTTTTGGGCTTGGAATTTTAGCAAGTGATAAAAGTGAATATATTTTAAGACCATTAGCTAGGGTTGCTAATTTAAATTTTATGGCAAATTTTGTTAGCAAAAACACTATTTTTGTTTATGACGAAGCTGAGGATATTTTTAATTTAAACGAAAAATCAAAGCAAGATTTTAAAGCTTATTTTAACAATATACTTGAAAATAATAAAAAAATTGTTATTTATATTACAAATTATATTGACTGCATCGACGAGGCGATTTTAAGAAGGTTTGATATGATAGTTGAGTTTAGCGATATCCCTAAAAAGCAAAAACGAAAAATCATAGATAAATACGCTAAAAATTTAGTAAATAACAAAACAAAAAATCTTTTTAGTAATTCTAAAAATCTCCAACCAGCAGTTATAAGTAGAGCTTTAAAAGTTATAAAAACTCTAAATTTAAAGGACTCCTCAAAAGAGTTTAAAGCGTTGTTAAATAGCAGTTTAAATGCTTTTGGATATGAAAAAATGCAGTTTAAAAAAACTCAAAAATACCTTCCAAAAAACTATGAAATTTCACTTTTAAATGCTGATTACGACCTTGAAAATTTAGCAAATAATATACAAAATAGTGCAAGAATTTGCTTGTATGGCGTAAGTGGTGGCGGAAAAAGTGCGTATGCTAGGTATTTGGCTGATAAACTTAAAAAGGAGCTTATGATAGTTTCGGCAGGGGATTTTTTATCAAAATATGTTGGTGAAAGCGAAAGAAATATTAAAAATATTTTTAACGTGGCAAATGATAAAAAAGCTGTTTTATTAATAGATGAGATTGAGGGATTTATTTATGATAAATCAAGGGCACTGCGAAGCTGGGAACTAACTATGATAAATGAGTTTTTAACATCAATGGAGAGTTTTAACGGCATTTTAGTGGCAACTTCAAATAGAATTGATTTAATAGATAAGGCGTTTTTAAGACGGTTTGATTTGATGATAGAGTTAAAGTCTTTAAATTTTACCCAAACAAAAGAGCTTTTTAAAAAAAGCTTTGAAAGTCTTGGGCTTAGTAGTGAGGTTGAAAACTTGCTTTTAAATCTTAGGAATTTAACGGTAGGCGACTTTGAAGCGATAAAAAGAAGTATGAAATTTTTAAAGATAAATAGCGATTTAGAACTTTTTGAGATTTTAAAGGAAAGAAATTTATTAAAGGAAAATTTATAAGCTTTTAAAGTATAATTTTAAAATTTTAAGGAGGCAAATATGAGTTTAAAAACACTTTTAAGGAGCTGTTATGTGTGATGTAGAAAATGGCTTAAATGTTGGCGTTGCAAGTATTGGAGAGATTTTTGGTTTGCTGGGTGATAAACAAAAGTTTGAAAATTTGACAATTCCAAAGTATCAAAGACCATATAGATGGACAACTCAAAATGTAAATGAGTTAATAGATGATATTTTAGAAGCTATGAGTTCTAAAAAAACTAACTATTTGCTTGGAAATATCATACTTCATAAAAATGAAAATAGCCTTGATATCGTAGATGGTCAGCAAAGACTTACTACTTTGGCGTTAATATTAGGTTTTTTAATCAAACCAAATGATAAATTTTTTGATTTTAAGAAAAATCCAAACTCGGAAAATGCACTTTCAAAAAATTCTAATTCTATAAAGAATAAATTAGAACTATCAAATAAAGAAGAAATTGCAAATTTTGTAAAAAATAATTTATTTGTAACATACTTTATGGTTGATACGATAGATGAGGCTTTTGATGTATTTGATACACAAAACTCAAGAGGCAAAGAACTAACTCAAGCAGAATTGCTTAAAAATCATCATTTTTTACATTTAAAAGCTGATGAGATTATAAAACAAGAAATTGCTAAAAAATATAAATACTATCAAAATAAAACAACTTGGTCTATTGTAGACAGTGTTTTAAATGACCTTTATATAGCAAGAGGTATTCATGGTGGTAAAAATTTTAAGCTTGGAGATTATATAAGCTGGGGTGATGAAATTTTTAATGAGTTTATTGGTATTAAAGATAAAGGATATGAAAGGATAAATGAGCTAAAATTTAATTCAAATATTATAAAAGGAAATGAGTATTTTAGCTATCTTTTTAAATATGCACAAATTTATGAAATACTTGCTAATAAAGCTAATTTTTCTAAGAAATATTATATAAATCAATCCATGTTGATATTGCTTTTATGTTACGCCGATAAATTTGGTATAGATAAAAATTTCAGTGATTTTTTTGACTTGGTTTTTGTCTATTTATTTGCTACTTTGTCGTATTATGACAAGATGCAATACAATTGTAAGTGGCTTGTAAATGAGGGTGATTATACGATATTAAGTCGTATTTATAAATTTATTGAAAGTAGTGATTTTAGTTCTTTACTTATAGAAAGAATTCAAAACGATATAAGAGATGTATTTAAATTTGGTAATGGCGATAATAGCGATTATATCAGACATCCAGATATTGCTTATGAAAACTTAACTGAAAAAACAAAAGATAAAATGAGTAAAGAATTTATAGAAAAAATTTCTTTTAAAAATATAATATTTAATAAGGATAAAAAATGAGTGAAAACAAAATAGCAAAATATACGCTTAAAGGCATAAAAGATAAAAAATTTATAGTGCCTTTCTTTCAAAGAGATTACGCTTGGGAGAGTCAAAATTTAAAAGATTTAATAGATGATGGGCAAAAAAAGCTCTATATTGGAAATATAGTTGTTAAAAATGGTTTAATTATAGATGGACAACAAAGACTAATGAGTTTGTATTTGCTTAGTAAATTCGTTGGTAAGGATTATTTTGAAATACGCTATGAGGTTGATGATAGTGATAACAAAAAGCTTAAAAATTTAAATAGTGATAATTTCAAATCAACAGAGTTTGAAATGTCTAGCCTGAATGATATTTGCTATTTTTTATCAAGAAACTTAAATAAAAATGAGATAGAAGATTGCTTAGAAAATGTCTATTTTACCATTACGGAATTATCAGATGATATAAATCCTGGAAAGTATTTTGAAGCGATGAATACAAATAAACAGCAGCTAAAACATCATGAAATTTTAAAAGCTAAATTTTTTGAAAAGCTGTCGTCTAATACGGTTTTAGATATGGCTGAAAATTGGGATAATTGTTCTAATATGGATAGTTATTTTGTAGAAAAAAAATATTTAAAAGATAATAGCATACAAAAAGAAGCAAAAAGTATCATTAAATTTGAAGATTTCCTTTGTGTTGTTGCTAGAGTGATTGGTGTAGATGATATGCCACTTGACACAAAATATCTTGTTAGAAATTTTGAAGATAAAATTTTAGAAACAGGTAAAAGTGAGGAATTTATAAAAGAACTTTTTAAATATAGAGCTGTTTTTGATAAATATCTCTTTAAAAGAAATTTTGATAATACATATATTTTTAAAAGAGAACTTGATGATAAATATAAATCAACAATAGATGATAAAAAGCTTTTGATGATACAGCTTTTATTTGAAGTTCAAAACTCAAATGAGTGGCTTGTTTCTTATCTAAAAGAGTGTGAAAATTTAGGAGATGATCTTAACGCTCATATTGAATTTTTAGAAAATTTAGATAAAGAAAAGATGCAAGAAAGGGTGCAAGATTTAGAAAACCTTTTAAATAGTGGCACAAGCACGCCACACTATTTTTTCTATAAGCTTGATTATCTACTTTGGAAAAAGCTTGGCGAAGAGATGGCTAATAATGAGTTTGAAATTTGGGAAGGTGTTGAAAGCAAACAAAGTATTTATGATAATTTTTTCATAACACGAACTGGTTCGGTTGAGCATATCCAACCACAAAGCAAGGCTAGTGAAAATGATTTTGAAGGAGTTGATGAAAACGGCAAAAGTAAAATAGATACATTTGGAAATTTAGCTTTAATTTCGAGTAGTAGAAACTCATCTTTGGGAAATAAAGCAGTTAATGAGAAAAAAGCAGTTGTTGATAACTGGATAAAAGGTAAGCAAAGTATCCAAAGCCTTAAAATGCTTTTAGCTTTCCAGAAATATTTTGATTGCTGGAATTATGATAACGCCGAAGAACATGGCAAAGATATGATAAATTTGCTAAAAGAGGATTTGGGGATAACTAGTTTAGAAATAGAAGATCCAGAAGAAGAAGATTTAGAAGAGTATTTAGAAGAAGCTCTAGAAGAAGAAGCTCTAGAAGAAGATCTAGAAAAATAAAGCTTGGATATAACAATCCCAAAAACAAAAAACTCACCAACTAGGTAAAACCAAACTATCCTAGAAATTTATGATAAAAATCTAGGATAGTTTTTATAATTTTAATTTTTCACTTCCATTAAGCTACTACCAAACATAGAGTCTTGCTTTCTTTGTAAAATTTGTAAGGTTAAATTAGAACTCATACCACACACTTTTGAAACTGTGTATTTGCTATCTTTTAGCATCTTAGAAAGTAGCCATATCTCTTGTTGGCAAGTTGCTTGAAGATCTTTTTGAAATGCCCTATGCTTTTTTATAGTTTTAGGATTACTATTTCTTGGAGTAATATTATTAAACCTATAAAACCATTTTGATTCACACAGATCTTCATATAAAGAATTTACATCATATTGTTCTAAAAATTCTTTTGAAAATTCTCTTTTGTATTCTCCATAGCATGGTTTTAAATAAGCAAGAGTTATTGGTATAGCGATGGATAAAAATAAAATTATCTTTGGATTAGCAAAATCTTTTATCTTCAAAAAAATCATCAAAATTTATAAAACGACTTGTATTATTTTCCATGATATTAGATTTATCAGTAACTCATAAATTTTTTTATATTTTTCAAAATTTAAGTTATTGTTGGCTCTTGCCCACTCATGAATGTCTAAAATAGAGCTAAATTTATCTATTGTTTGCATGTTTTCTACTTTAAAATTCTATTAGTTTTGTGTCTGCTGCTAAATACAATGGATGGCTTGGTTCGTTAGATTTATTGATTTTTAAGCAGTATTTTTTATCAAGTTTTGCTAAAACATCTTTGCTTCTATTTTTAAAAGAACCACAATTTCCCCACACACAAACCACCTTATCAGCTTTTTTTGAATATTCTAATATAAATTTATCGTTTTCGTTTCCTATTGGATCAATGCTGTCATTGTATAAATTGTCTGGCGATGTAGATACATAAGCAAATAAATTTAACATATAAATTCCATCATACCCCCATGATTTTGCAAAATTTATGCATTTTGTAATGGTTCGATCATTCTCGTTTTCATTGGCTTTTGATGGATTAAGTCCTATAAATGCTATCATATTAGCATATTCTTCGCTCTTTTTGCTCCATATTCTTGTGAGTACATATCTATATGCTCTATCTTTTGAAAAAATAGCGTCACTTTTCATATTTTCTCCTTTTGAAATATTTTATGAAATTATATTAGAATTTCATGACATATTTTTGTCATTTGAAAAATAATAGCAAAAAAATAGTCTCCATATCTTAGTTAAGATTGATTTACTAAACATGAGTAAAATTTTTTGTTTGTAATATAAATTTATAAGGAGTTAAAGATAAAACAAGAGTGCAAGAAGGGATATTTTAGGTGAGTTTACACCTAAATTTGCATCTATTAATGATGATATTTTATTTGGCGAAGTTTGGAGCGAAAACATTGCTTTAAAAACTCGCTCAATCATTACAATTAGTGCTTTAATCACAAAAGGCTTGATTGATAATTAGTTTAAATATCACATAATTACTGCTAAAAATAATGGCGTTAGTAAAAATGAAATGGCTGAGATTATAACTCATTTAGCTTTTTATGCTGGTTGGCCAAATGCTTGGGCGGCTTTTAGGGTTGCAAAAGATGTTTATAGCGATGATGAAAATTTAGCAAATCCGATGTTTGGTCTAGGCGAAGAAAACAAAGCATTTGAGAAATATTTCACTGGTAAAAGCTATTTAAAACATTTAGCAAAAGGCGTTTATAATGCAACATTTGAGCCAAAATGTAGAAATAACTGGCATACTCATAAAGCAAAAAGTGGCGGTGGGCAGATTCTACTTTGCGTTAATGGAGAGGGCTGGTATCAAGAAGAAAATCAAAAAGCAATTAGCCTAACCCCAGGCGAAGTTGTTACGATTAAACCAAATGTCAAACACTGGCACGGGGCTAAAAAAGATAGCTGGTTTTCTCATGTTGCTATTGAAGTTGATGGCAAGAAATGTGAAAATTTATGGCTTGAAAAAGTTAGCGATGAAGAGTATGATAAGCTTTAAATTTTAGTTGGTTGAGCATTGATAATTATCTAAAATTTAATGAAGTAAATTCAGAATAATTGTGTGTAAATATCAAGATTATTTAAAAATTTATAGGCTTTTGTATTGGTTAAATTTAAAAATTTAGTGGAGTTTAAAATTTAGAGTAAATTTAAATGTAAAGTTGGTGACGAAAATTTCGCCACCTTGAAATTTATAGTATCTCAAATGGGTTTGCTACAACTTCATCTCTATCTACAACATAAGGGATTAAAGCTGCGTGTCTAGCTCTTTTGATAGCTTTTTCAACCATCTCTTGATATTTTTTTGATGTGCCAGTTAATCTTCTTGGCATTATCTTAAATCTCTCTGATAAACAATACTTTAAAAGTTGTGTATCTTTGTAGTCTATAAACTCAATCTTTGCCTCTGTGTAGCGGCAATACTTTCTTGCGTATTTTCTTTTGTTATCTGCCATTTTTTAATCCTTCTTAAAACGGTAATTCATCTTCGTCGATATCTATATCTGGGATATTTTCGCTATAGTCATCATAGCTGTCATTTTGATATCCGCCTCTGTTTTGTTTGTTTTGATAGTTGTTATTTGGTTTAGAATTTTGGCTTTGGTAGTTATCATAACCTTGTGAGTAGCCACCTTGATTAGAGTGGTTTTGGTTATTATAGTTTTGATTTCCACCATAATTTTGCTGACCACTTTGGTTGCCACCACTAAGCATCTGCATACTTTCTACGACAATGCTGTGTTTGTTTCTATTTTGACCGGTGTTTTTATCTTGCCAAGTGTCAAACTGAAGGCGACCTTCGATTAATACTTGTGAGCCTTTTCTTAGGTATTGATTTGCTACTTCAGCAGTTCTGCCAAAAAATGTGATATCTATAAAGCAAACATCTTCTCTTTTTTCGCCATTTACATTATAGCGTCTATTAACTGCTATGCCTGTATTTCCTATAGCTGAGCCACTGTTTGCGTATCTCATCTCAATGTCTCGAGTAAGGTTGCCAACTAATATCACTTTGTTAAACATATCTTATCCTTAATTAATTCTCTTCGCTTTCTTCTTCAGAAAATTCAATTTCATCTCTGTTTTCATCTTTAGGAGCTTTTTCGGCTCTTTCAGGGCGAGGTTTTCTCTCTTTTCTAACTGGAGTAAATTTGATGCCTTTGCTTAGTTTTTCCCAAGCATCTATCTCTTTTTTGTTTTCGTATTTAACAGTTAGAAATCTTATAATGTTTTCATTATAGCGAATGTTTCTTGTAAGTTCAGCAATAAGTTCAGTTGGGGCTGTAAAGTAGATGACATAGTAAACGCCTCTTTCATACTTTTTGATTTTGTATGCGAGTTTTCTAGCACCCATTTCTATAACTGATGCAACTTCTCCGCCATTTTTGGTAATAACTTCTTTAACGAAGTCAACTTGAGCTTTTAATTCTTCTTCTGTAAGCGTTGGCTTAAGAATGAAAAGAACTTCATAATGTTTCATATATTCTCCTTATGGATTTTAGCTTATGAGTAGTGTCACAAGCAAGGATTTTTGCTAAAAAGCAACTGGTGATTGTATCAAAGCATTGCTTAAATTATGCTGATATTACTCTTTGAAATCTTAGCATTTCAGATAGTAAAAAGTAAGTTTTATCTAAACCAGCTTTGGTTTTTAGTATAAATTCGCACTCATTTAGTACCTTAAACATCTCTTTAAATTTATCTGTATTAAATTTCAAAGCTTCGGCCTTAAGGTTGTTTTGGATATTTGGTGGGGGCGTGTATCCAAGAACTTCACGAAAATCAAGCCTTCCAAAAAGTTTTATATGTGTATGAATTTCAAAAATTCTATAAACTGAACTATACATATAACTTATAAATTCACTCTCATTATACCCGCCACTTTGGATAAATGTAAAAAACTCATCTCTAAAGTCTTGTAAATGTAAAATTTTATTAAAAATCTCTTCAAAACTAACTTCACTAAGCCCACTTACATTTGCTTTTACATTTTCTAAATTTAGCTTTAAATTTAGTGATGCAAATTTAGATAGTTCAGCCACGCTTAAGCTTAAATTTTCGCCTTGAATTTTATAAATTTCAAGTAGGGCTGTGCTGTTTTGATAAATTCCTAAATTTTGGCAAACTCTATTTAGTATTTGAAGTGCTTCGCTGGGATTATTAGGGCTAAAAAATCGAACAAAATTTCCATTAAAAGCTTTTATAAAAGCATCATTTACTTTTGAATTTTCATCTTCAAAAAACTCATATAGTAAAAATGAGTCTTTGTTTTTTATACAAATTTCAATTAAATCTTTAATCTCTTTTGTGCTACCAAATTTGCTCGTTTTGATATAAACTGCGTTTTTGCCACCAAATAAAGATGGTGCAAAAAATTCTTTTATAGCAGCAAAATCATACTCATTTTGATAAACTGTATATAAATTTTCAGCCCCCCAAAGTTTTAAAATTTCATCTGCGTATAGTTCGTTTAAAAACTCATCTTTACTTCTTAAAAGGATAAAATTTGGTAATTTCTTAGCAAACAAAAGTGCATCTAAGTCTCTTTTATACATCTAACTTTTTTATAACCCTTCCATAAATTTTAGCATTTATAATATCAGCATCTATTAATTCAACAAGAACAGGAGTTAAAATTTCACCAGTATAATTTGTGATAAAAACTCGCCCGCCTTTTAGTTTATCATCAAGTTTTGCAGTTGTAACGCTTTCGTTTGTATCGATATAACATCTAAAATTCTTGCCTAAATTTTCCAAAGCCCACCTTGCAAATTTACGGTCTATAAAGTCAAATGCCACCTTATCAGCCTCCCTTTCTAGGGTGTTTAAACTCTCACATGTGCTTTCTATATTTAAAAGCAAATAGTTAAAAAACTTCTCATCTTTATTTAAAGTAGCCTTTAAAAGTCTGTGCAAAAGTAGGTCAGAGTAGCGGCGTATAGGGCTTGTAAAGTGAGTATAAAGATCAAATCCAAGTCCAAAATGTCCAAGCGGAGTTACGGCGTATTCTGCCTTTTTTTGAGCTTTTATTATAAGCTTATCAACCTCTTCTCTAATGCCCATTTCATCAGCTATGCTTTGAATTCCAGCTATCATTTTTGGAAAGTCTTTATCAAATTTAGCATCAACGCCAAGGCTCATTAAATTTTCCATCAATGTTTCAAGCTTTTTATCATCCATCGCACCGTGGTTTCTAAAAATACCTTTTTGTATCATTTTTGCAGCAGCTTTGTTTGCAAGCAACATACAATCTTCTATCAAATCATGACTAGGAGTTGATGTTTCAAAACGAGTACTTTTTAAATTTCCGCTCTCATCAAGTGTGATACGAAGCTCTTTTGTGTGAAAATCAAAGCCCGATTTAAGGCGTTTTTTACGAAGAGCTTTTGTAAGAGTTGCTAAATTTAAAAGCATATCTAAAATTTCTTTATTTTTATATGTTTTACTGCTTAAAATTTCATCAACTTCATCATAATTAAAGCGAATTTTAGAATTTATAATAACACTTTTAAGCTCTTCGCTAACTGGTTCTAAATTCTCATCAAGAGTTATTTTAAAACAAAACGCAAGGCGGTCTAAATTTGGCTTTAATGAGCAGATATTTTCACTTAAATTTCGTGGCAGCATAGGAATTGAGCGGTGCGGGAAATATATAGAAAATCCTCTAAATTTAGCCTCTTTATCAGTTGCGCTATATGGTAAAACATACTCGCTCACATCAGCTATTGCTACATATAAAGTGCGGTTTTTATAATCATAACAAACAGCATCATCAAAGTCTTTTGCATCAACTGGGTCAATTGTTACAAAATTTAGGCTAGTTAGATCAGTTCTTTGTGGATACATACTTTTATCTACAATATCGCCAAAGCTTTTTGCTTCATTTTCAGCTTGAGTGCTAAACTCATCATTTTTATTATAAATTCCAAGTGAGATTTTTTCATCCACCCAAACATCATCTAAAACTCCTAAAATTTCAACTATCTCATCACTTTGGTTGTCTATTTTTAGCACTGTATAAGGTGGTAGTTGTTTGAGGGATTTTTGAGATGCTTTTAGTTTTGAAGCAAGTCCTGTTCTTATATTTACACCAAGAATTTCCTTACCGACTTTTTTTGTATAAGCTACGCTTGTTGCAAATGCTGGCTTGATAGTCATCATTATCTTTGCTTTGATTCTACTTTTTGTGTTTTTTAATTTTCCTTTTAAAATTTTAGCTAAGACAATGTCTCCTTGCTTTGAACTTCCAAGGTCTTTGTTTTCAACTAAAGCATCATCTTTAAATTTTGGGTTAAATACATTTATATAGCCAGTTCCATTCATACTGATATCAAGCTTGCCGCATATGAAGCCATCATTTAGATAGTAGCGGTTTTTGTGAAGCGTTACTGCATTAAGTGTTTCTAAATTTCTAAGAGCTTCTTTTTGCTCAGAATTTAGCTCACCAGCATCTATACCTTTTAGTAAATTTTCTAAAAATGTCTTCAAATTTAACCCTTTTTTAAATTTTGCTTTTGAGTTTTGTTTGTGATATAATACCCAAAATTTTTTAAAAGGAAAGTTATATGGCAGTAAATGTTTACTATGACAAAGATTGTGATTTAAACTTAATAAGAAACAAAAGAGTCGCTATGATAGGCTTTGGAAGCCAAGGTCATGCGCACGCAGAAAATCTTAGAGACAATGAAGTTTCAGTTGTTGTAGGATTAAGAGAGGGTGGAAGTAGCTGGAAAAAAGCTGAGGCAAAAGGCTTTAAAGTTATGAAAGTAGCTGATGCGGTAAAGGATTGTGATGTTATTATGATTCTTGTTCCAGATGAGATTCAAGCTGATCTTTTCTACTCTGAAATTCGTCCAAATCTTAAAGAGGGCAGTGTAATTGCTTTTGGTCATGGTTTTAACATCCACTACGGTCAAATCATTCCACCAAAAGGGGTTGATTGTATAATGATAGCTCCAAAAGCACCGGGTCATACTGTAAGAAGTGAGTTTTTAAAAGGTGGTGGAATTCCTGATTTAATAGCTGTAGCTCAAGATGAGAGTGGTCAAGCTAAAGAGTTAGCACTAAGCTATGCAAGTGCGATAGGTGGTGGAAGAACTGGTATAATTGAGACAACTTTTAAAGATGAGACTGAAACAGATCTTTTTGGTGAACAAGCAGTGCTTTGTGGTGGAATAACAGCTTTAGTTGAAGCTGGATTTAATACTTTAGTTGAAGCTGGATATGAGCCTGAAATGGCGTATTTTGAGTGTTTACATGAGTTAAAATTAATAGTTGATCTTATGTATCAAGGTGGAATTGCTGATATGAGATACTCTATTTCAAACACTGCTGAATATGGTGATTATATAAGCGGACCAAAGGTAATAGGTTGTGAGAGTAAAAAGGCGATGAAAGAGATCCTTAAAAATATCCAAGATGGCTCTTTTGCAAAAGATTTTATACTTGAAAGAAAAGCTGGATATACTAAGATGAATGCTCTAAGAGCAAAATCAAGAACTAGCCTACTAGAAAAAACAGGTAAAGAGCTAAGAGATATGATGCCTTGGATAGCACAAGATAAGATTATAGATAAAGATAAAAACTAATCTTGGCTGATAAAGACAAAAAGCGGGTTAAATCACCCGCTTCTAAAACTACGAAAAAATCCACTAAAAAAGAGCAAAATAGTTCTAAAAATCCTAAAAAAAATCCACTATTACAAATTTTATCAATACTCTTTATAACACTAATTTGTGTGGGGGTTGGAATTTTTACATATAAAGCATTTGATAGCTTTTTTTCAAAACCAACTACTAAAACAGAGTTATCAAAAGAGCACAAAAAAGAGCTTAAAAAAGAATCTAATAAAAAGATAGAAATTGTTGTGGTAGATAAAAATTTAACTACTGATGAGAACAAAACAGCTCCTAGTAAAAAAGATGAGAATAAAACAGAAATTTCATATGAAGAGATTGCTTCAAATTTAGAGGCTTTTGCACCTAAAAAAGCTGTGAGTGGAAAGCCAAAATTAGCCATTATAATAGATGATATTGCTACAATTGACCAAGCTAAAAATTTAAAAAAAGTTGGCTTAAAACTAACTCCTTCTATTTTTCCACCAGACAGGGCTAATCCAGATACGCTAAAAGTGGCAAAACTTTTTGATTTTTATATGATTCACTTGCCAATGGAGGCTTTGAATTTTAACCAAAGAGATGTTTTTACTCTAAAAGCAAAAGATAGCTATGAAAATATAGATAAAAGAGTTGCTTTTGTAAGAGAGAATTTCAAAAACGCAAAATTTCTAAACAACCATACTGGCAGCAAATTTACAAGTGATAAAGATGCTATAAAAAAGCTTCTAGTAGCTCTTGATAAGTATGGATTTATCTTTGTGGATTCTAAAACTATCTCTTCATCAAAGGGTAGTGAAGTAGCTAAAGAACTAGGACAAAGATATATCTATAGAGATATTTTTATAGATAATAAAGATAGTGAAATTTACATAAAAAATCAACTTAAAAAAGCTGTTGATATCGCTAAAAGTAGGGGTTTTGCTATTGCAATAGGTCATCCAAAAACCACTACATTTAAGGCTATAAAAAGTGCTAAAGATAGCTTTTTGAAAGATGTAGAAGTTGTCTATATAGGTGAAATTTATGAGTATTACAAATAGTATAGATGTTAGCGAATTTGAGTCTTTATCTCGTCTAAAAGATGCTCCTAAAAAGTTATACTATAGAGGAAATTTAGAGCTTTTAAAACGCCCTAAAATAAGCATAGTTGGTGCTAGAAAAATGAGTATTTATACCAAAAGCTTAATACTATCTCTATCAAGCAAACTCTCAAGTGGTGGCATTTGTGTAGTAAGTGGGGCAGCTATAGGTTGTGACGGGGCGGCTCACAAGGGAGCTTATCCTAATACGATAGCTGTTTTTGCAAACGGACTTGATGAAATTTATCCTAAAACAAATGCTGATATTATAAAAAATATATATGAAAATTCTCTTGCGTTAAGCGAGTATGAAGATAAAACTCCAGCTCTTAGACATCAGTTTTTAGAAAGAAATAGAATAGTCGTAGCTTTAAGCAAAGCCTTAATCGTAGCTCAAGCTGACTTAAGAAGTGGGTCTTTATCAAGTGCAAGGATAGCTCGTAATCTTGGAATTCCAGTTTATGTTTTTCCGCATAAAATGGGTGAAAGTGCTGGAACAAATGAGCTTTTAGCAAAAGGTAAAGCGACGCTTATAAATGACATCGATGAGTTTGTTTTGAAATTTTGCAAGGATAAAATTTTGCAAAATGATGAAATACTAGAATTTATCAAACAAAACTCAAATTTTGATGATATTTACCATAAATTTGGAGATAAAATTTATGAGTATGAACTAGATGGTAGGGTTGAAATTTTAGGCACAAAGGTTTTAGTAAAGTGATAGCTGGACTTGATATTGGGCTTAAAAGAATAGGAATTGCCTTAGGATACCCAAATGGCGTTGTAGTGCCTATAAATGCAGTACTACGAAAAAACCGCAAACAAGCATCTAATGATGTAAGCAAGGTTTTAAAAGAGTGGGGAGTTAAAACTATAGTAGTTGGCGTTCCACTTGGTGGAAGTAGCGAAGATGAGATGAGAAGAAGAGTCAAACATTTTGTTGGGCTACTTGATTTTAGTGGGGAAGTTTTTTATCAAGATGAGAGCTTTTCAAGTATAGAAGCAAGTAGTCTTGGCGTTGTAAATCAAAGAAAAAAAGATGGCAAACTAGATAGCTTATCAGCTAAGATAATAGTTGAGAGATTTTTATCTGGAATAACAAAATAATAACTTATTTTTAAAATAATATTTATACTTTTATTTATATAGAAATTTTGATATATATCATTGCTTTGTTTTGATAATTAAGTTATAATCCAAATTTATATAATATGGTAAAAAGCCATATTAGGGAGGATAGAAATGAATAGAAGAGATTTTATTAAAAGTTCAGCTGTATCGGCAGCCTGTATGAGTGTTGGTATGGCTGTGCCAAACTCTGTTTTAGCTAAAGGCAATGAAGCTGAAAAAGGTTGGCGGTGGGATAAAGCAGCCTGTAGATTTTGTGGAACAGGGTGTGGCATAATGGTTGCTACAAAAGATGGCAAAATAGTAGCTGTAAAAGGCGATCCAGAAGCTCCAGTAAATCGTGGTTTGAACTGTATAAAAGGATATTTTAACGCAAAAATTATGTATGGTGCTGATCGCCTTACAAAACCACTCTTAAGAGTAAATGAAAAAGGCGAATTTGATAAAAAAGGTAAATTTACATTTGTCTCTTGGCAAAGGGCCTTTGATGAGATGGAAAAACAATTTAAAAAAGCTTACAACGAACTTGGTCCAACTGGAATTGGCGTTTTTGGAAGTGGGCAATATACAATCCATGAAGGATATGTCGCATCAAAACTTATAAAAGGTGGTTTTAGAAGTAACAACCTTGACCCAAATGCAAGGCACTGCATGGCAAGTGCGGTTGTTGCTTTTATGCAAACTTTTGGCATCGATGAGCCAAGTGGGTGTTTTGATGATATAGAACTAACTGATACAATTGTTTGCTGGGGAGCAAATATGGCTGAAATGCATCCAATTTTATGGAGTAGGGTAAGCGATAGAAAGTTAAGTGATCCAGAAAATGTAAAAGTTGTAAATTTAAGCACTTACTCAACAAGAACTTCAAATTTAGCCGATATTGAGATCATTTTTAGGCCATCAAGCGATCTTGCTATTTGGAACTATATAGCTCATGAGCTTGTTTATAATCATCCTGATTTAGTGGATATGGAGTTTGTTAAAAACCACTGTGCGTTTGCAACAGGTCCAGTTGATATCGGATATGGTTTAAGAGAAGATATAAATCACCCAAAATATCAAAAAAGCGAACTTGACACAGCTGCAAAGCAAAAAAGTAAGATAGTTAGCGAGTTTGAAGGTGAGAGTTTAGCTTATCTTGGCTATAAAGCTGGTGATACTTTGGAGATGAAAAATACAAAATCAGCCACAAAACACTGGGCTATTAGCTTTGAAGAGTTTAAAAAAGCACTTGCTCCATACACACTAGAATACACCGCAAAAGTTGCAAAAGGCGATGAAAACGAAGATATAGAGGAGTTTAAGGCTAAACTTAAAGCTTTGGCTGATTTATACATAGAAAAACAAAGAAAAGTAGTTAGTTTTTGGACAATGGGCTTTAACCAGCACACCAGAGGAACTTGGGTAAATGAACAAAGCTATATGGTGCATTTCTTACTAGGAAAACAAGCAAAACCAGGAAGTGGAGCATTTTCTTTAACAGGTCAGCCTAGTGCGTGTGGCACAGCAAGAGAAGTTGGGACATTTTCTCACAGACTTCCAGCTGATATGGTCGTTGTAAATCCAAAACATAGAGAGATAACTGAAAAAATTTGGAAACTTCCAAATGGTACTATAAATCCAAAAAATGGCGACCATTTTATGAGTATAATGCGTGGCATTGAAGATGGTCGTATCAAATTTGCCTGGGTTCAAGTAAATAATCCTTGGCAAAATACAGCAAATGCAAATCACTGGATAAAAGCAGCAAGAGAAATGGATAACTTTATCGTAGTAAGTGATGCTTATCCTGGAATTTCAGCAAAAGTAGCTGATTTAATCCTTCCATCGGCGATGATTTATGAAAAATGGGGAGCTTATGGAAATGCAGAAAGACGAACCCAGCACTGGAGACAGCAAGTAATTCCAGTTGGAGATGCGATGAGTGATACTTGGCAGATGCTTGAGTTTTCAAAAAGATTTAAGTTAAAAGAGGTTTGGAGTGAGAAAAAAATAGATGATAAATTAACCCTTCCAAATGTCTTAGAAGAAGCCAAAAAAATGGGTTACAAAGAAGATGATACGCTATTTGATGTGCTTTTTGCAAATGATGAGTGGAAAAAATTTAGCAAAGATGATGCGATAATGGGCGAATTTGACAACTCAGAAGTAAATGGCGATAGCAGAGATGTAGTTGGAAGCGATGGCGAAGTTTTTAAGGGATATGGATTTTTCGTTCAAAAAGCAATCTGGGAAGAATACCGCAAATTTGGGCTTGGTCATGGGCATGATTTGGCTGATTTTGACACATATCATAAAGTTAGAGGTTTAAGATGGCCTGTTGTTGATGGTAAGGAGACTCAGTGGAGATTTAACACACTTTATGATCCTTATGCTAAAAAAGCAGCCCCACAAAGTGATTTTGCATTTTATGGAAACAAAAATGCCAAACTAAGTGTTGGTGATTTGGCAAAAGCAAACGATGATGAAAAGGTTAATATACACAATAAAGGCAAAATTTTCTTCCGCCCTTATATGGACCCACCTGAGATTCCAAGCAAAGAGTATCCATTTTGGCTCTGTACAGGAAGAGTACTTGAACACTGGCATAGCGGAACTATGACGATGAGAGTTCCTGAGCTGTTTAGGGCTGTTCCAGAAGCTTTTTGTTATATGTGTGAAGAAGATGCCATAAAATTAGGGCTTGTTCAAAATGATGAAGTTTGGATAGAAAGCAGAAGAGGAAAGTGTAAAGCAAGGATTGATACTCGTGGTAGAAATATACCACCAGTTGGTCTTGTGTATGTTCCTTGGTTTGATGAGAATGTATTTATCAACAAAGTGTGCCTTGATGCTACTTGCCCACTGTCAAACCAAACTGATTTTAAAAAGTGTGCCGTTAAAATTTACAAGGCATAGATACCATGACTAGAAGAGAGGCTCTAAAAGGTGGATTTAAGGCAGTAACGCTGTTAACAGCTGGATCTTTTGTGTGGAGTATTGCTACTACAACTCCTGCTAAAGCTAGAGTTTTTTTAAGGCCGCCTGGAGCTCTTAAAGAGAGTGAATTTGTAAGTAGGTGTATAAAGTGTAATCTTTGCGTGGAAGCTTGTCCATTTGATACTTTAAAACTCTCTAAATTAGGAGAGAAAATTTCAGTTGGAACACCTTATTTCACGCCAAGAGAAATTCCTTGCGAACTCTGTGTTGATATCCCTTGTGCTGTTGCTTGTCCAACAGGGGCTTTAGATATTAATAGTTTAAAATCAAACGGAAAACTTAATCCAGAAAATATAAAAATGGCAATAGCGGTAATGGACTCTCAAAACTGCTTGGCATTTAAAGGTATAAGATGTGATGCTTGCTATAGAGCATGTCCATTAATCGATAAGGCTTTGTTTTTAAAATATGAAAGAAATGACAGAACTGGAAAACACGCTTTTTTACTACCAACTGTTGATGCTGATTATTGCACTGGTTGTGGTAAATGTGAAAGAGCGTGTGTTACTGAGATTGCTTCTATAAAAACACTTCCTTTTGAAATAGCCTTTGGTAAAATGGGAAGTAATTATGTTATAGGTTGGCAACCTGAAACAGATGCTAAGTTAGATGGTGTTAGTAGCGAGGTTTACACAGATGAAAATTTAGCTTTGGATTATTTAAATACAGGGGAGCTGTAGTGAGAGTAAATTTAGTAAGAAGAGTTTCACAAATTTTAATTATAGTTTTATTTATATTGGGAAATTTGGGCATTTTAAGTGTCCTAAAAGGAAATCTTAGCAGTTCAGTATTTTTTAGTTTTATACCTTTAAGTGATCCTTATGCGGTACTACAGATATATTTAGCTTCAGGAGCTATTTCTTTAAATGCCATTCTTGGTGCATTTATAATAGCTATATTTTATGCTTTTATTGCACCTAGAGCATTTTGCTCATGGGTTTGCCCTGTAAATCTAATAACAGATTTTGCTTATTTTATAAGAGAAAAGTTTGGATATAAAAAAGATAGAAATATTTTAATGCCTTCTAAGAATTTAAGATATTACCTGCTTATTCTTAGCTTCATTTTAAGTTTTCTTTTATCAAGACCTATATTTGAAGAAATTAGTTTTATTGGATTTTTACAACGTGGACTTATAATTTTAAACATTACTGTAATAAGCACTATTTTTGTTATATTTGCTTTTGAAGTTTTTATAAGCCAAAGGGGGATTTGTTCTAAAATTTGCCCACTTGGTGCATTTTATGCAGTTTTAAGTAAATTTAGCTTTATAAGAGTAAAACACAGAGTAAAAAACTGCTCAAAATGTATGGACTGTATAGTTGTTTGTCCTGAAAAACAGGTCCTTAATATGGTTGGTAAAAAAGATGGTGTAGTAAGTAGCGAGTGTATAAGTTGTGGGCGGTGTGTTGATATATGTAAACATGATGCTCTAAATTTTAGTATTAAAAAAGGACTTTTATGAAATTTATAAAATCATTAGCAATGTTATCTACTCTTTTGTCTTTTGCGGTTGCTGGGACATTTGTTGATGATAGTGAGATTGGGCTTAGAAAAATAAGTGTTAAAGATGAAAATAGTGTTACGCTTAGAGATGTAAATTATTCAGCACAGCCTGCTGGACTTTCTACTAGGTTTGATAGGGCTTTTGAAAATGCTCCTCCAATGATTCCACATGATTTAGATGGCTTACTGCCAATAACTACTGAGTTAAATATGTGTACAACCTGTCATCTTCCTGAATTTGCAAATGATGTTGGTTCAACTCCAGTTCCAAAATCTCATCTTGTAGACTTAAGAAGCGGGGAGGATAATGAAGGCGTGTTAGATGGCTCTAGATATAACTGCGTTCAGTGTCATACGCCTCAAGCAAAAGTTAATATAGCTATACAAAATAACTTTAAACCTGAATTTTTCTATAAAGACGGAAATTCAAGTTCAAATTTAATGGATATATTAAACGAAGGTGTTAAGTAAAATTTAGTCACTATTTTAAATTTACACTATATTTTATGTAAGTTTTTAATAATATAAGTTAAAGTGTATTACAGGCTTTAACTTTCTAAATTTTATAAAATAGTTTTGTAGTTCTTAGTATAAAGGAGATATGTGTTTTTTGATAGGAAGATATTTATCCATCCTCCATATTTTAGTGGAGAATTTAGTTGCAAGAACTGCAAAGCACCTTGTGTTAGTTCCTGTAAAAGAGGGCTTTTAAAATTTGAAGACTCAGTAATTAAATTTGAAGTTTCGGATTTGGGTTGTAATTTCTGCGAAGATTGTGCTTTGGCGTGTAAAGAGATCAGAAAAAATACTTTAAATTTAGAGTTTAAATACACTATTAATGCAAAAGCTTTGATTAGTGTAAACTCATGTCTTGCTTGGAATGGCGTGATTTGCTATAACTGTCAGGACTCTTGTAGATATGGAGCTATTGATTATTTAGGAGTTTTTAGACCAATCGTAAATGATAGATGTGTAGGATGTGGCGAGTGTTTATCAGCTTGCTTTAAAAACTCAGTTAGTTTAAAGGTTAAAAAATGAGAAATATTTTAGTTTTTTTACTATTTTTTAGCTTAAGTTTTTCTGCAAATTTAGTTGATACTGTAGAGACTAAACATAATGTTTTGGGGCTAAATTTAAAGGATAATTTGCTAATAATTTCTACTGATGGTGGTGAGCTTATAGTGCATAATATGGAGTCAAATTCCACACTTATAGAGTTAGAGCTTAAATACATTGAGACATTTTTTGGTGATTTTGTACGACCTAGAGTTTTAAGTGGTGATATAATTGGTAAAAAAGTTATGATGCTTGGTGAGAGTGATTTTGGCAAAAAAGCACTATATTTTTATGAAAATGATAAGATTGAAAAACAAGAACTAAAGTATGAAGGTATAAAAAAAGCTCTTTTTTTAGATGAAAATTTAATAGTTTTAGCAAGTATGAGTAATGAAATTTATTTTTACGATATAAATAAAGCTAAAGTAGTATCACAAAAGAAATTTTCAACGGCTTCACTTAGCGATATGGAGGTTAAAAATGGACTTATTTTTGTAGGTTGTGAAAGTGGTATAGTTTATGTTTATGATATAACAAATGACGATACTACTATATTACCCCTTCATAAAGACAATATCTATGATATAGAAATTTCAGATAATTTTAATATTATAAGCGGCGGTGTTGATAAGCACGCAGTACTATATGTAAATTCAAAAAGAAGAATTTTTGAATCTGAATTTTTAGTTTATGCTGTTGGTTTAAATTCTAATGGCTCAAAAGCGGCTATTATGAGTAGTGAAGATAGCGATGTTGTGGTGTTTAATACAGATAATTTAGATATTATAAGTCAATTTAACACAGGTCAAAGTATATTAAATGGAGTTAAATTTTATGGTTCAAATTTGCTTATAACATCTGCTTATGAAAAAAATATAAAAATTTGGGAGTTTTAATATGAATATATCAAGTATGATTGTCTACTCAAAAC
Source organism: Campylobacter corcagiensis (assembly GCF_013201645.1). NCBI lineage: Bacteria > Pseudomonadati > Campylobacterota > Epsilonproteobacteria > Campylobacterales > Campylobacteraceae > Campylobacter > Campylobacter corcagiensis. The sequence continues at coordinate 1,016,224 of NZ_CP053842.1, read as the reverse complement.
TTAATAATCTAGATGCTCTTATAAAAGATATCCAAAGCATTGATGAGTGTGAAGTTGCAGCTAGTAAAGATGGTAAAATAGTCGTTGTTAGCCAAACTAAAGATACAAATGATCAAATCAAAGTATTTAAAAATTTAGAAAATCTCAAAGGTGTTGATAGCGTAAGTATGGTTTATTCTTACGAAGAGATGGATGATGATAAAATAAGCACTCAGATAAGTAAGATGTTAGATGATGACTCAGACATTAAAGATGTAAAATATAGTGGGGATGTAAATATATTTATTTAAATAGCTTTAAATATGAAAATATGCCAGCTTAGATGCTATTCTTAACAAAATTTGACTTATAATTTCTAAAATACATAACTTATTTATGTTTTTAAATGACTAGCATCGCATCGCCATAAGAGTAAAATTTATACTCTTTTTCTACGGCTATACGGTAAATTTCCATCGTCGCTTCATAGCCGATAAATGATGTCACAAGCATTATAAGTGTAGACTTTGGCAGATGAAAATTTGTAAGCAAGAAATTTTGTCTGATTGGTCTATTTAGGTGATTTAAAAAAAGCTCACACTCGCCTTGTAAAATTCCATTTCTAGCAAAATTCTCAACCACTCGCGTAACAGTTGTTCCAACGCCAAGTATGGGCTTATTGCTATTTAAGATTTCAGCTGTTTGTTTAGGTATATCAAACCACTCTGAGTGCATTTTATGCTCTCTTATGTCATCAACTTCTACACTTTTAAATGTTCCAGCACCAACATGAAGCGTTAGATAGTGGATATCGTGGGTTTTTTTAAGTTTATTTAACATTTCAGGCGAAAAGTGTAAAGATGCAGTAGGAGCTGCAACTGCGCCTCTATTTTTAGCAAAAATAGTTTGATACCAACTCTCATCATCTTTGGTGTCATCTCTTTTTATGTATGGCGGAAGTGGCGTATGGCCGATTTTATTTAAAATTTCAAAAAGCTCTAAAGTTTTAAGAGTTTTGCCATCTTTTGAAAACAAAACCTCTCGGCTCCCATCTTCGTTTAGTTTCGTAACCAAAGCTTCAAGATCATCATCAAATTTAAGCTTGCTTCCAACCTTGACAGAACCTCTTATATATACGCTAAAATTTGGCTCTATTAAAGGGCGGTTTAGTAAAAGCTCAACTTTTCCACCGCTTTGTTTTGTGCCGTAAATTCTAGCTTTTACAACCTTTGTATCGTTAAAAATAATATCGCAAGGTGGCAAAATTTCAGCCAAATCTCCAAATTTAAGGTGTGAAATTTCATCTGTTTTTCGTTTGTAAACTAATAAATTTGCACTCTCTTTAGGATCAGCTGGTTTTGTAGCTATTAAATGTTCTGGAAGAGTGTAGTCATAAGCATCTAAAGAGTTTAGATTAGGCTTCATCATCGTCTATATCCTTATAAGGATTTATAATCTTAGCTATATAAATAGATCCGACATATAAAACTATTAACGGAACTGCAAGCAAAAACTGACTTAATATATCAGGTGGAGTCATAACAGCAGCAAAAACAAATATAAGTACAATAGCGTATCTAAAGAAATCTTTTAAGCTTTTATCAGTTATAAGTCCTAAAAGTGCTAGAAAAAATGTAACTATTGGTAGTTCAAAACTTATGCCAAAAGCCAGCATTAGTTTGATAAAAAACCCTACATATTCGCCTATTCTAGGCATAGCTACCATATTTTCGCCACCACCAAAATTTATCAAAAAGTTAAACGCTGTTGGCAAAACTAAAATATAGCAAAACGCACACCCTATAATAAACATTATGGTTGCACTTATTACAAATGGTAGGACATATTTTTTCTCATTATCATATAGTCCTGGTGCGACAAAGAGCCAAAATTGCCAAAATATAATTGGTAAGGTTAGTAAAAATCCAGCAAAGAATGACACCTTCATAGCGGTAAAAAATGCTTCAGCTGGGTGAGTAAAAATAACTTCGCTATTTTGTGGCAAAATTTTAAGAAGTGGTTTTAATAAAAAATCAAAAAGTGGCTCCCAGAAGAAAAAGCAGATTACAAAACCAACAATAAGAGCTAAAGCTGAAATAACTAAACGCTTTCTAAGTTCAACGATGTGTGGGGTTATCTCTTCAAACATCGCTTTGTCCTTTTTCGTCTTGTGAAATTTCAGTTTTGCTCTCTTGGGCGTTATTCTCAGGTTTATTTTCGCTACTTATGAAATTCTTAGCACTATTAGTGAGTTTATCTTTGGCAAGTTGTGTTGGGTTACTAACAGCTTTTTTAATATCAGCTAGATTTGATTTAGTGCTTGATTTTATGTCATTTACGCTATTTTTTATATCTTCAAGCTCTTCAAAAGTTAGCTTTTTTCTAACCCCTTGGGTGGTTTTAGATATGCTGTCTTTGTATTTTTTAGCATCTTCTTTAAGTTCAGCAATCCTTACTTCTTGATCAAAACTAGCTTTTGCGTCATTTACTGTTTTTTTTAGAAGTTTTAGGTATTTTGCTATCTCAACCATCGTTTTTGGAAGCTTTTCAGGCCCCAAAGCTATAACGGCTATAACAGCGATAACAAGAATTTCGGGAAAACTCATTCCAAACATTATCTATCCTAATAAATTTTAATAGCCACTATTTTAGCGAAATTTCTTTAAAATATACCTAATTTTCAAGGATAAAGAGCGTTATCTCATCAGTAAGTAAAAAATTTGGGTTATAAAATTTTGAATTTTTATAGATAAGTTTTTTGTGACTAGTTAAAATTTTAGCGTTTTTTAGTTCATTTTCGTTAAGTAGTTTAGCACTAAATCCTATCTTTGATCTAAGTCCTAGGAAAATTTTTTCTGTTTTTATATCATTCATAGTTAAATTTTCATAACTTTTTAAAAGTGGATTTTTTATGTACTCTTCTATGCTTTTAGGAGAATATGCTCTTTTTTTGCCATTAAAACCAACCGCATACGCACCAAAACCCATATATTTTTCACCGCTCCAGTAAGCAAGGTTATGTTTACAAGGACGACCAAAATTTGCTATTTCATACTGTTTAAATCCAGCTTTTTCAAGCTCTTTAAAAAGAAATTTGGCTAACGCAGGGCTATCTTTTTCATAGTTTGATTTACCACTAAAAGGGGTGTTATTTTCAAGTATTAAAGAGTAAGCGCTGATATGTGAAATTCCTAAATTTGCTAAATTATCAACTTCAAATTTAAGTAGCTTTTTAGTGTCAAATTTAGTTGAATACATAATATCAACATTTATATTTTTAAATCCAGCTTTTTTAGCATTTTTTATAGCTATTTTTGTCGTGTTTGCTGAGTGGATTCTCCCTAAAAGTTTAAGCTTTTTATCATCAAAGCTTTGAGCTCCAAAACTTACTCTATTTACACCAAGAGTACGCATAGCTTTAAGCCATGTTAAATTTGCTGAGTTTGGGTTGGCTTCAGTTGTTATCTCAGCTCTTTTTTTAAGGTATGGTTTTAAAATATCAAAAATTTTAGTATAAAACTTTGCATTTACAGCACTTGGAGTACCACCACCTATAAATACCGTAGAAATTTGGCTAAATTTAGCATTTTTTATCTCAAATTCTAAAGCATCAAAGTAGCTTTTAGTAAGGTTAAATTCATCACTACTTGAACCAAAAGCGCAATAAGGGCATTTACTTTGGCAAAATGGAATGTGTATATAGATGTGCAAAAATTCTCTCTTTTTAGCAAAATTTACTCTAACTTCATAAATTTGTCAAAGGTTGACTTTTATATTTTACTAGATTTAGTTTATAATTTAATAACCTTTTGTGATTTATATTTGCTTTTTAAAGAGAGAATTGATTTTTTAATAAAGTTTTAAAATTTACCAAATTTTAAAGCAAATTTGGATAATATTATCCATTTTTATAAGGAAATTTATGGAAGCTAAAAACTACAGACCAAATGTTGCTGCTGTGATTTTATCCTCTAAGTATCCTTTTGAGTGTAGGGTTATGGTTGCAAAAAGAACAGATGTCAAAGATGCTTGGCAGTTTCCACAAGGTGGGATTGATGAGGGCGAGACACCACTTATTGCACTTTTTAGGGAGCTAAAAGAGGAGATTGGTACAAATAAAATCAAAATTATCGCTGAGTATCCAGAGTGGATAAGTTATGACTATCCAGCTGAAGTAATCGCTAAGAAAAAGCCTAAATTTGATGGTCAAATGCAGCGCTATTTTTTAGTTCGTATAGATGATGAAAAAAGTATTGATTTGGATGTAAAAGATCCGGAATTTTGTGCTTATAAATTTGTAAGCATAGATGAAGCTATTGATAGCATAACGCCTTTTAAAAAAGATGTTTATGTGAGAGTTTTAGGGTATTTTAAAGAGAAGGGGTTTATTTAGTATGCTTATAGTTCAAAAATATGGTGGCACGAGTGTTGGTACACTTGAAAGGATAGATGAAGTTGCTAAAAGGGTTATTAAAACAAAAGATGCTGGTAATGATGTAGTAGTTATCGTTTCAGCAATGAGTGGAGTAACAAATAAGCTTATTGAATATGCTGAGTATTTCGATAAAAACCCAAGCGAAAGAGAGTATGATATGCTTTTAAGTGCTGGAGAGAGAGTTACAAGTTCACTCTTAGCCATTGCCCTAACAGCTAAAGGCTATCCATCAGTTGCATTTAGCGGAAGACAAGCTGGTATTAAAACTGATGATTTTCATACAAAATCAAAGATTGAGGTCATAGATCCAGTAGCAATCCAAAATGCTTTAAAAGATGGTAAAATTGTAGTTGTTGCGGGATTTCAAGGTGTAAATAAAAATGGAGATGTTACGACTTTAGGTCGTGGTGGGAGTGACTTGTCAGCTGTAGCTATAGCTGGAGCTTTAAAAGCAGATCTTTGTGAAATTTATACCGATGTGGATGGGGTTTACACAACTGATCCAAGAATTGAACCAAAGGCTAAAAAGCTAGATAAAGTAAGTTATGATGAGATGCTAGAACTAGCTAGTCTTGGTGCAAAAGTTTTGCTAAATCGCTCAGTTGAACTAGCAAAAAAACTAAACATCAATCTAGTAACAAGAAGTAGCTTCAATGAACACGAAGGAACATTAATAACAGGAGAAAATTCAATGGAAGGCGTTATAATAAGCGGTATAGCCTTAGATAGAAATCAAGCAAGAGTAGGCATTAGAGATATTGAAGATAAACCAGGTGTGGCGGCTAAAATTTTTAAAAAACTATCTCAAAAAGAGATAAATGTTGATATGATTATCCAAAATGTTGGCAAAAACGGAGTTGCTAATTTAAGCTTTACAGTTCCACAAAATGAACTAGATAAAGCTGTAAGTGCACTTAATAATTTAGGTGAGAATTTAAATGTTGAAAGCGATAGCGATATAGTTAAAGTTTCTATTGTTGGAATTGGTATGAAAAGCCATAGTGGCATTGCTAGTACAGCGTTTGAAACTTTAGCAAATAATGGCATAAATATCCAAATGATATCAACGAGTGAGATAAGAATTTCAGTTATTGTTGATGCAAAATATGGCGAATTAGCAGTAAGATTATTTCATGATGCGTATGGATTAAATGCATAATGAAAGATCTCTATAAGTGGAGTTTGGAGCGTATTAGAAAAGATACTTTTATGTCCACTTGGATGGAAGATAGAAGAGAAGAGTGGACACCTTTAGTTGCTTCAAAAGTTAAATTTATGCTTCAAGGAAGTAGCTTTATCTTTTTTTGTGATGAACAGAGGCGTTGGTTTGAGAAATACGCTCTTCAAAATATAAACGCCAGAGAGAACGAACGACCGCTTGTGCCGTTTTTTTCACTTCGTGCAGTTGCTTCAAATTTAGATTATATAAATACCAAAGAGAGCATTGAACTACTAAATGATATGTTAACTCTTGCTTTTCCAAATGGATATATGTTTTTTTATGTAGGAAGAGGTAGCCATCCTTTAGCAAAAGTAGCAAAAAGTAGCGAAAATAGCTATATGTGGCTTATTGATGAGCATAGTGAGAATGCATTTTACCTTGATAGTCAAGATGAAAATTTAGATATAAAGCTCATCCAGCTTTTTAAGCTTTTTGATAGTAGCGTAAGTGCTGCACTTTTTGATGAGGTTACGCTTTGAATAAAATCATCATATCAAACAATTTTGATAGCGTAAAAGCTGAAATTTTATCTCAAAATAAAAACAGCAAATTTTATGAAAATAGTGAAATTTTAATAGATGATGCAAGATCAGCAATTGATGAAGCATATATTGCTGAAAATTCTTTAAAAACCATAGTTTTAATGGGTCAAAAATTTAGAACAGAAGCTCAAAACGCTCTTCTTTTAGTGCTTGAAGATAGCCCTAAAAATATAGAATTTATCCTAGTTGGCGGATCAAAATCACTCTTTTTGCCTACGATTCGCTCTCGTTTGGCTATCATAAATCGCTTAGAAAAGGTAGAAATTCCTAAAATAGATCTAAATTTTAAAAAACTAACCCTTCACGATATTAACACTTTTTTAAAGGAAAAAGTTGCTTTGGAAAAAAAAGGCGATTTAAGCAAAGAAGAGCTTTTAAATTTAGTTCACTCTGTAGTAAAAACAAGCATTTTACAAGGCGTAAAATTTAACACAAGTGAGCTAGAGTACATAAATAAACTATTTGTTTTAGCAAATCTAAATACAAAAGCTAGAGCTATTTTAACGCCGCTTCTTTTAATGATAGGAGATAAAAGATGAAAATTTATAAAGTAAATAAAGATACAAATTTCACTGAAATTTGTAATATTATAAAGCCAGAAAAAATGGGTGAAATTTTGATGAGCAAAAAGGCAAATTTAAACTTTTTTTTTATCAAAAACATCAAAGCTGCTGCAGCAAATATTCTAAAACAAGACGCTCTTAGCATCGGTGCTGAGCTTGTTTGTAACCAAAGCGTGATACTTGGCGATGACAGCACTCAAGCACTTTTAATAGCAAATGATAAACAAGTAGAAATTTTAGCTAAAAAAGAGGCTTTACAAGATTTTGGACTTAAAAATTTAGCCAAATTTTTAAAGCAAAATTTTAAAAAACCAAAAAAACCAGAGATAATGGGCGTGACAAATATTAACACCGATAGCTTTAATAAAGATAGCCGTGTGGATGAAAGCACAGCTATTTCACGCATTTTAAACCACATAGAAAATGGTGCAAGTTATATTGATTTAGGTGGTGTTTCGAGTCGTCCTGGAAGCAAGTATTGTGGAAGTGATGAGGAATTTAGACGCATAAATGGCGTCATATCTGAAATTTATCGCCAAAATTTATACAAAAAGGCTAAATTTAGCCTTGATAGTTTTGATGAGAGATGTCTTAAATTTGCTCTAGATCACGGTTTTTCTATGATAAATGATATTACTGGTGATACATCTCTTGCTAAATTAGCTGCAAGTTATGATGCTCAGTATTGCCTTATGCATATGAAAGGCGATCCTACTACCATGCAAGATGAACCAAAATATGATGATTTAATAGGCGAGATTGATTCATTTTTTGAAGAAAAAATAGCCGAGTGTGAAAGCTATGGTTGTAAAAAAATCGTCCTTGATGTGGGTATTGGTTTTGGTAAAAGTATGGCTGATAATATGTACTTGATTAAGCATTTAGAGCATTTTTTACGCTTTGGATTTCCTTTGTTTGTAGGGGCAAGCCGCAAAAGCGTCATAGGTCACTACACAAAAGCAGAAATTAAAGATCGTTTGCCAGGAAGCCTTTATTTACACCTTAAAGCTTACGAAAATGGCGCTACTATTATAAGAACTCACGATGTAAGCGAGCATGCTCAAATGTTTAAAATGGCTGAAGTTTATGAGAATTTAGGAGTTAATTGGTGAGTTTTGAAGATTATAAAAAAGCCATAAAAACACTAAATTTATGGGCAAAAGCTTACTATACAGATGATAAACCCTTAGCAAGCGATGCTGAGTATGATGAACTTTATGCTAAGGTCGTAGCTTATGAAAGCAAGCATCCAAACGATATTTTGCCTGATTCTCCAACTTTAAGAGTAGGTGATGATGTAAGTGCTAAATTTAGCCAAGTAGAGCACATTGAGCCAATGTGGTCGATGGAAAATGTCACTAACTTTAATGAACTAAATGCTTGGATAAAAAGAGGTAGTAAAGTTGGTCTTAAACTCTACTGTGAGCCAAAATTTGATGGAAGTAGTATGAATTTGCTATATGAAAATGGCACTTTAGTTAGGGCTAGTACAAGAGGGGATGGCAGGGTTGGCGAAGATATAACTCAAAATGCTAAAACAATCAAGTCTGTTTTAAAAAATATAAGCTATAAGGGTCGTATCGAGATACGCGGTGAAGTTGTGATTGCAAAAAGTGATTTTGAAGATATAAATTTAGAAAGACAAAGTTTAAACTTGCCACCATTAGCAAATCCTAGAAATGCAGCAGCTGGGAGTTTAAGGCAGCTTGATTCCTCTATAACAGCTAGTAGAAAGCTTAAATTTATTCCATGGGGTGTTGGGACAAACGAGCTTGATTTTACTACTCATAGTGAGATTATGAAATTCATATCTTCTCTTGGCTTTTTAAAAGATGAGTTTGTAAGAATTTGTAGCAGTCAAAAAGATGTTCAAAACGCTTATGAAGAGCTAACAAAAATGCGTCAAAGCAAAGATATTATGATGGATGGAATGGTTGTTAGAGTTGATGATTTGGCAAAATGCGAAGAGCTTGGATATACTGTGAAATTTCCAAAATTCATGGTTGCTTACAAATTTCCACCTTTGGAAAAAACCACAAAGCTTTTAGGAGTTGCTTTACAAGTTGGCAGAAGTGGCGTTGTAACGCCTGTAGCTGAACTTGAGCCTGTAAATATAGACGGAGCTGTGGTTAGAAACGCTACACTTCATAATTTTAGTGAGATTAAGCGACTTGGGCTGATGATTGGTGATTATGTTACTATTATACGAAGTGGCGATGTGATACCTAAAATTTTAAGCGTTTTTAAAGATAGACGAGATGGTAGCGAAGTATCAATACAAAAGCCTAAAAACTGCCCAGAGTGCGGAAGTGCTTTGTATGAAGAAGAAATTTTTATCAAGTGTCAAAATTTAGACTGTAGGGCAAGAGTATTAAACTCACTTATATATTTTACTTCTAAAAACTGTATGGATATAGATGGTCTTGGAAGTAAAATCATAGAAATTTTATATAGCAAGGGTAAAATTTCAAAGATTATTGATATTTATCATCTAAAATTTAGTGATTTTGTGGATTTAGAAGGTTTTAAAGAAAAAAAGATTACAAATTTATTAAACGCTATTGAGTCTTCAAAAAATGCTCCGCTTTACCGCTTTATAACATCTCTTGGCATAGAACACATAGGAGAGGTTGCAGCTAGAAAGATAGCTGATGCATTTGGTGAAAACTGGCTAAATGCTAGCAAAGATGAAATTTTAGGTCTTGATGGATTTGGGGTGGCGATGAGTGAGAGTTTTGTGCAGTTTATAGCTGTAAATATGGGTGAAATTTTAGAGCTTTTAGAAGCTATAAAGCCAACTTCAACTAAACTTGAGATAAAAAATAGTGCATTTAGTGGTAAAACAGTTGTGATTACTGGAACTTTGAGTAAAAGTAGAGATTTTTTCAAAGAAGCACTCATTAAAATGGGAGCAAAAGTAAGCTCATCTGTATCTAAAAAAACAGACTTCGTTCTAGCTGGAAACGATGCAGGAAGTAAGCTTGATAAGGCTAAAGAGTTAGGTATAAAAGTTATAGATGAGTTAGAGTTTAAGGATTTAAGTGAGAGCTGATTTATATACCGCAAATGCCCTAAATATAAGCCGTAACAAAGCTAGCGAGATGATAAAAAATGGTGAAATTTTACTTGATGGTGAAATTTTATCTAAACCAAGCCTTGAGATAGATAGTGGTAATATAGTAGCAAGGTCTAAAATTTATGTATCAAGAGCAGCTCTTAAACTTAAAAGTTTTTTAAAAGAAGTGCCACTAGATTTAGCTGGTAAGAGTGCTATTGATGTAGGAAGTTCTACTGGTGGATTTGTTCAAATTTTACTAGAAAATGGCGTAAAAGAAGTTGTAGCTGTTGATGTTGGCTCATCTCAGCTTAGTGAAATTTTAAGAGATAAAGCAAATGTTGTAATTAAAGAAAACTGCGATATAAGGGATTTTAAAAGCGATAAAAGCTTTGAAATTTTAACTTGTGATATAAGTTTTATATCTCTAAATTTAGTCTTAGATAAAATTTCACAGCTTTTTAGTGAGTTTGCTATTTTGCTTTTTAAGCCCCAGTTTGAAGTGGGAAAAGATACAAAAAGAGATAAAAAAGGTGTAGTCGTTGATAAAAAAGCCATTGAAAAAGCAGCTAAAAGATTTGAACTAAATGCTGCTAAACTAGGGCTTTTGATGATAGATAAAAAAGCGAGTAAAGTTTTAGGAAAGGATGGAAATGAAGAGATATTTTACCTATTTAAAAAGTAGTTTTTTTGTAGTTTTTATAGCCATTTTTATGGCTGGCTGTTTTGCACAAAAAGAACAAAAAGTTTTTCAGGTTAAAGATAATTTTAATATCTATGATTTTACAGGAACTTGGTATGAAGTTGGAAGTACAAAAAACAGCTCAAATTTAAGTGATATCAAAGTAAATTTCGCAGTTGATAATGGCAAGATTAGAGTTGTAAAAACTGGTCATTTGCCTGATGGCAGTAGTAAAAAAGAGCAGTTCTTAGCTCGTTTTGGGCTTGATGATAAAAACGCTAGTATGCTTGAGATAAGTAGATACGGGCTAATTTATGAGCCACTTTATATCGTTAGAAATGACCGCTATCAATACGCTATGATGTATATCGGAAATAAAGATATCTCTATTGTATCAAGAGCAAAAACCATTCCAGAAGTTGTAAGAGTTATATATAAAGACAAGGCAAAATCAGATGGCTTTGATATAGGTAGGATCGAGTGGATAAAACAGAGATAAAATCCTTAGCTATCGGGCATTTTGATGGTTTTCACAGGGGTCATACTAAGCTTTTAGAAAAGCTTTGTAAAGGCGCTATTTTGGTCATAGAAAATAGTGATAAAAAGCTAACCCCAAAGCGTGAAAATTTTACAAATTTGGCTATTTTTTACTACAATCTTGATGAGATTAAAGCTTTAAGTGGTAAGGATTTTGTTTTACTTTTATCTAAAGAATTTCCAAATTTAAAGCGTTTAGTAGTTGGATATGATTTTAAATTTGGCAAAAACAGACTCTCATCTGCTAAGGATTTAAAGGTTTTATTTGATGGCGAAGTTATCATAATAGATGAGTTTATTTACAGTGGCACAAGCGTTCACACTAGCGTAATTAAAAAGCTTTTTACTAGTGGCGATGTAAAAAAAGCAAATGAACTTTTAGGGCGAAATTTTGAAATTTATGGCAAGGTTATAAAAGGTCAAGGTCTTGGCAAAGAAAAGCTCTTTGCTACTTTAAATTTAGAGCCTAATGAGATGCAGTTTTTGCCTAAAAGTGGTGTTTATGCTAGTTTTACTAAATTTGATTTTAAAAGATATAAAAGCGTGACTTTTATAGGAGATAGAGTTTCAACTGATAGTAAATTTAGCATAGAAACCCACATTTTAGAGTCATTTTGTGTGGAGCCTAAAAATTTAAGCGTTGAGTTAATTTCATATATAAGAGAAAATCATAAATTTAATGATTTAGGTGATTTAAAATCACAAATTTCAAAAGATATTATAAGAACAAAGGAGATTTTATCATGAGAGATGAAGTCTTTACAAAGCCTATAACAAAGCAGTTTGAATTTGATGAAAATGTAGCAAGTGTATTTGATGATATGATAAATAGATCAGTTCCATACTATCAAATTTCAAGTGACTTAATAGCTAAATTCTTGCTTTTAAGCGTGCCAAAAGATGCTAGGATTTTAGATCTTGGCTGTTCAACTGCTGCTATGCTTTTAAAGCTTTTTGAGTTAAATCCTAAATTTACTCTTACTGGAGTTGATAACTCACCATCTATGTTAGAAAATGCTAAAAGTAAAGCAGCGGCATATGGTGCGAATTTAAATCTAATCAACTCTGATATTTTAGAATTTGAACTTGGGTTAAACGATGCTATTATCATGAATTATACTCTTCAGTTTATCCGCCCTTTAAAAAGAGAGAAATTCATAGCTAAAATTTATGATAATTTGGTTGAAAATGGAGTATTTGTTCTAAGTGAGAAGGTTATTTTTGAAGATAAAAAGATGAGTAAGGATATGATAGAAATTTATGCTCAGTATAAACTAGAGCAGGGTTATTCAAAATTTGAGATAGCTCAAAAGCGTGAAGCGTTAGAAAATGTACTTATTCCATTTAGTGAGTATGAAAATATAGATATGCTAAAAAAGGCAGGTTTTAGAGTAGTTGAAACGCTATTTAAATGGGGAAATTTTGCTAGTTTTGTAGCTATAAAATAACTTTACTTTTAATTAAGATGGTAAATTTTGATTAAAGCCCTAAATTTAGGGCTTTATTTATCTATCCTTAAGATTTAGTTTTTCTATTAAACTAGAATATCTATTATAATCTTTATTTTTAAGGTATTTCATAAGTCTTTTTCTTTGGCTAACCATTTTTAGTAGACCTAGTCTTGATGAAAAGTCTTTTGGGTTAGACTGAATGTGAGAAGTAAGCTGTTTAATCTTCTCTGTAAGAAGTGCTATTTGAACCTCTGATGAACCTGTATCGCCATCTTTTTTTGCGAATTGGGCAACTATTTGTGCTTTTTGAGCCTGATCTAAAGCCATAATGACCTCCTGAACGGTAAAATTAATACAAGGGCTAATTATAGCAATTTTTACTTAAATTTTACTAAAATTAGTTAGTTTATATAAAAACATCTATAGATTTTACTAAAATATTGTGTTTAATATTTATTGATTAAAGCTACAATTTTAGTACTTTTTTATCTGAATTTGGTTAAAATGTGGTTTTAAATTTAAGGAGAGAGTATGCTTTTTACCAAAGCTAGTGAATATGCACTTTTGTCACTTATTTACATTTCAAGCAAAAGTACACCACAAGATGTTGAAACTATGTCAAAAGAGCTTGATATTTCTAAGAGTTTTCTTGCTAAAATTTTACAAAATTTAGCTCGTGATGGGATACTAAATTCCTTCAAAGGTGCAAATGGTGGTTTTTTGATGGCAAAAAATCCACAAAACCTTACGCTTCTTGAGATTATAGAGAGTGCAGAAAGACATGAGATGAGTGTTTTTGAGTGTTCTAGGTCAAAACAGAGCTGTGAAAAAGGTGATAGCTGTAAAATTTGGCATATGTTTAATGATATACAAAATCAAATCGATAACTATATGGGCGGGATAACTCTACAAAAAATCCTAGAAAATGGTGCTAAAATATGAGAGTTTATCACCTTTCTCACACGGATTTAGATGGATATTCTGCTCAAATTGTCACAAATTTTTATTTTAAAGATATAGAATTTTTTAACTCTAATTACGGCAAAGAAATAGATGCTAAATTTAACCAAATAGTCTCTTTGATAGAAGAAAGTTTATATCAAGATGAGAGTAAAAAATCACTTATATTAGTTACAGATCTTAATCTAAGCTTATCACAATGTGAGTGTTTTGAGAAAAAAGCTAAAGAACTAAACGCTAAAATTTTACTACTTGATCACCATCAAAGTGGATTAGAATGCGCTAAAAAATACCCTTGGTATCTACTTGATAGTTCAAGATGTGCAACTCTTATAACTTATGAGTTTTTTAGTCAAATTTTAGGCGAAGATAGTGATTTGGGTGAGTTTGTGAAAATGGTAAATTCAGTTGATATCTGGCTTAAAGATGATATATACTTCGAGTTTGGCAAGGTTTGTTTAGGACTTGTAGCAGGAGCTAAAGAGATAAATAGCGTGATGTTTACTAAAGAAAGCAGGGAGTATATATTTTACTTGCTAAAAAAAGCACGTGAATTTATGGGTAAAGATAACGCTCATATCAAGCTTGACGGGGCAACTCATGGCTTGAAAAAGGAATTTTTTATAGATGGCGATGATGATACATTAAGCAACCTAATCTCAAAATATGTAGTTGAAAAACTTACTCAAGATAGGGCTAAATTTGAGATAAACTATCTTGATAAAAAAGGCATTTTAACTTACAATATCGGCAACACTTCGGTTATAGGAAATGACTTTTTAGTGGCAAACCCAGATATAGACTTCTTCTTAGATGTCACAAGTAGAAAAACGATGAGCTTTAGAGCAAATGGTAACGCCGATGTTAGTCAAATTTCAAAGCACTTAGTTGGTGGCGGTGGACATATAAATGCTAGTGGTGGGTTTTATGCTGGGTTTAAGGATGGATATATTTATGAAGATATTAGGTCTCAAATAGCTGGACTTATAAAGACAAAAACGGAGAGTATTGATGAATCAAAATGAGATAAATGATCTTATGTATGAAGTAAGTGTGCTTTTAGAAGCTGTTTTATATTTTGCAGGTGTGGATAAAAAATATCTTAGGAAAGCCGCTGAAGTTTATGTTGAGATGATAGATGAAGCTCTTGATGATAAGGATTTAAAGGGTGTGGATGAAGTTATAGAGGTCGTTAAATTTCTAAAAGCAGATCACCCTGAGTTTTTTAAGAAGTAAATTTAAATTAAGCTATAAGGGCAAAATTTAATAAATTTAGCCCTTTAATAACACATAATTAAAAACTGACTAAATAGTATAATTTCAAAAGTTATAGTTTTTCATCATAATAAAACTATAGTAACCGTGTAAAAATCTTTTTTTAAGTATAGATTATTTATTTATCACACGCTTCTTGAAGTATAATTTTAAAACTCACTATATTATAATAATTTAAATTTATTTTAATTTTATTTAATATATGCTATAATTCTAAATTATTTTTATTCTAAGGGAGAGAATTATGAAAATATCAAAAGTGGTATTTTTTTTGGTTCTTGCAAATGTGCTATTTGCAGGGAATTTTTATACCATTGATAATGGTAATTTGGTCGAGGTGGTAAAAGACGGAAATGAGTATATTATTAAAAACTCAGATCCAAAGAGTGTTATCGCATCAGATAAAATTTTAGTTATATCTAGATTTAACGATACAAATATAGCTTTTGGAAAAGATGCTTTGACACAAGGTTCAAATTCCATAGCTATTGGCAATGGAGCAAAAACAGAAAAACCATTTTCTATGGCTATAGGAACACGTGCACAAGCAAAAGGTGAAACATCAACAGCTATTGGATATGAGGCTGAAGCATTAGGTGATTATAGTATGGCTTTAGGTATGAATTCAAAATCAGAAGGTTATCTAGGAACTGCTATTGGGTATGGTGCAAATGCCAAAGGAAGACAAAGTCAAGCTATAGGAATATTAGCCAAATCAAGCGGGGAACAAAGTCAAGCTATAGGAAAACAAGCGGAAGCAAGCGGGGAACAAAGTCAAGCTATAGGAGTTGGGGCTAAATCATCTGGCTTGGATAGTCAAGCCATAGGGACAAAAGCAAAAGCAACCGGACAACAAAGCAATGCAATAGGTAGAAATGCTTTTGCTGAAAATAAAAACGACATATCTATTGGAAGTTTTTCTGTTGCAAAAGGAGAACAAAGTGTTGCCATAGGAACACAAGCAAAATCTCTTTTACTTGATGGAATAGCAATTGGAACACTAGCAAATTCAGAAGGCGATAGAAGTAGTGCTATAGGAAATAAATCGCAAGCACTAGGCGAAAATAGTAATGCTATAGGTACATCATCAGAATCTAAAGGAACTAATAGCAACGCATTTGGTGCTGGAGCTAAAGCACTAGGCGAAAATAGTAATGCTATAGGTGCACTATCACAAGCTACTGGACATACTAGCAATGCAATAGGAGTTATGGCAAAAGCTACTGGAAATAGCGCTACAGCTATAGGATTTCGATCTATAGCAAATGGAAATTACTCTATGTCTTTAGGTGAAAAGGCTATATCTAATGGATTATTGGCTATAGCATTGGGTAGTGAAGCAAATGCTTCTGGACGAAATTCTACTACTATAGGATATAAGGCAAAAGCCAGCAAGGAAAATACTGTAGCCATTGGTAAAAACGCTAAATCAGAAAGTGTAAATTCAATAAGCATAGGCGAAAATGCTACAAATCAAAAAAGAATAGAAGACAAAGAAGCACATACTACAAAACAATCTGATCACTCAATAGCCATAGGAACAAATTCAAAAAATGAAGATCTTAAATCAGTAGCTATTGGATATGAAGCTACAAATGAAAGTCAATTTTCAGTAGCTTTAGGAGCAAATTCGATTACAAAAGGCTCTTATGATATTGCAATAGGAAATAAAGCTCAAACTGATGATCATAGTAGTATAGCAATAGGAGAAAGTACTGTTGCAAATGGCTATGCTTCAACAGCCATCGGAAAACAGGCTAATGCAAAAAATAATTATAGTACAGCATTAGGATATAAAGCTACATCTGATGGATATTATGCCATGGCTCTTGGTAGTGAAACAAACGCAAAAGGAGATAATACAACAGCTATCGGACATCAAGCACAAGCAAATATTATAAATTCAATTGCTCTAGGCTCATTTTCTGTAGCAAATACAGATAAAGATCAGGCTGGTTGGGATTTTAAAACAGGAAAGCGAAGCACGGAAACAAATCATATTTGGAAAAGCACTGCAGCAGCAGTTTCTATCGGTAGAGCTTCAGGATACCAAGGTGGGGCTATCACTCGTCAAATAACAAATGTTGCAGCAGGAACAAATCCTACCGATGCAGTTAATGTCGCTCAACTTAAATCACTTAAAGATTATAGTGATGAAACTTTTATCAATAAAACAGAACTAAATAACATTAATCAAAATTTAGGTAATAAAATATCAGATGTAGTAGGTGATAACACAAACATAGTAGTTGCTTCTGATGAAGATGATAAGACTAAAAAGAAAGTAAGTTTAAACCCTGAGCTTAAAAATTTAACAAGTGCTGAGTTTGAAGATGGCGATAAGCTTACAAAAATAGAAGCTAATAAAATAACTATTGGTAGTGGAAATGATGCGATCGTTATTAAAAATGATAATGGTAGTAGAGCTATCACAGGTCTTACAAATACAACTTGGAACGCTGGTTATACAAAAGATGATATTGTTTCAGGTAGAGCTGCCACAGAAGATCAGCTTCTTAGCATAACTCAAAATTTACAATCAAATATAGCTAAAAGTAACACAGAGGTTACAGCTGGAGATAACATAGTAGTTACTCAAACAACTGGAGCAAATGGAAATAAAATTTACAAGGTTGAAACTAAAAAAGATGTAAGCTTTGATAAAGTAAGTGTTGGAAATGTTGCCATCAGCGATAATAGTGTGAAAATCAAAAATGTTAAGCTTGATGAAAATGGCTTAAAAGTTGGCGATAAGGTCGAAATAACTAAAAATGAAATCAAAAACGATAAAGTTAAAATTTCAAGTAACAAAGTCGCTATAGATAACAAAACTACCATAGATAATAATGGGGTTACCATTAAACAAGATGATCCAAGCAAAGGTGATGTTAAACTAACAAAAAATGGTTTAGATAATGGCAAAAATAAAATCACAAATTTAGCTGATGGCGAAGATGACACTGACGCAGCTACTGTTGGACAGATTAAAAGCATAAAAGCTGGAGATGCTGGTATAAAACAAAGTGATAAAAAAGAAAAATGGGCAAAAGATAAACCTAAATCAACTGGAACAAACTCAGTTGCCATTGGCGGTGGGTCAAACGACTATGGTAGAGATAACACAGTCTCAGTTGGTAGCAAAGGCCATGAAAGAACTATAAGTAATGTCGCAAATCCAGTATATGACACTGATGCGGTAAATTTAAGATACCTAAACAACCGCTTAGCTAATGTTTATAGCGATATGGAAGAATTAAGAGATGAAAGTAGAGCTGGGATTGCTTCTGCTGTAGCTCTTGGCATGCTTCCACAATCAACCGTTCCAGGAAAATCTCTAATAGCAATCGGAGCTGGTCATCACAAGGGTGAAAGTGCTGTGTCTTTAGGACTATCTGGAATGAGTGATGATGGAAAATGGATATTTAAAGGTGGTGTTAGTTATGATTCTCAAGAAAATGCAACTGTTGGTGGTTCAGTCGGATATTTCTTTAACTAAATTTTAAGATTTCTAAAATATAAGCACTCCAAATTTTGGAGTGCTCTTTTTACTTTTAAACTTTAAATAATTGCAAATTTATATACTCTTTATCTCATGTTTAACCAAATATATAAATACATATAGTTATTTTTAACTTCTGCTATAAATTTAGCTCATTCTTATCTTTTTAATAAGCTTATGGTTATAAAATAAAAGTATGCTATACGATTAGTATTTTATGTTTTG
This sequence comes from Campylobacter corcagiensis, assembly GCF_013201645.1. NCBI lineage: Bacteria > Pseudomonadati > Campylobacterota > Epsilonproteobacteria > Campylobacterales > Campylobacteraceae > Campylobacter > Campylobacter corcagiensis. The sequence goes on along the minus strand of NZ_CP053842.1, from coordinate 997,799 downwards.
GTTATATATTAATTGTAAAATGCTTTAATTCATCATCACTTAGATACTCCGTCATATAAGCATTATTAGTTTTTATATGGTATTTTTAAGAAATTTAGTTTATTAATTTAAAAAATATATAGCTTAGTTTTAGGTTTTAATTTTTATATATATTGTACTATTGTAGCCGTAAATATTTTTCTATGAAAAATTTTAATCAATAAAATTATAAGTTTGGAATTCTATATCTCCAAATAACAAATAAATTTTTTGCTAAACGTTTTCATTATTTTTTGGATTACTTAAATATCTATAAACTTTAATTTTTTAAAATCTACTTTTGTATATGCTTATCAAGCTTTGAAAAGTCTTTTTTTTTAGCTTTATTAGTTAGTTATAAACTTTCGTAACCATACAAAGATGAAATTTCATCTAATGAGCAGGTTGTACCACTGATTTTATTTATTGATTTCATAGTTTCCTTATAATCATCAGGTATATTTTTGACCATATCTTACAAGTAATAAGATTTGGTTCTTTTTGTTTTATTTACAAGGGTTTTAAATTTTTTAGATAGTTTATTATTTAATCTAAAAGTATCTGCATATCATACTTCTTTTGTTTATGACTTTTTATTTACTCTTTTGCAAATTAAACAGCAGATTTATGGTAAGATATGTATTAATATATTTAACGCTTTATATATTAAAGCAAACCCCAAATCTATAGGGTTTGTGAGAGTTTATAATACAATAAGAATTTATAGATTATTTTTTAAGACCTATTTTTTTAAGGATAAAGTTGTAAATTTCTCTAAATTTACTATCTCTTTTGCAAGATAATAAAAAAATCTTTTCAAGTTCATTCCTCTCTTTAACTGTCACTCTTTGCATAACCATCCTTTTTTATAAGTTTTTTTATCTTATTTAGTACAAATGCACTTTCATCATCGTCAAGCTCACTAAGCATTGTAAATACAGCCATTACAGCACCTGGTCTGCTATTTCCAAGACGCCAATCTTGATAAGTTCTCATAGAAACTCCAAGCTTTTTTGCCATGGCAGACTGAGAAATTTTCTTTCCCATATATTTTGACTCAACAGCGTTATGTAAAATATTAAAAATATCACTTACTTCCATAGTGATATTATACAGAAAATTTCTATATTTATACATAAAAATGTATAAATACCATTAAACATTCATAAAATATACATTTTTATGTATGATTTATGATAAATTATGTGTGTATTATACAAGAAGTTAGATTAAAGAAACATTAAACTGAATAAAATATCCACTTAATTGTGTATTAAGTTACATAAAATAATGCGTTAAATTTTATGTATTTTGTATTTTATCATAAATATTATAAATTTAGTCAAATTTTAGTAAATTCAGTAAAAATTAACTATAAGTCTTAGTGACTCAACCTTTAAAATTATAAAATCAGTTAAAAACCTTGACAATGATAGACTCATATTGTATAATACACCTAGCAATTAAATTAAAGAGTGCTAACTTTAAGGAAAAGGAAAGATGAAAACAAATAAAACAGAGTTGATTCTTAACTATATAATAGAAGCTTATCTTGATGAAAATGAGCCGATAGGTTCAGCTGAACTTGGGCTTAGAATGGATGGGATGATTCCTGCTTCTACTATTAGAGTCTATTTTAAAAAGCTTAGTGATTTAGGCTCACTTAAACAGCTTCATGTAAGTGGTGGTAGGATTCCAACCACAAAAGCGATGAAGCATTACTGGAGTCAAAGACTTAGCTTTAAAGATGAATTAGCTATTAATAGTTTAGGAAATCTCTCTAAAATTTTAGAAAATTTCAAAATTTATTGCATTATTAGTGGCATAAATAGCGAAATTTTAGAAGAAGTCATCAACTATTCTCATAAGTATATAATTCTTAATTTTAAAAGTTGCGAATTTCTACTAAAATTTGATGAAAAGATTTATAACTTTTTGCTAAATTTGGTTGGTATTGGTCTTGATGAGCTATATACTATCTGTTCTCAGGTTGGTTTAAGCGAGCTTCGTACAAAAATAGGACTTTTTAAACGCTCAAATGTTCTTTTTATAAGTAATAAAACACTTGTTTATGAAATTTATAGAGATGATAAATTTGAGATGTTGTTAGATCCTAGTTTTAGTTCTTATATGAGCTCAAATTTGGCTTATGAACCGCTTTTTGAGCGTAGTTATATGGGTGTTAAAAGAGATATAAAGTTAGGAGATAAAAACGCTGTGATGCTTTGTGCAGGAAGTGTTTATGAGGATTGGGAAAAGTTTTTTGATACTATAGCGGAGGTAGCATGAAAAAAGAAGATATTGAAAATTTAGAAAATAGTGAAGAGAATTTAGAGAATTTGGAAGATTCAGAAGCTGAAATTAGCCAAACTCAAAGTGAGCTTGATAAGCTTCAAAATGAATTTAGCGAATTAACTGATAAATTCTACCGAGCAAACGCTGATTTTGAAAATATGAAAAAACGCCTTGAGCGTGAAAAAAGCGTTGCAGTTGAGTACGCAAGTGAGAAATTTGCAAAAGATTTGCTTCCTATCGTAGATGCTTTAGAAGAAGCCATCAAGATAGAAGTTGGTGATAATGAGCTTGCTAGGCGTATTGAAGATGGCGTTGAAAGATGTCTTGATATTTTTCTTGAGACCTTTAAAAAGTACGGAATCGAGCAGGTTGAAAATTCAGGAGAGGCAAATCCTGAATTTCACAACGCTATAAATTTAGTTGAAAGTAAGGAGCATGAAAAAGGCGAAATAGTAGATGTGTATCAAAAAGGATATAAGTTTAAAGATAGAGTGCTTAGAGCCTCTATGGTGTCAGTAGCAAAATAAATTTAATAAAGGATGAAAATATGAGCAAAGTAATTGGAATAGATTTAGGTACAACAAACTCAGCAGTTGCGATATTTGAAAGAGGCGAAGGCAAGATTATTCCAAATAAAGAGGGAAAAAATACAACTCCATCAATTGTCGCTTTTACAGATAAAGGTGAAATTTTAGTTGGCGATACAGCTAAAAGACAAGCTGTTACAAACCCACATAAGACTATTTATTCTATAAAAAGAATAATGGGTCTGATGATGAATGAAGATAACGCAAAAGAAGCACAAAAAAGACTTCCATATAAGATAGTTGATAGAAATGGTGCAGCAGCAGTTGAGATAGATGGTAAAATTTACACTCCACAAGAAATTTCAGCTAAAGTTTTAATAAAACTAAAAGAAGATGCAGAAAGCTATCTTGGAGAAAATGTTGTCGATGCTGTTATCACAGTTCCAGCTTATTTTAACGATAGCCAAAGAAAAGCTACAAAAGAAGCAGGAACTATCGCAGGACTTAATGTTTTAAGAATAGTAAATGAACCAACCGCAGCGGCCTTAGCTTATGGTCTTGATAAAAAAGCATCTGAAAAGATCGTAGTTTATGACCTTGGTGGTGGAACATTTGATGTTACAGTGCTTGAAACTGGCGAAAATGTTGTTGAAGTTTTAGCAACTGGAGGGGACGCGTTTTTGGGTGGTGATGACTTTGATAATAAGCTAATTGACTATCTTTTAAGCGAATTTAAAAGCGAAAGCGGCATAGACCTAAAAGGCGATGTTATGGCTATGCAGCGTCTAAAAGAAGCAGCTGAAAATGCTAAAAAAGAGCTATCAAGTGCAATGGAAACAACTGTAAATTTGCCATTTATCACAGCTGATCAAAATGGTCCAAAACACCTTACAAAAACTATCACAAGAGCAAAATTTGAAAGTATGATAGAAGGTCTTGTGGCTGAGACTATACAGACTCTTAAAAAAGTTATGAGTGATGCAGGGGTAAGTAACTCTGATATCGCTGAGATCGTTATGGTGGGTGGTTCAACTCGTGTTCCGCTAGTTAATCAAGAAGTTCAAAAAGCATTTGGTGGAAAAGAGCTAAATAAAAGCGTTAACCCTGATGAAGTTGTGGCAATTGGTGCTGCTATTCAAGGTGCTGTTATAAAAGGTGATGTTAAAGACGTGCTTTTACTTGATGTTACACCACTTAGCCTTGGAATTGAGACTTTGGGTGGGGTTATGACAAAAGTTATAGAAAAAGGTACAACTATACCAACTAAAAAAGCTCAAGTCTTCTCAACTGCTGAGGATAACCAAAGTGCTGTTACTATAAATGTACTTCAGGGCGAAAGAGAATTTGCTAGAGATAATAAAACTTTGGGTAATTTTAATCTTGAAGGAATTATGCCAGCACCGCGTGGCGTTCCGCAAATTGAAGTTCAATTTGACATCGACGCAAACGGAATTTTAACAGTTTCAGCAAAAGATAAAGCTACAGGAAAAGCAACTGATATAAGAATAACAGGCTCAAGCGGACTAAGTGATGAAGAGATCGAGAAAATGGTAAAAGATGCCGAGCTTCATAAAGAAGATGATAAAAAAA